>DAOMNN010000025.1:11212-43671 GCA_035443825.1 Rhodocyclaceae bacterium | reverse complement strand
AACGACATTCACCCACGACACCGACTCCCCGTCCCGATACGCCTTGCACCCCTTCAGATCGGCCTGTTGGCGCTCCTGCAGGGTCGCCTGGTCGTAGTCGATCACACTGATCACTGCTTCCGTGTCGGGTCGCCTCCCGATGTGCACCAGGGCCCCTGGACCGGCTCCAACTTTCCTGCCGCGCTTGACAACGAGTTTACGAGCCATTGGCCTGCATCCTTGATTCGATCGGACCCGGAGACATCCGCACACGACGCAATCGCCCTGATCCGATGGCCCCAGGAGCGCCGGGCGTCATGCACGGCGCTGCGGAGCAGGTTACGCCACGGGAGAACTGCAGAGCATGGACCCGAAAGTGATCTGGACAGAAATGGCAAAGGCCAGAAAATTCTCTGGCCTTTGGGGAAAATGGTGGGTGCTGACGGGGTCGAACCGCCGACATTCGCCTTGTAAGGGCGACGCTCTACCAACTGAGCTAAGCACCCGCACTGGCCCGAGGCGGGCCTCAGGCAAGCCCGTTATTTTACGGCATCCTTCAGGCCTTTGCCAGCGCGGAATTTTGGAACTTTTGCTGCCTTGATCTTGATGCTTTTCCCCGTACGCGGGTTTCGTCCCGTGCGTGCCGCACGATCACCCACGTGAAATGTCCCGAAGCCCACCAGGGTCACGCTGTCGCCACTCTTTAGCGCCTTCTTGACCGCTGATACCGCTGCATCGAGCGCTCTGCCGGCTGCCGCCTTGGAAATGTCGGCACCGGCGGCGATCTGATCAACCAGTTCTGATTTGTTCACGTAAACCCCCTCCAGAGTTGTGGGTGTGCGCACCGTCATGAGAACCTAGAAGCCGCGAGTGACGGATGTCCAAGCCGCCTCTGCCCTGCACCGGTTTTATAGCGCGCGGCATTCGGACGTGTCAACAAAAGATGCGGCGTGCAAGTGCACGTCGCATCAATGAAAAGACCAGACGTCACAAAAAAATCAATGCGCGCGGGTACTCTTGCGCACAGGTTCGGCGTCACCGGTCGATGCGGCCGTAACCTCCGCCGGAACGGGAAGTTCATCCGCCAACGGCTTGGGTTCCCGTTCGAGCGCATACTCCAGAACCTTGTCGATCCATCTCACCGGAACGATCTCGAGCGCATTCTTGATGTTCTCCGGAATCTCGGCCAGATCCTTGACGTTTTCCTCGGGAATCAGCGCCTTGGTGATACCGCCACGCACAGCCGCCAGGAGCTTTTCCTTGAGTCCTCCGATCGGCAACACCTCGCCCCGCAGGGTGATCTCACCCGTCATCGCAACCTCACAGCGTACCGGGATACCCGTCAGTACCGAAACCAGTGCGGTCGTGATCGCCGATCCCGCAGACGGACCATCCTTCGGAATGGCGCCTTCCGGAAGGTGGATGTGGATGTCGCTCTTCTGATAGAAATCCTCTGGAATCCCGAGTGAGCGTGCGCGCTTGCGCACGACCGACAACGCTGCCTGGATCGACTCCTGCATCACTTCACCCAGCTTGCCCGTCGTGACCACCTTGCCCTTGCCCGGGAGCACGACCGCCTCGATGGTCAGCAATTCGCCACCCACCTCGGTCCATGCAAGCCCCGTCACCTGCCCGATCTGGTTCTGCTTCTCCGCCATACCGAAGGAGAACTTGCGCACCCCGAGATACTTGTCGAGATTCTTCGCGTTGACCACGATCTTGGTGCTGCGCTTTCTGAGCACCAGTGCCTTGACGACCTTGCGGCAGATCTTGGAGATCTCGCGCTCAAGACTGCGCACGCCTGCTTCACGTGTGTAGTAGCGGCAAATGTCGCGCAAGGCCTCTTCCGTGATCGACAACTCCTCGCTCTTCAGGCCGTTGCTCTTCATCTGCTTGGAAAGCAGGTAGCGCGTAGCGATGTTGACCTTCTCGTCTTCCGTGTAACCGGAAAGGCGGATCACTTCCATCCGGTCCAGGAGCGCGGCCGGGATATTCAGCGTATTCGCGGTCGCGACGAACATCACGTCCGAAAGGTCGAAATCGACTTCGATGTAATGATCCTGGAAGGTGTGGTTCTGCTCGGGGTCGAGCACTTCCAGCAACGCCGAACTCGGGTCGCCGCGGAAATCCATGCCGAGTTTGTCGACCTCGTCGAGCAGGAACAACGGATTCTTCACACCGACCTTATTCATGTTCTGCAGGATCTTGCCTGGCATCGAACCGATGTAGGTGCGGCGATGGCCGCGAATCTCGGCCTCGTCACGCACACCCCCCAGCGCCATGCGCACGAACTTGCGATTCGTCGCCTTCGCGATCGACTGACCGAGCGAGGTCTTGCCGACACCCGGAGGGCCGACCAGACACAGGATCGGAGCCTTGACCTTGTCTACGCGCTGCTGCACGGCAAGATATTCGACGATGCGTTCCTTGACCCGCTCGAGACCATAGTGGTCGCGGTCGAGGATCTTCTCCGCGGCAGCGAGATCCTTGCTGACGCGCGACTTCTTCTTCCACGGCAGGCCGATCAGGGTCTCGATATAGTTGCGCACGACCGTCGCCTCGGCGGACATGGGAGACATCAGGCGCAGTTTCTTGAACTCGCCCTGAGCCTTTGCCAAAGCCTCCTTCGGCATGCCGACGGACCTGATCTTCTTCTCCATCTCCTCAAGGTCGGCACCTTCTTCGCCTTCGCCAAGTTCCTTCTGGATGGCCTTGACCTGCTCGTTGAGGTAATACTCGCGCTGACTCTTCTCCATCTGGCGCTTGACGCGGCCGCGGATGCGCTTCTCGACCTGCAGGATGTCCAGTTCGGTTTCCATCTGCGAGAGGAGCTTCTCGAGCCGCTCGGCCGTCCCCAGGATCTCCAGGACTTCCTGCTTCTGCTCGAGCTTGAGCGGCAGATGTGCGGCGATCGTGTCGGCGAGACGTCCCGCATCCTCGATACCCGAAAGCGACGCGAGAATCTCGGGTGGGATCTTCTTGTTCAGTTTCACGTACTGGTCGAACTGGGCAATGATTGCCCGCCGCAAGGCCTCGACCTCGTTCTCGTCACCTTCGGGCAGTGGTACCGGGGTGACCTTGGCAACGAACAGATTGGGCATGTCCTCGACCGAGTCCACGCGGGCGCGCTGAACGCCCTCCACCAGCACCTTGATCGTGCCGTCGGGCAATTTGAGCATCTGCAGAATGTTCGCGACACAACCGACACCGTACAGGTCGTCGGCGCCCGGCTCATCCTTCGCGGCAGACTTCTGCGCGATCAGCAGGATGCTCTTGTCGGATTCCATGGCGTTTTCCAACGCCCGAATCGATTTCGGTCGTCCCACAAACAACGGAATGACCATGTGTGGAAATACGACTACGTCGCGCAGGGGCAGCAGCGGTAGTTCGAGCTGCTCGTTGGGGAGTTCAAGCGGGCTTGACATGATTTTGATCTACCTCGGGGGGATATGTTGAGGTATGTGGGGATTCGACCGCGAAAATCAAGCTGCGCGCAGATTCATTCAGTTCGAACCGGATACCTTCTGTTGGTCAGCGTAGATCAGCAGCGGCTGGGCGCCATCCTCAATGGTTCCTTCGTCGACCACAACCTTCTCGACACCTTCGAGTCCGGGAAGGTCATACATGATGTCGAGCAAAGCCGCCTCCAGAATGGAGCGCAAACCGCGCGCGCCAGTCTTGCGTCCAATCGCCTTGCGAGCGACCGCGTGAAGCGCCGCCGGACGAATCTCGAGTTCGACACCCTCCATCCCAAACAGTTTCTGGTACTGCTTCACCAGGGCATTCTTGGGCTCGATGAGAATGCGGATGAGCGCCTCCTCGTCAAGTTCCTGAAGCGTCGCGACGACCGGGAGACGACCGACGAACTCGGGTATCAGCCCGAACTTCACCAGATCTTCAGGCTCCACGTAGCGGAAGGACTCCGACGCATTCTTGCCGCTGCGACTCTTCACTTCCGCACCGAAACCGATGCCAGCCTTTTCCGTGCGTTCGCGGATGACCTTCTCGAGCCCGTCGAAGGCACCGCCGCAGATGAAGAGGATGTTGGTGGTGTCGACCTGAATGAAATCCTGATTCGGATGCTTGCGTCCGCCCTGTGGCGGAATGGAAGCCGTCGTACCCTCCACCAGCTTCAGCAGCGCCTGCTGCACACCCTCGCCCGACACGTCGCGCGTGATCGACGGATTGTCGGACTTGCGCGAAATCTTGTCGATCTCGTCGATATAGACGATACCCTGCTGTGCCTTCTCGACTTCGTATTCGCACTTCTGAAGGAGCTTCTGGATGATGTTTTCGACATCCTCGCCGACGTAGCCGGCTTCGGTCAGGGTAGTCGCATCGGCCATCACGAAGGGCACGTTCAACAATCGCGCCAGCGTCTGTGCAAGCAATGTCTTGCCCGAGCCGGTCGGGCCGATGAGCAGGATATTGCTCTTGGACAGTTCGACTTCGTCCTTGTCTCCGGAGAGGTGGCGCAGACGCTTGTAGTGGTTGTAGACCGCGACGGACAGATTGCGCTTGGCCTGTGATTGTCCGATCACGTACTGATCGAGAATCTCGCAGATTTCGCGTGGTGTCGGCAGGCTGCTCCGCGCACCCTCTCCGCCCGCGCTCTCCATCATCTCGTCGCGGATGATGTCGTTGCACAGCTCGATGCACTCGTCGCAGATGAAGACCGACGGACCTGCGATCAGCTTGCGCACCTCATGCTGACTCTTGCCGCAAAAGGAGCAATAGAGCAGCTTCTCGCCACCTGTCTTCTTATCGGTCATCGCTATCTCCGCAATCAGCTTTCGGCGCGGGAAGTCAGCACCTTGTCTACGATGCCGTACTCGACCGCGTCGGTTGCGCTCATGAAATTGTCGCGATCGGTATCGCGTTCGATCCGTTCGATGGGCTGGCCCGTGTGGACAGCCAGCATTTCGTTCAGCCGTGCACGGATGTTCAGGATCTCGCGCGCATGGATCTCGATGTCCGACGCCTGCCCCTGAAAGCCCCCCAGCGGCTGGTGAATCATGATGCGCGAGTTGGGCAGACAGAAGCGCTTGCCCTTCTCGCCCGCCGCCAGCAAGAACGAGCCCATGCTGGCAGCCTGGCCGATGCACAGCGTACTGACGCTGGGCTTGATGTACTGCATGGTATCGTAGATCGCGAGCCCGGCGCTCACCGAACCGCCCGGGCTGTTGATGTAAAAATAGACGTCCTTGTCCGGATTCTCAGACTCCAGGAACAGAAATTGCGCCACGATGAGATTCGCGGTGACGTCATTGACCGGCCCGACGAGGAACACCACACGTTCCTTCAGAAGGCGCGAGTAAATGTCGTAGGCACGCTCTCCGCGCCCGCTCTGCTCGACCACCATCGGAACCAGGCCGAGTCCGACCGGGTTCCAGGGGCTGCCGCCATCAGGTGTTGAGGTGTTCATTGGCCGACCCTTCGCAGACTCAGGCTGCATTTCCCATCAGTTCATCAAAGCTGATTTCGCTGTCCGTAACCTGAACCTGCGACATCACCCACGCGACCACATTATCCTCGACCACGACGGCTTCCGCCTGGGAAAGTCGCTCCGGTTGAGCGTAATACCAACGTACGAGTTCCGACGGATCCTCGTAGCTCTGAGCCATTTCATCGATCAGAGTTCTGACCTGTTCAGGCTTGGCGAACAAGTCATTGACCTTCACCAGTTCGGCCATGATGAGACCCAGCTTGACCCTGCGCTCGGCCTGCTCCGTGAACCAGGACGGATCGACCGGGATGTCCTTGGCGTTCATGCCGCGCATCTCGAGGTCACGCTTCGCATTCTCTGCGAGTTGCTGCGACTCGGCCCCGATCAGCGCCTTCGGGACTTCAATCGGATTGACCGCGAGCAGCGCATTCATGACCTGCTCCTTGACCTTGCCCTGGATACGACGTTTGACCTCGCGCTCGAGATTGCTCCGGACCTCATCACGAAGCTTGCCGACATCACCGTCGGCCACTCCCAGGGCACGTGCGAAATCGCCATCGATCTCCGGCAGCGCCGGCGCTTCGACACGCTTCACCGTGATCTCGAACTGGACCGCCTGACCGGCAAGGTTCGCGGCGTGGTAATCCTCGGGGAAAGTCATGTCGAAAGTCTTCGACTCCCCAGCCCTGAGGCCCTGAACCGCGGTCTCGAAGTCCTTCAGCATCGCACCGGCGCCGACGACGAACGGGAAGTCCTCTGCCTGACCACCCTCGAAGACTTCTCCGTCCTTGCGTCCGGTGAAGTCGATGACGACGCGGTCACCCTCCCGTGCCTCCCGATCTGCCTCGTGGAAAGTCGTCCGCTGCTTGCGCAGAACGTCGATTGTCTTGTCAACCTCGGCATCCCCGACGGTCAGCACCGGCCGTTCCACGGTCTGTGCGGAAAGCTCGCCGAGCGCCACCTCCGGATAGACCTCGAACACCGCAGTGAATTCCAGCGCGCCGTCACCGGCAGCCTCCTTCGGCTCGATCCGCGGGCTACCCGCGATACGCAGATTCTGCTCGCGCACCTTCTCCCCGAACACTTTCTCTACCGCGGCGCCTATGGCTTCGGATCGTACCTGGTACCCATAGGTCTGCGCGACGATCTTCATCGGTACCTTGCCCGGGCGGAAACCCGGCATTTTTACCGTACGGGCCATGCGCTTGAGGCGGCTGTCCACTTCCCGGTCAATGTCGGCCATGGGGACCGACATGTCGATGCGGCGTTCGAGAGCGCTCTGAGTTTCCTGGTCGTTCTGCATCAATTGTTCCCTGACAAGTCTATGTATTTGTCGATGATTCAATCTCCCGAGCCGGTCTCATTGCCGACCTCGGGAAGGCCAATCGTCATCGACGCAAAATCGTGCGAAAAGGCTAATTCTAGCACAGCGCCGCCGCCTTCCTTCCAGCCGGAATCCATGCGAACAAATGATCCCGAAAGGACCTGTGGACGGTGCTACCCTTTGAGGAACTCGACGCCATTGACGACTCTCTCAACGGTGAGATCGCCACCCCGTCCTGACATGCCGGAGTTGCTGTCCAGTGGATCTCGCGACGGCCGCGCATGTGACGACGATCGAGTCGCGAGGTTCCGCGACAACGTGGCGGCGTCGCACGGCCATTCTCGACCGCCCTTCGCGGACAGGACTGAACAAGGAGACTACCGATGAGCATCTTCAACGCCTATCAGGCCCGATTCGAAGCAACTCGCGAAGAGGAGATGTCGATTCAGGAGTATCTCGAGCTGTGCAAGTCGGATCGGTCCGCCTATGCCACCGCCGCCGAGCGCATGCTTATGGCGATCGGGGAGCCGGAACTCGTCGACACCCGCCTCGACCCCCGCCTGTCGCGGATCTTTTCGAACAAGATGCTCAAGCTCTATCCGGCGTTCCGCGACTTCTACGGGATGGAGGAAGTCATCGAGCACATCGTTGCCTATTTCCGTCACGCAGCACAGGGACTCGAAGAGAAGAAGCAGATTCTCTACCTGCTCGGCCCCGTCGGCGGCGGCAAGTCGTCCCTTGCAGAAAAGCTCAAGTCGCTAATCGAGAAGGTGCCGTTCTACGCGATCAAGGGCTCACCCGTACACGAGTCACCGCTCGGTCTGTTCGATCTGGACGAGGACGGCGCCCTGCTGGAGGATGACTTCGGAATCCAGAGCCGCTACCTGAACACCATCATGAGCCCGTGGGCAGTCAAGCGCCTGAACGAATACGGAGGCGACATCACCCGATTCCGGGTGGAGAAGTTGCGCCCGTCGGTGCTCAGGCAGATCGCCGTATCGAAGACCGAACCGGGGGACGAAAACAACCAGGACATCTCCTCGCTCGTCGGCAAGATCGACATACGCAAGCTCGAGCAGTACTCCCAGGACGACCCCGATGCTTACAGCTACTCGGGTGGCCTGTGCCTTGCCAACCGCGGCCTGCTTGAGTTCGTCGAAATGTTCAAGGCGCCGATCAAGGTGTTGCACCCCCTGCTGACCGCCACGCAGGAAGGCAACTACAAGGGAACCGAAGGTTTCGGTGCGATTCCGTTCGATGGCATCGTGATGGCGCACTCCAATGAGTCGGAATGGGTCGCGTTCAAGAACAACAAGAACAACGAGGCCTTTCTCGACCGCATCTACACCGTCAAGGTGCCCTACTGCCTGCGTGTGTCGGACGAGATCCACATTTACGAGAAGCTGCTTGCCGACAGTTCTCTATCCGAGGCACCGTGCGCACCCGACACCTTGCAGATGATGGCCCAGTTCGCGGTCCTGTCGCGACTCAAGGAGCCGGAGAACTCGAGCATCTATTCGAAGATGCGCGTCTACGATGGAGAGAACCTGAAGGACACCGATCCAAAGGCCAAGAGCCTGCAGGAGTATCGGGACTATGCGGGTGTCGACGAAGGCATGACCGGTCTGTCCACCCGCTTTGCTTTCAAGGCCTTATCCAAGATATTCAATTTTGATCACCGCGAGGTCGCAGCCAATCCGGTACACCTGATGTATGTGCTGGAACAGCAGATCGAACGCGAGCAGTTCCCGCCCGAGACCGAGGCGCGCTATCTGGGGTTCATCAAGGAGTACCTCGCGCCACGCTATGCGGAGTTCATCGGCAAGGAGATCCAGACGGCCTACCTGGAGAGCTACTCCGAGTATGGTCAGAACATCTTCGACCGTTACGTCACCTATGCCGATTTCTGGATCCAGGATCAGGAGTTCCGTGACCCGAACACGGGCGAGATCCTCGACCGCAGCGCACTCAATGACGAACTCGAGAAGATCGAGAAGCCGGCCGGGATCAGCAACCCCAAGGACTTCCGCAACGAGGTCGTCAACTTCGTGCTTCGAGCCCGCGCGAAGAACGACGGCAAGAACCCGAGCTGGACCAGTTACGAAAAGCTGCGCGGGGTGATCGAGAAGAAGATGTTCTCGAACACCGAGGACCTCCTGCCGGTCATCAGCTTCAATGCAAAGGCGAGCGCCGACGAACAGAGGAAACACCAGGATTTCGTGGATCGCATGATTGACAAGGGTTATACGGAGAAGCAGGTGCGCCTGCTGTGCGAGTGGTACTTGAGGGTGCGAAAATCATCCTGAGCGGCTTGCCGGCAGCCGCATCGCGACCGGGTGACCGCAGCGGGCGGGCCTGTCACCCCCCATTGCGACTGGCTCGCGTGAGCCCTGATTCCTTCCGAATGGAGATCCTCGATGGTCCGGATCATCGATCGCCGGTTCGACAGCAAGAAGAAAAGCGCGGTGAATCGTCAGCGCTTCCTGCGCCGCTTCAAGAGGCAGATTCGCCGCGCCGTAAACGACGCTATCAGCGATCGCTCGATTCGCGACCTCGACAATGGCGAACAGATCTCGATTCCTTCGCGCGACCTGAGCGAGCCGCATTTCCAGCATGGAAGCGGTGGTATCTGGGAACAGGTTTACTCCGGTAACGATCAGTTTCTCAGCGGCGATGCGATCAATCGACCACCGCAGGGTGCGGGCGGAAGGGGCACCAGGGCGAGCAACGAGGGCGAAGGCGAGGATGACTTCGTCTTTCACCTTTCGCGCGAGGAATTTCTCGATATCTTCTTCGATGATCTCGAATTGCCGGACCTCGTTCGCACTCAACTGGCCAAGATTACCGACTTCAGGACGCAACGGGCAGGCTTTTCGTCCGATGGCTCACCTGCCAACATCAACATCGTGCGTTCGCTGCGCGGCGCGCTCGGACGCCGGCTCGCTCTCGGATCGCCCTTCCATGCGCGGCTGCGAGAACTGGAGCAAGACCTAGAGGAAGCGATTGCCACCCTCGGCGAAGAGCACGAGGACGTTCGCGCACTACGCGACGAGATCGCAAAACTGCGCGCAAAGATCGATGCCATCCCCTTCATCGACAGCTTCGATCTACGCTACAACAACCGCATCCGCGTGCCCAGGCCGACCACGCAGGCAGTCATGTTCTGCGTGATGGACGTGTCCGGTTCGATGGACGAGGAAAAGAAGGCCACGGCAAAGCGCTTCTTCATGCTTCTCTACCTGTTCCTGACACGGACCTACGAACACATCGAGGTGGTATTCATTCGTCACCACACCGTCGCCAAGGAAGTCGATGAAGAGGAATTCTTCCATTCGCGGGAATCGGGTGGGACAGTGGTGTCGAGCGCGTTGAATCTGATGCACGATATCCTGCGGGAGCGCTACGCCGGCGGCAACTGGAACGTTTACGGCGCACAGGCATCGGACGGCGACAACTGGGACAATGACTCCCCCATCTGCCGCGAAATACTCGACGCGCGGATTCTTCCTTACTGCCAATACTTCGCGTACGTCGAGATCACCCCGGGCGAGCCGCAGAACCTCTGGCGCGAATACGAGAAACTGCTCGGCACACATCCCAACTTTGCAATGCAAAACATCGAGGAACCGGCCCAGATCTACCCGGTATTCCGTGAACTGTTCAGGAAGAACCTTGCATGACGCGCCGACCCAAGCAAAAGGACGCCCTCCCCGACAGCTCGGAATGGACCTTCGATGCGATCGAACGCTACCACCTCGAGATTGCGCGAGTCGCCAGCGACTTCGGCCTCGACACCTATCCGGTGCAGATAGAACTGATCACCGCTGAACAGATGATGGACGCCTACGCCTCAGTCGGCATGCCAGTGAACTATCACCACTGGTCGTTTGGCAAGCACTTCCTGGCCACCGAGAAAGGGTACCGCCGTGGCCAGATGGGTCTGGCCTACGAGATCGTCATCAATTCCAATCCCTGCATCGCCTATCTGATGGAGGAAAATACGCTGACGATGCAGGCACTGGTGATCGCGCATGCAGCCTACGGCCACAACAGCTTCTTCAAGGGCAACTATCTATTCCGCACCTGGACCAATGCCGACGCGATCATCGATTACCTTATCTTCGCGCGAAACTTCATTACCCAGTGCGAGGAGCGTCACGGCGAAGACGAGGTCGAACTGCTGCTCGATTCCTGCCATGCACTGATGAATCTCGGCGTGGACCGCTATCGGCGCCCGCAGAAACTCTCGCTGGCCAAGGAACAGATGCGCCAGCGCGAACGCGAGGAGTATCTCCAGAGTCAGGTCAACGAACTCTGGCGCACCCTGCCGCAGATGGATGTGCGACAGGATGATGCGCCCAGGCGCAACTTCCCGCCCGAGCCGGAGGAGAACCTGCTCTACTTCATCGAGAAGCACGCGCCCCTGCTCGAGCCATGGCAACGTGAGGTGGTGCGCATCGTGCGCAAGATCTCGCAGTACTTCTTCCCGCAGCGCCAGACCCAGGTGATGAACGAAGGCTGGGCGACCTTCTGGCATTACACGATCTTGAACCGCCTGTACGACGAAGGTCTGCTGGCCGACAGCTTCATGCTCGAGTTTCTCCAATCGCACACCAACGTGATCTACCAGCCCGCATACAAGGATCGCTGGTACAGCGGGATCAACCCGTACGCGCTTGGCTTCGCAATGTGGCAGGACATCAGGCGCATCTGCGAGAAGCCGACCGAGGAGGACCGGCGCTGGTTTCCCGACATCGCGGGAAGCGACTGGCGCAAGACCTTCGATTTTGCGATGCGTAGTTTCAAGGATGAGAGCTTCATCGCACAGTATCTTTCACCCACGGTCATCCGCGAGTTTCGGATGTTCTCGGTGCTGGACGATGAAGAAGATGACAAACTCAGGGTTTCGGCGATTCACGACGATGCGGGCTATCGGCGTATCCGCGAGATCCTCTCAGAGCAGTACAACCTCGGCAGCCGCGAGCCAAACATCCAGGTGTGGAATGTCGACCTGCGCGGCGACCGTTCGATCACCTTGCGGCATCAACCCTATCGGGAACGCCCCCTCGAGGATTCCGCCGACGAAGTGATGAAACACTTCGCGCGGCTGTGGGGCTTCACCGTTCGGCTCGAACTCGCGCGGGAGGACGGTTCAGTCGATTTGTTGCAGGAAACGCGGATCGAAAAGCGACGCGGCAGCTTCGAGGTCTGAGCGGCCGCGTACAATCGCATCTTCGTGCCCGTTTCACCCGGAGTACCCATGTTCGAGTCCGTTCAGCCCATCTATACGGTCGCCGGAATTCGTGCCATCGAGCACAAGGCAATGGCCGACGCGGACCCACCACTGATGGAACGCGCAGGACGGGCAGCGGCCGAGGAAGCATTTCGCCTGACCATGGACCGCGGCGGCCCCATCCTGATCGTGTGCGGCCCCGGCAATAACGGGGGAGACGGTTTCGTGATGGCGCGCCGGCTGCTCGAGGCCAGACGTGCCGTGACGGTGGCCTTCGCGGGCAACGAAGACAAGCTTCCACCCGACGCACGCGCCGCCCTGCAGTCCTGGCGCGAGGTGGGCGGTGATGTAACGCACGAGTTTCCGCCCGTACCCGACAGCGGCTGGGCCCTGGTGGCCGACGCGCTCTTCGGCATCGGGCTGCAGCGCCCCGTCACGGGCCGCTACGCAGAATGGATCGCCTCGCTCAACGCCCAGGCTGCGCCGCGGATGGCTATCGACATCCCAAGCGGGCTCGATGCCGACACCGGTTGCGTGCTCGGCACGGCCTTCCGGGCAACCCATACGCTGACCTTCCTCGGTCTGAAGCCAGGACTGTTGACATTGGACGGGCCCGACCACGCAGGGGTGGTGACGGTACGTCACCTGGATATCGCAACCAACGGCGAACAACCCGCGGACGGGCACAGGATCCAGCCCGACCTGTTCCGCAGCCATCTCAGACCTCGTCATTTCAACACCCACAAGGGAAGCTATGGCGGCGCGGGGATCCTCGGCGGCGCCCCGGGAATGACGGGTGCGGCCATCCTGGCCGGGCGCGCAGCACTCAAACTTGGTGCCGGCAAGGTCTTTGTCGGGCTCATCGACGCGGGTGTCCCGAGCCTGGACCCCGTGCAACCCGAATTGATGCTCAAGCGGCCAGATGCGATCCCGTCCGTTGCCACGGTGCTGGCGGTCGGCCCGGGACTCGGCAGCAGCGACGAGGCTACCGCGCTGTTCGAACTTGCGATCCAGACCAATCTGCCGCTGGTGCTCGACGCCGACGCGCTCAATCTCCTGGCGGCAACCGCGCACTACCGGCAAGTCCTTTACGCGCGCGATCAGGCGACGCTGCTCACCCCCCATCCGGCCGAAGCCGGACGCCTGCTCGGCGTCAATACGGCCGACGTGCAGAATGACCGCGTCGCCGCGGCGACCGCGTTGGCCGCCCGCTACAATGCAATGGTCGTCCTCAAAGGTTGCGGCAGCGTGATAGCGACCCCGGATGGCAGGTGGTTCATCAACGGCACCGGCCACCCGGGCATGGCTACCGCAGGAATGGGGGACGTCCTTACCGGACTGATTGCCAGTCTTCTTGCCCAGGGTTGGCCTGCGGAGCCCGCACTGATCGCGGCCGTGCACCTGCATGGTGCGGCGGCGGACCGGCTCGCACGCGAGGGCATCGGACCTATCGGACTGACCGCGGGAGAAGTGGTCGACGCGGCGCGCGGCGTCTTCAATGGCTGGATGATCGAATCGAATCGCGACGGCCACTGACCCGACCCAAATGCCCGAAACTTCCCCACGTCTCGCGCGCAGCGTCGTCATGCTGCTCGGTGCCCTGTTTCTGTTCGTGCTGCTCGACAGCACGGCCAAGCACCTCGGCGCCAGACACCCCGTGCCGATGCTGGTGTGGTCGCGGTACACGGTGCACTTCCTGCTCATGGTGATCTTTCTTGCGCCGTCGATGCGTCTGCGACTCGTCACCACCACCCGGCCCGCACGCCAGATCGTGCGGGCGATCTGCCTGCTGTTCACCACCTTCTTCGCGATGGCTGCGTTCGCCCGCATGCCCCTTGCGGAAACCACTGCAATCGTCTTCGCCGCGCCGCTGCTGGTCACGCTGCTCGCCCGTCCCGTGCTGGGCGAGCAGATCGGCACCCTTCGCTGGGCCGCCGTGATCATCGGCTTTGCCGGGGTGCTGCTGATCGCGCGTCCGGGCAGCGGTCTGGTGACTGACGGCATCCTGCTCGCGCTCGCCGCGGCGGTCTGCTACGCGCTCTACCAGATCCTCACGCGGCAGCTCTCGAGCACCGAAACCTCCGTCACCATGCTGTTCTACACTGCGCTGATCGGCACCATCGGCATGTCGCTTGCCCTGCCGTGGATCTGGACCGGGCAGATGCCCGGCTTGCTCGATGCACTCATGATCGCTTCTCTCGGCATCTATGGCGGTGTCGGGCACTTCCTGCTGATCAAGGCTTTCCGCGACGCTCCGGCGTCGGTCCTGTCCCCCATCCTTTACGTGCAGTTGATCTTGGCGACCCTGATGGGGTGGATCGTTTTCGGTCATTTTCCCGACAGTGCCGCTTTTGTGGGCATTCTTACCATCGCCGTCGCCGGCGCCATCATCGCCTTCGACAGCCGAAGCAAACCGGTCGCGCTACGACACAAGACATGAGCAGCGCCGGAATGCGATCCGATCTGGATTTTGCCCTGCCCGCAGCCTGCTAGAATCAAGCTTTGCCCGGACCCGACTTCGTCATGACGCTCTCCGAACAGCTCCGCGTGGAAATCCAGCGCAACGTCGCAGTCGCCCTCGCCGAGGACATCGGAACCGGCGATCTGACTGCCCAACTGATCCCCGCCGCCACGGATGCCCGGGGTCGCGTGGTCACACGCGAAGCGGCCATCGTTTGCGGTACCGCGTGGTTCGATGCGACCTTTGCTGCACTCGATCCCACTGCGACCGTACTATGGCACGTCGCGGACGGCGACGCCGTCGAATCGGGTCAAACCCTCTGCGACGTGGTCGCCGGCGCACGCGAACTATTGACCGCCGAACGGACTGCCTTGAATTTCCTTCAACTCCTGTCGGCCACGGCCACGATCACGCGAAGATTTGTCGACGCGGTGGCCGGCACTGGAGCCAAGATCGTGGACACACGCAAGACGCTCCCGGGACTGCGCCTGGCCCAGAAGTACGCGGTCGTAACCGGAGGGGGTGTCAATCACCGGATTGGTCTTTACGACGGCATCCTGATCAAGGAGAACCACGTCATCGCCGCAGGCGGGATCGGCAAGGTCGTCATGCAGGCGCGCGAAATCGCTCCGTCCAACGTATTCATCGAGGTCGAGGTGGAACGACTCGATCAGTTGAGCGAGGCCCTGGAGGCGGGAGCAACGATGATTCTGCTCGACAACATGGAGCTCGAGATCATGCGCGAAGCGGTCCGGATCACCGCCGGCCGCGCCGAACTGGAGGCCTCAGGCGGCGTCAACCTGGAGCGTGTGCGCGCCATTGCGGAAACCGGTGTGGACCGTATCTCGATCGGCAGTCTCACCAAGGACGTGCGTGCCCTGGATCTGTCGCTCCGACACGTCGAGGAGTGAAGTACAGTAGCGCGGGATGACCGACCGCAGCGCGCCGCCGTGGCTCATTGGCCGACGCGGGCTGCGATGAAACGCTTTACTTCCTCGGCGTCTGGCGCCATGACCTCGACGCGCTGAGGCAGTGATTCGATTCCGACAAGTTCCTCGGGGCGTTCCGGATCTCGCCCGAGCGCCTCGCGGATAGTCTCCGCGAACTTGACCGGCTGCGCCGTCTCCAGGACGACCATCGGTGTGCCATCGACCATATTCTCCATCGCTACCTTGACCCCGTCGGCGGTATGCGTATCGATCATGACCGCATGCTCCGCCCATATCTTGCGGATCGTCTCGAGCCGGTCCGCGTGCGTGCTGCTGCCGGAGACGAAACCGAACTCGGGCAGGCGCTCCAGGTAGGGCGTACCGGCCAGGTCGAATGCGCCGCCCGCATCGACCTGCCTCCAGTAACCGGCCACGACACGGGGGTCGCGACCGACCAGGTCGAAGACGAAGCGTTCGAAATTCGATGCCTTCGAGATGTCCATCGAGGGGCTCGAGGTCACGTGGGTCTCGGCAGCGCGTCGCGGGCGGTAGACCCCGGTTCGGAAGAATTCGTCGAGCACGTTGTTCTCATTGGTCGCCAGAATCAGTCGGCCGATCGGGAGACCCATCATCCGCGCGATATGTCCCGCGCAGATGTTGCCGAAGTTGCCCGAAGGGACGCAGAAATCCACCTGCTCGTCGTTGGCGGAAGTCGATCCGAAGTAGCCCTTGAAGTAATAGACGATCTGGGCGGCGACGCGCGCCCAGTTGATGGAGTTCACTGCACCGATGCGGTAACGGGCCTTGAAGGCGGCGTCGTTCGACACCGCCTTCACGATGTCCTGGGCGTCGTCGAACATGCCGGTCACCGCAATGTTGAAGATGTTCGCGTCCTGCAGCGAGTACATCTGCGCGCGCTGGAATGCGCTCATGCGCCCATGCGGCGACAGCATGAACACGCGCACGCCGTGCTTGCCGCGCATCGCATACTCCGCGGCCGAACCCGTGTCACCCGAGGTCGCGCCGAGTATGTTGATCTGTTGCCCCCGTCGGTCAAGCACGTACTCGAACAGGTTGCCGAGCAACTGCATCGCCATGTCCTTGAACGCAAGCGTGGGTCCATTGGACAGCTCGAGAAGGCCGAGTCTTCCTGCCTCGAGCCAGTGCACCGGCGTGATCTCTGCCGGGTCGTCTCCTGTTCGCACAAAGCGATACACGTCCGCGGTATAGGTCTTGTCACAAATCGCGCGCAGATCGGCCGCCGGAATGTCGGTGATGAACCTGGAGAGAATTGCGAACGCCAGTTCCGCGTAGGGCAGCATGCGCCACTCGGTCAATTCCGCAGGGGAAACCTGCGGGTACTTCTCGGGAAGATACAGGCCGCCGTCGGGAGCAAGCCCGCCCAGAAGGATGTCGCAGAACTCGGCTTGGGCGGGATGGCCACGGGTGGACAGATACTTCACGGGGAAATCCTCGGACTCGGCGGGTTGTTCTCGAATGGGCGCGATTATCCCGTTCGCGGCCGGCTCTGTCCAATCTCCGGATGTCCTGCAGCTCGAGGGGCTGCCGGGGCGGCCGCGCGCCCCGGGAGCATGCCGCATTGATCGAGCAAATCCTGCCAGGCACGCGTATGACGTTGCACGGCATTGTCGAATGCAGCCCACCACCCCCCCTCGGACCCGTCCGCGATGACCAGCTGCAGATAGGCGTGAAAGACCGGCTCGGTGCCACCGCCGGGGATCTCGGCGAGCGCCTGTAGCGGCGGCAGCAGATCGCGCCGCGCACGTTGCACGTCGGCCAGGTAGGGTTGCACATGCTCCGCATATACCGACCGGAACATGCTCAGCATGATGTCCGCACGCCGATTGCGCATTCGCTTTTGACACAAGGGGGCGCTGCCGAGCCGCATCTCGATCATGGTCGCAGCATCGTCCAGGCGCGTCGTCACCAGAATTGCACTTGCTATCAACTGCCCCATCAGCGGCTGTCTGAGCCATTCCCGATAGACGGAGTCGAGGCCCTTCACGTCCACCTCCAGCTCTCCCGCCGTGATCCGCCGCACGGCTGTCTCCATGGCGCGCAACTCGGATGCCATCTCGGCAAGCGCATTGCGATCCACGCCGATCGCGAGTCTCCCGCGTGACCGGGTGAACAGGTGCTCGACCTCGCGACCTCCCCATACTGCGTTCCACGCCACATCGGACAGCGTCGCGCGCTTGAACGTGACGACCTCCTCCATGCGCTCGATCAGGCTCTCTCGCGCAAGCTCTGCAATACAGTCGTCGGCTGCACGGATGAAGCGAAGTTCGTACTCCAGGCGTGACCCGGGGTGCATCACGCGCCCGAGACTCGAGTTACGTTCGCCGATGACGTGCTGGAGCTCACAGCCATACAGCCCGAGAAAGTCCAGCATTCGGACGTTGAGTTCCGGAATCGGCCGCAATCTGTCTCGCCGTCGGGGCAACTCCGGAGCGATCGGAACCGGACTCAAGCGCAACTCCACCTCCAGCACTCGCCCAACGCGCTTCACATACTCGTCGAGCATCGAATCCGGCGCAGCAAAGGGGTCGCATGCACTCAGCGATATCACCAGCAATGGTGCGTGGACAAGGGCAGGCAGCGAACGGAAGGGCAATCCGGCCAGTGAAGCGACAATCCGGGCAAACATGAGTTCGTGAAAAGGATGAAGCAGATCAATCGCAGCGGATGTCCCCATACGCACGACCTCCGGGGCGTATGAGAACACACTGTTTGACTCCGTTCTCGCGGATTCGTGCCGGCACGGCGGATTGACTGGCCCCATCGGGGCCAGTGATACTCGCAGCAATGCCTGCCCGTAATTCCGACCTTTTCGCCTCCGCTCCCATCGATCCGTGCGTCGGAGTCGCGCCCGCCCTGTCTCCACGATCGCCTTCCGGCACACCGTCGCAGCGTGGTCCGGACCGAATCACCACTGGTACCCCGGTACTCATGGAGCATCGATGCTGAAGCGTCTTCCCAGTCACGTTGTCGTGGCACTGCTGTGGCTGCTTCACTGGCTGCCCCTGCCGGCCCTGGCGCCCGTCGGACAGGGTTTCGGCATGATCCTGTACTTTCTCGCGGGACAGCGCCGACATGTCGCCAAGGTGAACCTCCGCCTGTGCTTTCCGGAGCTGGACGAAGCCTCCCGCAATCGCCTCGCCCGCGCGCACTTCCGCCTGCTGGGTCGCAGTCTGGTCGAACGCGGAATATTGTGGTGGGCCGGTCCCGCACGCCTGAAGCGCCTGATCCGTGTCGAAGGCGAGGAAAGGCTGCGTGCGCTGCTCGACGCCGGTCGGCCAGTCATCCTGATGACGCCACACTTTCTCGGGCTCGATGCGGGCGGCACCGGTATCGTGAGCCGCTTCGACATCGTGAGCATCTACGCCCGCCAGAAGAATCCCGTCATCGATCGCTGGCTCTATCATGGACGCAGCCGCTTCGGCGACCAGAAGCTTCTCTCACGCAACGAAGGAGTCCGTGCGACGGTCAAGGCGATGAAGAGCGGCCGCCCCTTCTATTACCTTCCCGACATGAACTACCGCACCCGCGATGCGATCTTCGTACCCTTCTTCGGGGTCCCCGCGTGGACCATAACCGGCCTCTCGCGCCTGTCGCGCGTGACCGGCGCCACGGTGATCTCGTGCGTCACGCGCATTCTGCCAGGCGGGCGCGGATACGTGGTCGAGCTCGGCGACCCATGGCCTGATTTCCCGACAGACGATGTCGAGGCCGACACCGCCCGAATGAATCGCGAGATCGAAGCGCTCGTACGCACGCAGCCGGAGCAGTACCACTGGGTGCACCGTCGCTTGAAGACGCGCCCCCCCGGCGAGCGCAGCCCATACTGACGCAGCCCAAACCCTACTGCAGGCTCTCCATGCGGATACGCGTCACTTCGCCGCGAACCACCGGAAGTGCTTCGATCAGACGGATGGCGAGGTTGGCGTTACGTTCGACCGTGCGGTGAGTGAGCATGATGATGTCGGTACGTGACTCGCCTTCGGCAGCTTCCTTCTGGATCAGGGCCTCGATCGAGATCTCGCTGTCCGCCAGGATTCGCGTGATCTCGGCAAGCACACCCGGCTTGTCGTCAACACGCATGCGCAGATAGTACGACGTGATCACGTCCTCGATGGGCAGAACCATCAGATCGCGAACCTGATCGGGCTGAAAAGCCAGATGCGGCACGCGATGCTCCGGATCGGCGGTGTGCAGCCGCGTGACATCGACCAGATCGGCGATGACTGCGCTCGCGGTGGGCTCTGCGCCGGCGCCCTTGCCGTAATAGAGGGTGGAACCGACCGCATCGCCCTGCACGAGGACCGCGTTCATGGCCCCTTCGACATTGGCAATGAGGCGTCTTTCCGGAACGAGCGTGGGGTGCACGCGAAGTTCGACCCCCTCTTCGCGCATCTTCGCAATCCCGAGGAGCTTGATCCGGTACCCGAGTTGCTCGGCGTAGGCAATATCGATCGCTTCCAGCTTCGTGATGCCCTCGACGTGCGCCGCGCCGAACTGCATCGGGATGCCGAACGCGATGGCACTCATGATGGTGACCTTGTGTGCAGCGTCGACGCCTTCGATGTCGAAGGTCGGGTCCGCCTCGGCGTAGCCGAGCGCCTGGGCTTCCTTGAGCACCTCGGCGAACGGCAGTCCCTTGTCGCGCATTTCCGACAGGATGAAGTTGGTCGTACCGTTGATGATCCCGGCGATCCATTCGATACGGTTGGCTGTCAGGCCCTCGCGCAGCGCCTTGATGATGGGAATACCGCCGGCGACGGCGGCCTCGAAGGCAACCATTACGCCCCGCTTCTGCGCCGCCTCGAAGATCTCGTTGCCGTGCATCGCGAGCAGTGCCTTGTTCGCCGTAACCACGTGCTTGCCATTGTCGATCGCATTCAGCACCAGTTCCCTGGCCACGCCGTACCCACCGATCAGTTCGACGATAATGTCGATATCGGGGTCGCCAACGAGCGCGAAGGCATCGTCCGTGATCCTGACGCCATCACCGGCTACGCTGCGCGCAAGTTCCAGGTTCTTGTCGGCGACCGCGGTGATGCGGATCGGCCGTCCGGCACGACGGGTGATTTCTTCCTCGTTGCGCTTGAGTACATTGAACGTGCCGCCACCGACAGTGCCGATACCGAGAAGACCTACGCTGATTGGTTTCATGTTGTGAGCTTGGAGTGGAAAGTTTCGGGTTCCGGGCGTGACGCCCCGTCAGTCGCGGCGTGGGGTCCAGACCCGATCACGGCCGAGCGGACCCCGTCCGTATCAACCGCTGTGCCGCTTGCGAAACTGGTCGAGGAAGCGTGCGATCCGGCCCACGGCATCCTCGAGGTCGTCCTCGTGGGGCAGGAACACCATGCGGAAATGGTCGGGCTGCTTCCAGTTGAACCCGGTGCCCTGCACCAGCAGCACACGTTCCTCTTCGAGCAGGTCGAGCACGAAACGCTGGTCGTCCTCGATCGGGTACATCCTGGGATCGAGTCGCGGAAAGAGGTACAGGGCAGCGGCCGGCTTGACGCAGCTCACCCCCGGAATCGCCGTGAGCAATTTCCACGCGAGATTGCGCTGGCGCGTCAGTCGTCCGTCGGGCGCGATGAGTTCCTCAATGCTCTGATAGCCGCCGAGCGCGGTCTGGATCGCCCATTGCCCGGGCACGTTCGAGCACAGGCGCATCGACGCGAGAATCGTCAGTCCTTCGATGTAATCCTGCGCGTGGCGCTTCTCTCCCGATACCACCAGCCAGCCGGCACGATAGCCGCAGGCGCGATAGTTCTTCGAAAGCCCGTTCAGCGTCACGAACAGCACGTCGTCGGCAAGCGAGGCGATCGACGTATGCGTGGCGCCGTCGTACAGCATCTTGTCGTAGATTTCGTCGGCGAACACGATCAGCTGGTGCTGTCGCGCAATCTCCACGACCTCGCGCAGGAACGACTCCGGGTAGAGCGCACCGGTCGGATTGTTCGGATTGATGATCACGATCGCCCGCGTGTTGGGCTTGATCTTGCGCCGGATGTCGTCCAGATCGGGCAACCACCCAGCCTGCTCATCACAGACGTAGTGCTGCGGATGCCCGCCGGCGAGACTGACCGCGGCCGTCCACAGCGGATAGTCGGGCGCAGGCACCAGCACTTCGTCGCCGTTGTTGAGTAGCGCCTGCATCGCCATCACGATCAGTTCGGAGGCACCGTTGCCGATATAGATGTCCTCTATGCCGACGCCGGCGATTCTTTTCTGCTGGGTGTAGTGCATGATCGCCTTGCGCGCGGCGAACAAGCCCTTGGACTCGGAATACCCCGATGCCTCGCGCAGATTGTGGATGACGTCGACGACGATCTCTTCGGGCGCCTCGAAACCGAAAGGCGCGAGATTGCCGATATTGAGCTTGATGATGCGATGGCCCTCGTCCTCCATCTGCTTCGCACGCGCAAGCACGGGCCCGCGGATGTCGTAGCAGACATCGGCGAGCTTGGCCGATTTGCGCACCGGACGCATCGAGTCGACTTCGTTGGGCGACTCCGGCGGCACCGGAGCCGCCGGTGCGAGTTGCAGCTTGTTGGTCACGCTCATTTCACGCCATTCCTTGCAGAACCACCGTTGAACCCCTGGTCACGAGTCCGAAGCCCGTTGCGCACGAAGGATCCGGGCAGACAGACGCCTAGGGTAAAGCATCGCCCCGCACTGCACAATCTCAGTGCGCAATGCATCGAGAAAGCATGTAATCTTATCCAACCGGTACCCGCACGGCAATTTCGCGCCGCGATTCGCACACATGAAGCTCACGCTCGAAAACAACCCCGATCTCAACCTCGTGACCGGCTACGGCGCTAATCACCTCATGATCAACAAGGTGCGCCACGAGGGCAACCTGATGCTCAGCGCCGACCGGGTGGTCCATGGATGGGCGCCGGGCGGCTTCGACGGTCTCGGCGTCGATGACTTTGCTGCGATTCTCGAACTGGCGCCCGAGGTGGTGATCATCGGCACCGGGAGCCAGTTGCGATTCCCGCCCCATGCCCTGCTGCGCCCGTTGATCGATGCAGGAACGGGTTTCGAATTCATGGATCTGGCTGCCGCGTGCAGAACCTATAACATTCTCGCCAACGAAGGGCGCGCCGTCGTCGCTGCACTGTTGTTCGATTCCGACTGAGCGCTCACCAGAACAGCCAGAACAGGACGATGCCGAGCACCACACGGTAGATCACATAGGGCAACATGCCCGTGCGTGAAAGCAGACGTATGAATAGATGGATGCAGGTGTACGCGCTGACGGCGGCCACAATGGCGCCCACGGCCAGCCCCCACCAATCCACCGGCGCCGATGCGCGAATCAGGTCACGACCGATCAGCACGTTCGATGCGAGAAGGGTCGGTATCGACAGCAGAAAGGAGAACCGCGCTGCTGCCTCACGGGTCAGACCCAGCATGAGTCCTGCGGTGATGGTGATTCCGGCTCGCGACGTACCCGGAATCAGCGCAAGCGCCTGCGCCAGACCAACCAGCAGCGCATCGCGCCAGCCGACCGTGAACTCGTCCCGTTGCCGCCTTCCCGTAACATCGGCCCACCACAGCAGAAGCCCGAACAAGATCGCCGTCGTCGCGATCACCAGCGGTCCGCGCAGAATGCCCTCCACATAGGATTTCCCCAGCAATCCTGCAATCACGACCGGCAAGGTACCCAGTACCACCGCCCAGCCCAGCTTGGCATCGGCGCTCCACCGGCCTGCGAACGAGCCTAGCCCCGCCGACACCATACGCACCAGTTCCTGTCGAAAATACACGATCACCGCCAGCAGCGACCCGAGATGCACGGCAACATCGAAAGCAAGCCCCTGATCGGGCCAGCCCGTGATCACGGGCACCAGGATCAGATGTGCGGAACTCGAAATCGGCAGGAACTCGGTAATGCCCTGGACAAGGGCGAGCAGAATCGTCTGAAGGTAATCCACTGGGCATTCCGGATGCGCGTTCGACAAGCCGGGGATGATAACTTATCCGGACATCCGCAAAGGGCGCGCATGGGACCGTCCGTCGGCAGTCTGGGGCGCTTCGTGCGAGTCGATTGTCAAATCGCCCGAATGTCCGCTACGCTCCAAGCGCGTACACAACTAGGATGCCGTTCATGAACGCCGAAACCCGCCCCCCTGCGCCCGATTTCCAATTGCCCGCGACCAACGGGAAAGTCGTCTCGCCGCAAGGACTGCGAGGCAGCAAACTGGTGCTGTATTTCTATCCCAAGGACAACACCCCGGGGTGCACCAACGAGACGGCCGCTTTTCGCGACCACTATCAGGCCTTCCGCGATGCGGGATGCGAGGTCTTCGGCATTTCACGTGACGGACTGAAATCGCACGAGAATTTCAAGGCACGGTTGGACGTGCCCTTCGAACTGATCGCAGATACCGACGAGGTCGCCTGTCAGGCCTTCGATGTCATCAAGATGAAAAACATGTACGGCAAACAGGTACGCGGGATCGAACGCAGCACCTTCGTCATCGATAGTGCAGGACGCATCGCTCGCGAATGGCGCGGCGTGAAAGTCCCCGGGCATGCCGAGGAAGTCCTCGCCTTCGTTCGCAGCCTTTAGTCCATCGTAACAACCAGCCGCCCCGGGAGTCATCCTCAGAATGTCAAAACGTGCCGCACGCCGCGCAGACAACAAGTTGTTCGTCCTTGATACCAACGTCCTGATGCACGACCCGACCAGCCTGTTCCGCTTCGAAGAGCACGACATCTTCGTGCCGATGATGACGCTGGAAGAACTGGATGCGAACAAGAAGGGGATGTCCGAGGTCGCACGCAACGCGCGTCAGGCGAGCCGGATGATGGACGACATCGTGACGTCGAACGTGGCGGCCATCAGGGAGGGCATAGCGCTCGAAGCGCCCTCTCACGGTCTGGCCAGCGGCAAGCTCCTTCTCCAGACCGAGGCGATCAAGTTCGACCTGCCCGACGTCCTGCCCACGGTCAAGGGAGACAACCAGATCATCGGGGTCGTAATGCATCTCGCGGAGCGTTTCCCGCAACGCCCGGTGATCCTTGTTTCCAAGGACATCAACATGCGCATCAAGGCCCGCGCGCTGGGTCTGGAAGCGCAGGACTACTTCAACGACAAGGTCCTGGAGGATAGTGACCTGCTCTACACGGGGTCACGCGAGATCGACGAAGCCTTCTGGGAGGCACACGGCAAGGGCATGGAGTCGTGGAAGGAGGAAGGCCACGCCTACTATCGTATCAAGGGGCCCACCGCAGGCGACCTCCTGCTGAACCAGTTTCTCTACCAGGACGGCCCGAGCGCGCTGCAGGTGTGGGTACGCGAGAAGAAGGGCAAGTGCGCCCTGCTCGAAACACTCACCGACTACGCTCACGCCAAGAACGGCGTGTGGGGCATCACCGCCCGCAATCGGGAGCAGAACTTCGCCCTCAATCTCCTGATGCACCCGGAGATCGACTTCGTCACCCTCCTCGGCCAGGCCGGTACGGGCAAGACCCTGCTGACCCTCGCTGCGGCATTGACCCAAGTGCTCGAGGCCAAGCGCTATTCGGAGATCATCATGACGCGGGTGACGGTCCCCGTCGGCGAGGACATCGGCTTCCTGCCCGGGACGGAAGAGGAAAAGATGGCGCCATGGATGGGTGCGCTGGAGGACAACCTGGACGTTCTCAACGGCACCACCGGCGAAGGCGGCGAATGGGGCCGCGCCGCGACACGCGACCTGATCCGCTCGCGCATCAAGATCAAGAGCCTTAACTTCATGCGCGGCCGCACCTTCATCAACAAGTTCCTGATCATCGACGAAGCGCAGAACCTGACGCCCAAGCAGATGAAGACCCTCATCACGCGCGCCGGACCCGGAACCAAGGTCGTGTGCCTCGGCAATATCGCCCAGATCGACACACCCTACCTCACCGAAGGCAGCTCAGGACTCACCTTCGTTGTGGACCGGTTCAAGGGTTGGGAGCATTCGGGTCATGTGACCCTGCAGCGCGGGGAGCGATCGCGCCTTGCCGACCATGCTGCAGAGGTTCTCTGAACGCTGGCGCCGTTGCCAGACGCCAGTGGCATCGGTCCGGGAAGTCGGCTGAGCGGGATGGGGATATAATTCGATCCTGCAACCGGACATCCTGCATCCCATGACTCGAACCGCACCGGAAATGCTTGCCGGCGCCAACGCCGTGTTCCTCAAGCGTTTCTCCCCGTTCAACCGCATCGAGCCGGAGGCCTTGGCCTTCCTTGCCGAGCGGCTCGAACTTGCCTTCCATCCGAAGGGAAGCGAGATACTCGGTCCGGACATGGGACAGCCGCGCTTCTTCTACATCGTCCAGCAGGGCAAGCTGCAGGCGCGCCAGGCGGGCGTCACCGCAGTCACCGACTACGCCACGATCCCGTTGGGGCCAGGCGAGTGCTTCCCCATCGGATCGATTTCGGCGCAACGTGCGTCGACCAACGCGTATGTCGCGGTAGAGGACAGTTACGTATACCAGCTGCCGGCCGACGATTTCATGGCGCTGATGCGGCTCAGCCCCGAATTTCACCTCTATTGCACGCGCTACATCGCCGGTCTGCTCAACCAGTCACGCCAGCAATTGCAGGCGAGTTTCGCGCAGCGCGCGGCCGAGCAACAAACCATGACCGCATCACTGGGACAGCTGCTCAAGCGCGGGCCCGTGTGCGTGACACCGGAGACGACCACACGGACGGTATTGGAGCAGATGGCCGCGCTGCGCATCGGCTGCATGGTCGTCACCGCCCCGGACGCATCGCCGCTGGGCATTCTCACCCAGAGCGATATCCTGCATCGTATCGTGGTGCCGGGCTTCGACCTCGACCGACCCATCAGCGAGGTGATGACGACCAATCCGCATGCAATGCCCGCGTCCGCTTCCGCCTATGATGCTGCGCTCGAGATGGCGACGCATGCAGTCCGCCATCTGCTGGTGGTCGATGGCCAGGGCAAGGTCAAGGGTGTCGTGTCCGAGCGCGACCTGTTCTCGCTGCAGCGGATCGGACTTCGCCAGATTCGTGCCAGCATCGAGGGCGCGAGCGACATGGATGCCCTCAAGCGCGCAAGCATGGATATCCGACAGCTCGCGCTCAGTCTGGTGACGCAAGGCATCGCAGCCGAACAGCTCACCCGCTTCATCTCCGCGTTGAACGACGCCCTGACGCGCAGGATCATAGAGATGGCGCTGGACCGTCACACACTGAATGATGTCGATTACGCGTGGCTCGCCTTCGGCTCCGAAGGCCGCCACGAACAGACCCTGTCCACCGATCAGGACAACGGACTCATCTTCGTTTGCGACGATGTGGGCGAACGGAGCAAGCTCAGGCAACGCCTGCTGCTTTTCGCCGCCGACGTCAATCAGAGTCTGGCAGCATGCGGTTTTCCCCTGTGCAAGGGGAATATCATGGCGAGCAACCCGGAGCTTTGCCTGACCCTCGACGAATGGCAGTCGCGTTTCGGCTCATGGATCCGCGAGCCGGATCCGCAGGCTCTGCTCAATGCGTCAATCTTCTTCGACTACCGGGTCTTGTGCGGCAACGAATCCCTTGGCGACCGCCTGCACGACTGGCTCGGTCGCGCCGCGAAGAACGACTCGATCTTCCTCCGCATGATGGTTTCCAACGCGCTGCAGACGGCGCCCCCGATCGGCCGCATTCGCGATTTCGTCGTCGACGACGACGGCACCATCGATCTCAAGAAATCGGGTAGCCGTCTGTTCGTGGATGCCGCACGCATCCTTGCATTGCGTACCGAAGTGGTATCGAGCAGCACCGTGCAGCGCCTGCGTCAGGCGGGCGCGAAGCTCGGCATGCCGGCGGATGAACTCGCAGCGATCATCGACGGATTCCATTTCGTCCAGTTGCTGAGATTGCGATCGCAACATCTCGAAACCGAACACGATGCAGCAGATGACAACAAGGTCCGGCCCGAGACGCTGAACGAACTCGACCGCCGCATCCTGAAGGAAGCATTTCGCCAGGCCCGCAAACTGCAAACCCGCCTCAGGCTAGATTACCAGCTATGAACCGGCTGACCCGACTGATTTCCGCGCGTCCCGAACTCGAATCCCTTGACGACGAGCTGCGCGATGCGTTGGTCCGCTGGCAGGCGCTTGCGCCGCCCGACCTGAACCGACCGCATTTCGAAACGCGCTACGTGGTCGTCAATACCGAGGCATCCTCCGTCAATGCAGGCAAGGCCGATCTGCTCGCAGTCGCAGCGATCGCGCTCGAAGGCGGTACGCTCACCGTCGCGGACAGTTACCATTCGGGCCTCATGCCCGAGCCGATCACCGCCATGGCCAGGCTGCTCACATTCGCGGCCAAGGATCCGATCGTGGTGTATAACGCTGCCTTGAATCGGGTGATGCTGGAACATGCGTTCGAGCGCCATCTCGGCCTGGAACCAGAGTGGGCGTGGCTCGATCTGTACTGGTTGCTGCCGGCGCTTTTCGATGAACGGCTGAACAAGCCCACGCGCCTGGCCGACTGGATACAGGTGTTCGGTATCGAGACCTTCGAGCGCCAGCATGCGCTGGGAGATGCCCATGCGATCGCCATGCTCATGCTTGCGGTCCAGGCACGGGCGTTGAAACGCGGACTCGTTTCGGCGCGGAATCTGATCGACCTGGAGCGATCGCGGCGCCAGTTGAGCGGCCGGTGACGATGAAAGGGATCCTTCGACGAATGATGACCAGAACGAGCCTCGGTCGCCTGTTGATGTGCATTGCCCTCGGATCGACGGCGCCCGCTCTTGCCTACGACACCGGGCATCTCGTTGCGCAAGGCGAGAACGACATCGCGCACGCAGCCCACGCCTATGTCGATCGTGCGCAGGAGCTCATCAGTCAGGGCATGGCATACGTCGGAATCCGCTATCGCCGGGGCGGAACCTCACCAGAGACGGGATTCGATTGCAGCGGGTTGGTGCAGCGCATCTTCCGCAATGCGGCGGGACTCGAGTTGCCGCGCACCGCAGCCGACATGGCGCGCCTTGGCGAGAAGATCGGGCGCGACGAATTGCGGCCGGGAGACCTCGTGTTCTTCGACACCATGCGTAGAACCTTCTCCCATGTCGGCATCTACGTGGGAGAAGGCCGGTTTCTGCACGCTCCGTCGAGCGGCGGCGTGGTCAGAATGGATGCGATCGGCGGACATTACTGGACTTCACGCTTCAACGGCGCGCGACGCCTGCTTGCTGACGCCGGAGGCTGAAGCACTCGAACGCGTGGGCCACACGCACGCTCGCAATAGGTGCGGCGTTCTCGCACAGCCTCTCAGTGCTTGCGGCAGTTCGCCCCGCACGACAGGCATTGATCGCGCGTGATCCTGCGGCCCAATGCCTGCTGCAGCGCACACACGGAGCGGCGGCAGCACACGAGCATCACCCCCTCCCTGCTCGCCGCCTCCCGGAAACGCTGCATGACGTTGTGCCCGATGAAATCGGTGAACAGGATCACGATTTCGATGCCTGCCGGAAGCGGTGTCGTCCGGCGCTGATGGGCGCTCTCGCGACCGCTGACATGCCGGGCAACGACGATACCGAACTGATTCAGGACCTCCGGGATATTGCCAAGCCGATCGGCTCCCACGATGAGTGCATTCATGCGACGCTCCTAGTTGCGAACAATTCGCATTTATTGTGTGATAAACAAGAACTGTTTGCAACTGCGAATTCTTCTCGTTATTATTTGCGCACCTTCCACCCTCACCTAGAGGTATTCGCATCATGAACACAAAGGCTGTGCTCTCGACCTTCCTCGTCACCGCGTTCGGTCTGGTCGCCGCGCTCCCCAGCGCAATGGCGCAAGAGCTGAATATTTACTCGGCGCGACACTACCAGACCGACGAGGCCTTGTACGGCGAGTTCACCCGCCAGACGGGTATCCGCATCAACCGGATCGAGGCACGCGACGACGAACTCGTCGAGCGACTGCGCAACGAGGGCGCAAACAGCCCGGCCGACGTGCTCATCGCGGTCGATGCTTCACGGCTCGCCGCAGCCGACGACATGGGGCTGTTCGCGCCCGTGCGCTCAGCGGCCCTGGAAGCGCGCATCCCCGCGCATCTGCGCACCGACACGTGGATCGCATTCTCCACCCGCGCACGGCTGATCGTGTTCAATCCCCAACTGGTCAAGGCGGAACAGGTCCAGACCTACGAGAGCCTGGCTGACCCGGCGCTGAAAGGACTGGTATGCACCCGCTCGGGGAGCCACCCGTACAATCTTTCGCTGGGTGCTGCGCTCATCAATCACATCGGGGCCGACAAGACCGAGGAATGGGCCAGCGGTGTCGTCGCAAACTTTGCCCGCCCCCCGCGAGGAGGCGATACCGACCAGATCCGCTCGGTCGCAGCCGGCGAGTGCGGGGTCGCGATCGCCAACAGTTATTATTTCGCACGCCTGTTGAATTCCGACAAGCCGGAAGACCGCAAGGTGATAGAGAGCGTCGGATTCGTCTGGCCCAATCAGGCCAGCTGGGGCACCCACATCAACGTATCCGGTGCCGGAATGCTGAAGCACGCGCCGAACAAGGACGCCGCGGTCAAGTTTCTGGAATATCTCGCCTCGGACCAGGCCCAAGTCTATTTTGCCGACGGCAATAACGAGTGGCCCGCCGTCGCGGGCGTGAAGATCGAGAACAAGGCACTGGAGACGATGGGGGAGTTCAAGGCCGACACGCTTCCGATCAGTGACCTCGCCGGACATGTCTCCGATGCGCAGCGCATCTACGATCGTGCCGGATATCGTTGATCGGACAAAACGCTGCAATCAAAACGCCGCCCCGGGGCGGCGTTTTCGTTTCAGCCTGACGGCTCCCCCATACATGGCCTGCCGGCAGGACTCACGTCTCACCCGCAGGCAGCGGGCTCACCGCGAGTTCGTCCTGCGCCTCGGCACGCGCCCGCCGCCGGCCCTTCACGATCTGCCGCGAAATCAGGAACATCGGAATCAGGCCAACTGCAACAATGGTCAAGGCCGCGGTGGACGCTTCGGCCAGTCGCTCGTCAGCCGCGAGAGTGTGCGCCTGCGTCGCGAGCGTGTCGAAGTTGAACGGCCGCATCACCAGGGTGGCGGGCAGCTCCTTCATAACATCGACGAATACCAACAGTCCCGCCGTCAGCAGACTTCCGCGCAGGATTGGTACGTGCACCCGGCGAAGCGTGGAGAACTTGCCATAGCCGAGGCTGCGCGATGCGTCATCCATGCTCGGCGTGACCTTGCCCAGGCTCGATTCGACCGTATGCAGCGCAATCGCGAGAAAACGCGTCAGATAGGCATAGACGAGTGCGGCGATCCCGCCGGTCAGGATCAAGCCCGGATTGACCCCGAAGAAGCCTTCCCAGAGCGATGCGAGTGCGTTGTCGAGTCGCGTCACCGGAATCAGAACGCCCACCGCGATGACCGAACCGGGAACCGCATAACCCAGACCAACGATCCGGTTGGCCACGCGCGGCAAATGCGACTTCGCAAGCCGCGCGGCGTAGGCCAGCATCACTGCGATCGAGACTCCCAGCACTGCAGTTACGGCCGCAAGAACGAAACTGTTGCGTGCAAGCGTGACGAATCGCGGCCCGAACTGCGCATCGCCGACCATGAAAGCCATCTTCAGGAGCAGGCCGCCGGGCAATAGAAACCCCAGCAACAGCGGCATGAAGCACGCAAAAGCGGCCAGCAGGCCGAGCGGTCTGGAAAGCCGGATCCGCACCGGAGTTTCATGCTGACGCGACGTATTGTTGAAGCGTGCACGCCCCCGACTCGCATGTTCCAGCACGAGCACCAGCACCACGAAACCCAGCAGCAAGGCCGAGAGCTGCGCGGCTGCGGTGCGATCTCCCAGCGAGAACCACGCCCGGTAGATGCCGGTGGTGAAGGTCTGCACACCGAAATAGGCTACCGTACCGTAGTCGGCCAGCGTCTCCATCAGGGCAAGCGCGGTGCCTGCAACCAGGGCAGGGCGCGCAAGCGGCAGGGAGACCTGGAAGAAGCAGCGCCACGGCCCGAGACCGAGCGAGCGCCCTGCTTCGAGCATGCCCGAGGCGCGCTCCAGGAAGGCCGTACGTGCCAGCAGGTACACGTACGGGTACAGTACGAACATGAACATCGCGACCGCGCCCCCAGCCGAGCGCACGTCTGGAAACCAGTAGTCTCGCGGCCCCCACCCGAACGTTTCTCGCAACCAAGTCTGAACCGGTCCCACGAACTGGAGAAAATCGGTGTAGGCGTAGGCCATGACATACGCTGGAACGGCGAGCGGCAGTATCAGGCCCCACTCGAAAAAACGCCGCCCGGGAAACTCGAGCATGGTGGTGAGCCAGGCCGTGGTGATCCCGATACTCGACACCCCCAACCCGACACCGATGCACAGGATTACGGTATTGCGAATGAACTCGGGCAGAACCGTCTGCGCCATGTGCGACCAGGTCCCGGAGGTACCGCCGACCAGCACGTTGGAGAAGACCGACAGCACCGGAACCGCAATCAGGATCGCAACCAGCAGCGCGAAGAACGTCAGTGCCGACCACCCTCGCAGGAAATTCCCCAGTCCGTCTCCAAGTCTCATCCGAATCCCGACAATGTGCTCCGCAGGAACCATCCGCGCGGTCAGCCGTTCGTAATTATAATTGATCGCATTTGTATTTCCGCGGTGGGATAATTGCAATCCGGCCAAACGGTCATGGCGATTCGTGAGTCGCCAAGGCGACTCTTACACTAAGCATAAACCCCGCAGGACCCACATGTCGCACCTCGCACTACTCAACATCGAACTCTCATACGGCGATCATCCCGTTGTACGCCAGCTTTCGATGCGTCTCGAAAAGGGGCGCATCGGCTGCCTCCTCGGCCCTTCGGGCTGCGGCAAGACCACCGTGCTGCGCTGCATTGCGGGCTTCGAGTCGGTCGCTGCGGGCGAGATCCGGCTCGACGGCCAGCGGGTCAGCAGCCCCGCTCATCATGTGCCGCCGGAACAACGACGCATCGGGATGGTGTTCCAGGACTATGCGCTCTTCCCCCACCTGTCCGTAGCCGACAACATCGGCTTCGGCCTGC
>DAOMNN010000025.1:0-11112 GCA_035443825.1 Rhodocyclaceae bacterium | reverse complement strand
GACTATGCGCTCTTCCCCCACCTGTCCGTAGCCGACAACATCGGCTTCGGCCTGCGGAGCATGGACGCCACGGCGAGACGTGCACGGGTTGCAGAACTGCTCGCCATCGTAGGCCTGACCGGCCAGGGGCAGAAGTATCCGCACGAGATGTCGGGCGGGCAGCAACAGCGCGTCGCACTAGCACGTGCCTTGGCGCCCGGCCCCAGCCTGCTTCTGATGGACGAGCCGTTCTCGAACCTCGACGTCGAACTGCGCGAGCGGCTCTCGCACGAAGTACGCGATATCCTGAAGGCGACCGGGACCACTGCGATCCTGGTCACTCACGACCAGAACGAGGCCTTCGCCGTCGCCGACGAGATCGGGATCATGAACGAAGGACGTATCCAGCAATGGGACACCCCCTACAATCTCTATCACCGCCCGGGCAATCGCTTCGTCGCGGATTTCATCGGCCAGGGGGTCCTGCTGCCCGCAGAAGTGCTGAACGACCATCAGGTGCGGATGGAACTGGGGACGCTGAACAGCGTCATTCCGGTGGAATGTGGCCTGGGCTGCGGCAACTGCGATCGAAGCTGTCCGGTCGAAGTGCTGCTGCGCCCGGACGACATCGTGCATGACGATGCAAGCGCGATGAAGGCACGCGTCGTGAAAAAGGCCTTCAGGGGCGCGGACATCCTGTATACGCTCGAACTGGGAAGCGGCACGCGAGTCCTGTCCCTGGTGCCCAGCCATCACAACCATGCGATCGGCGAGATGATCGGCATACGCCTGGACGTGGACCACGTGATCACCTTCCACGAGAACTCCGACCAGGCAGCACACACCCAGACTGCCAACCTGCTCAGACACTTCGCCTGATGATTCCGTGGCTCGCCGAGCTGTCCGACTTCCCGCCGGTCGACCAGGCGCTGTCCGAGCCCAATGGCCTGCTTGCGGCGGGCGGCTCGCTCGATCCGGACTGGCTGATCGCCGCATATCGACGCGGCATCTTCCCCTGGTATTGCGCCGGCGAGCCGATCCTGTGGTGGAGCCCGGACCCGAGGCTGGTTCTCGTTCCCTCGCAGATGCACATCAGTCGATCGCTGCGCCGAACGCTGCAACGCGGCAGATTCGACGTGCGCTTCGATACGTCGTTCGAGCAGGTGGTCAGCGCCTGCGCAGAACCACGCGGGCCGTCTGGCGGAACGTGGATTACCGCAGAAATGCGGGCCGCCTATCTCCGCATGCATGAACTTGGCCATGCGCACAGCGTCGAAACCTGGTCGGACGGAAGACTCGTGGGCGGTCTCTACGGCATCGGGCTGGGCCGTGCCTTTTTCGGCGAATCCATGTTCAGCCGGATGAGCGACGCATCGAAGGTGGCATTGGCCTATCTCACGCGCTATCTTGAATCGAGAAATTGCGCCGTGATAGATTGCCAGATGACCACGCAGCATCTGCTCTCGCTTGGTGCGCAGGAAATCCGGCGAGAGGAGTTTTGCGCCCGAATCGCTTCAGCGGTCGGCGAAGATGATGCCCCGGGGGCCTGGCCCCGCAGTGCCGGCGCCAGCTTCGTCTTCTGAGATGCGCAACGGAGACTACACGTAAATGCAGAAGGACTATCCCTACGCACTTGTCCAGTTCTATGCGACGGCGCCGTATGCATGCTCCTACCTGCCCGACCGTGTCGCCCGTTCCCAGGTGGCCACGCCGGGCCACCTCATCGACATGCCGATATACAGCGAGCTGGTGCGCAACGGCTTCCGCCGCAGCGGCGTGTTTACCTACCGCCCCTACTGCGATAACTGCCGCGCCTGCGTGCCCGTGCGCATTCGCGTGGAGCAGGCGGCGATGGATCGCAGCCAGCGCCGGAGCTGGAAGCGACATTCCGGCCTGCGGGTGATCGAGCGGCCGCTTCTCTTCTCGGAAGAGCACTACGACCTGTATCAGCGATACCAGCGTTCGCGCCATGCCGGCGGAGGCATGGACCAGGACAATCGCGAGCAGTACACCCATTTCCTGCTGCAAAGCCATGTCGACACGCGTCTTGTCGAGTTCCGCGAGGGCGATACGCTGCGTATGGTGAGTGTCGTCGACCGACTCGTCGACGGTCTGTCGAGCGTCTATACGTTCTACGACACGGAGGCCCCGGGGGCGAGCTACGGGACATACGGCGTCCTGTGGCAGATTGAAGCGTGCAGGCGTATGCGCCTGCCTTACCTGTACCTCGGCTACTGGATCAGCGAAAGCCAGAAAATGGCCTACAAGATCCGATTCCAGCCACTCGAAGGCCGAATCAGGGGACAATGGCAACCGTTGCCCGACGCCACGGCGGCTGAGGCCTGAGCACCGCATGCATTGTCGTGCGCCAGGCACGACGCCCTGATTCCACACTCGAAAGACCATCATGCTCTATCAGCTCGCCCGTCCGCTGTTCTTTTCCATGGACGCCGAAAAGGCGCACGAACTGGCCATCGCATCGCTGCGCACGATCGGCCGGCTTCTCCCGCCCGGCCGGCCCGAGCCGGCCACACCCGTGTCGGTCATGGGCATCGGCTTTCCCAACCGGATCGGACTCGCCGCGGGACTGGACAAGAACGGCGAGGCGATCGACGGACTGGCGCGGCTGGGCTTTGGCTTCATCGAGATCGGCACCGTCACCCCGCGCGCGCAGCCGGGCAATCCCCGTCCACGCATGTTCCGTCTGCCCACGGTGTGCGGGGTCATCAACCGGATGGGATTCAACAATCACGGCGTCGACGCCCTTGTCGCCAATGTCCGCGCAGCCCGTTACCGCGGCATCCTCGGGATCAACATCGGCAAGAACTTCGACACCCCGATCGACCGTGCCGCGGACGATTACCTGAGCTGTCTCGACAAGGTGTACCCGCTCGCAAGCTATGTCACGGTGAACATCTCCTCACCGAACACGCAGGACCTTCGCCGTCTGCAGGGGCAATCGGAACTGGACGCGCTGCTTGGCCTGTTGAAGGCACGCCAGCAGGCCCTGGCCGACAGGCACGGCCGCTACGTTCCGCTCGCGTTGAAGATCGCACCGGATCTGGAGAGCGCGCAGATCATCGCCATCGCCGACGCCCTGCGCCGCCATTGCATAGACGCCGTCATCGCCACCAATACGACCATTTCTCGCGCAAACGTCCACGGCGTTCCCCATTCCGACGAGCAGGGGGGACTGTCCGGTGCCCCCCTGCTGGATGCGTCCACCGCGGTGGTGGCGCAACTGGCCGACGCACTCGGCGGGGCACTACCCATCATCGCAGCGGGCGGGGTCCTGACCGGCGACAACGCCCGCGCCAAGCTTGCTGCCGGCGCAAGCCTCGTCCAGCTATACAGCGGACTCGTCTATCGGGGACCCGCGCTGGTGCGTGAATGCGTTCGTGCCACCTCCCGCGATTTCACAGCTGCATCCGGCCGGGAGGGCGTCGAATGCGACAATACATCCACACCCTGAGCAGGGTTGAGCGGCTGCCCACTGCGGGGGATAATCCCGCGGTTATACATTTTTTGCGATCATGACAAGCTACATTTTCGTCGTCGTCGGCGCCGTTCTGGTAAATAACGTGGTGCTCGTCCGCATGCTCGGACTGTGCCCGTTCATGGGTGTCTCGAAGAAGCTCGAGACCGCCATCGGCATGGGCGCGGCCACGACTTTCGTGCTCACCGTCGGAGCCGGCACCAGCTACCTGATCGACCACTATCTGCTCCAGCCCAATGATCTGGTCTACCTGCGCACGCTGTCATTCATCGTGGTGATCGCAGCGATCGTGCAGCTTACGGAGTTGGTCATCGAAAAGACCAGCCCCCTGCTCCATCAGGTGCTGGGGATCTACCTTCCGCTGATCACCACGAATTGCGCGGTACTGGGCGTTCCGCTGCTGAACGTGGGCTTCAGTCACAACCTGCTCGAATCCCTGTTGTTCGGTTTCGGCTCTTCCGTCGGCTTTACCCTCGCGCTGGTGCTGTTCGCCGGCATTCGCGAGCGCCTTGACGGTGCGGACGTCCCATTGCCATTCAAGGGAACGGCGATCGCGATGATCACGGCCGGCTTCATGAGCCTGGCGTTCATGGGCTTCGCCGGCCTGGATCGCTTCGGCTAGGCCCGGGAAACGGCGAAATACTGATATGGCGCAATTTCCGGGCCGGCCCGATGAGCTATGCTCCGACCGCGCTCGAATCTCCAGGACACGATGCTTGCAGCTCTTCTGATCATGACCGGAATTGCCGTGGTGCTCGGTGCAGCACTCGGCTATGCGTCGATCCGGTTCAAGGTCGAGGGCGATCCGTTGGTCGAAAAGATCGATGCGATCCTGCCTCAGACCCAGTGCGGCCAGTGCGGCTATCCAGGCTGCAAGCCCTACGCGGAAGCGATCGCCAACGGTGAAGCAGACATCAACCAGTGCCCACCGGGCGGCGAGGAAGGCATTCGGCATCTGGCCGATCTGCTCGGGCGCGAGTTCAAGCCCCTCTCCGAGGAGCACGGTGTCGAGAAACCGAAATCCGTCGCATTCATCGACGAGCAGACCTGCATCGGATGCACGCTGTGCATCCAGGCGTGCCCGGTTGATGCGATCAGCGGTGCGGCAAAACAGATGCACACCATCATCGAGCCTTTGTGCACCGGGTGTGAACTGTGCGTGGCACCCTGCCCGGTCGATTGCATCAGCATGGTTCCGGTCGGTGAATCGGTCGAGACCTGGAAGTGGAAATACCCGGTGACCGAGATCAGGAAGGTCGCATGAGCCGGCGGCTGTTCAGTTTCCACGGGGGTATCAAACCCGAACCGCACAAGGCCGAATCCGCCGGTGTCCCGATCCGCCCAGCGCCGATCCCGGAAACCCTGGTGGTACCACTGCGCCAGAACGCGCGCGCAGTATCGCGCTGCATCGTCGAGATCGGTCAGGAAGTGCTCCGCGGAGAGCGCATCGGCGAAGCCGAGGGGGTACTCGGTACTGCCGTGCATGCACCGACCTCGGGCACCGTCATCGACATCGGCGACCATCCGATGGCCCACCCGTCCGGTCTTGCGACCCCGTGCGTGATGATCGAGCCCGACGGGGAGGACCGCGCCATTGCGATGATGCCATTCGACCATCGTGCTGCGGACCGCCAGACGGCGCTTGACTTCCTGCGCGACTCGGGGATCGTGGGCATGGGTGGCGCGGCATTCCCCAGTCACATCAAGCTCGGCCGTGGGTCCGGTGTGGACACGCTGGTGCTCAACGGCGCCGAGTGCGAACCATGGATCACCTGCGACGACCGTCTGATGCGCGAACGCGCCGACGCGATCCTCAGGGGTGCCATCATCCTCCTCGAACTGATCGGTGCACAGCGCATCATGGTCGGCATCGAGGAGAACAAGCCGGAGGCCATCGCTGCCATGCGCGTCGCGGCTGCGGCCCTCGACCGACCGCTCGAGATCGTTCCGGTGCCGGCGCTCTATCCCGCCGGAGGGGAAAAGCAGCTCATACGTACCCTGACGGGCATCGAGATTCCCCATGGCAAGCTCGGCAGCGAATATGGCGTGCAGTGCTTCAACGTCGGGACGGCACACGCAGTGTTCCGCGCAGTCGTCTTTGGCGAACCGGTCGTTTCCCGTGTGATCACCCTGACGGGAAACGTCGCGAATCCAGGCAATTACGAAGTGCGCATCGGGACGCGGATTGCCGACCTCCTGCCGCTGGTGGAACCGAAGGCGGATACCGACCGCTACATTCTCGGCGGCCCGATGATGGGGTTCGCGCTGCCGGACCTGTCGGTCCCTGTGGTCAAGGGCAGCAACTGCATCATCGCCGCATCCCCGACGCTGTTTCCGGCCCCTCCCCCGGAACTGCCCTGCATACGCTGCGGCGCCTGCGCACGCGCCTGCCCTGCAGAACTTCAACCCATGGAGCTGTACTGGTTCGCGCGATCGAAGAATTTCGGAAAAGCACAGGAGTACCACCTGTTCGACTGCATCGAATGCGGTAGCTGTGCCTACGTCTGTCCGTCGAGCATCCCGCTGGTCGACTATTACCGCTTCGCCAAAGGCGAGATCTGGGCACGCGAACGAGACGCCGCGGCGGCCGATCGGGCCCGCGAACGATTCGAATTCCGCAACTACCGTCAGGAGCGCGAAAAGGCCGAGAAGGCCGCGCGACTGGCTGCGAAGGCGGCCGAGACCAAGGCCAAGCTTGCACAGGGTGGCGCGTCGGCTACGGCCGACACCGCCTCTGCCGCGACCGAGGATCCCAAGAAGGCGCTGATCGCCGCGGCCCTGGCACGCGCGAAGGAACAGAAGGCTGCAGTCAAGCCGAAGAATACCGAGGACCTGAGTCCCGAGACGCAGGCCGAGATCGCCGAGATCGAGGCGCGCAGGCAACACATGCAGGCCGGCGCGACCAGCGCCGTGCCGGCGGACGGCAGCAATTCCGGTGATACCGCAACGGCACGGCACGACGCCGAGCCCATTCCGGCTCCGGCGGACGAGGAACGCTCATGACGTCCGCAATCCTCACAAACGACGACCACCAATCAGCTCCGGCCGAAGCCCGCCCATGATCCACTCTCCTTATGTCCGCGAGCAGGCCAGCGTGCACCGCGTCATGCGCGGTGTCCTGCTTGCGCTGCTTCCGGGAATCGCAGCCTATGCGTGGATCGTCGCTGCGGGAATCCTGGTGAATCTGCTGATCGCGACGGTCACCGCCGTGCTGGCAGAGGCATTCGTCCTCAAGCTGCGCAAGCGCCCGGTTGCACCCGCAATCACCGACCTCTCGGCTGTCGTCACAGCCTGGCTGGTGGTCCTGTGCTTTCCGCCGATCCTGCCCTGGTGGGTGACGGTGCTGGCCGTGCTGGTCGCAATCGTTGCCGTGAAGCACCTTTACGGTGGCCTGGGGCAGAACCCGTTCAACCCGGCCATGGTCGCGTACTGCACGATGATCATCGCCTACCCCTCGCTGATGTCGCAGTGGCCGCCGGCCGGGGGGCTCGATTTCGCCACCCAGTTGCACCTCATCCTCGGTGGCGCACGCGACATCGATGCGATCACCGGCGCCACCGCCCTCGATGCGATGCGAACAGGTCTTCGCGTCGCAGCCGGAAGCGTCGACACCATCCTCCAGCAGGACGCCTTCGGCCTGTTCGGGGGCCGCGGATGGGAATGGGTCGCGGCAGGCTACCTGCTCGGGGGCATGTTCCTGCTGGTTCGGCGGATCATCACCTGGCACATGCCCGTGGCATTCGTGCTTGCCCTCGCGTTGATTTCTGGCGCGTTCTGGATTTTCAATCCTGCGCAATTCGCATCACCGATCTTCCATCTGGCGAGCGGCGGCGCGATGCTGGCCGCGTTCTTCATCGTCACGGACCCGGTCAGCGGTCCGATCACGCCTCGCGGGAAGCTGATATTCGCGGCCGGCGTCGGCCTGCTCGCCTTTCTCATCCGCTCGTTCGGCGCCTTTCCCGAGGGCATTGCCTTCGCCGTGCTGCTGATGAACATGTGCGTTCCGCTCATCGACATGAAGACGCAACCGCCGGTGTTCGGTGAGCGCAAGGGAGGCGGAGCGCCATGAGTCAGCGCTACACCGCTGCCCGTACCGCAATGCGCACCGCGGGCATCATGGTCGTTTTCACGGTGTTGTTCACCGCACTGATGTCGACCACCTACCGGCTTACGCGCCCCACCATCGAGGCGTCCCAGTTCGCCGAACGGATGCGCCTGATCAACGAGATTCTCGCTCCGGGCAGCTTCAACAATGCGCTCCTCGAGGATTTCGTCGAGATAGGTCCGACGCCCGAACTCGGACTGGATCGGGGCGGCCGGATCTACCGTGCCCGACTCGATGGGGAGCCGACCGGGCTGATTCTTGAGGTGGTCGCGCCGGACGGTTACGGCGGGCGAATCCAGCTCGCGGTCGCGGTCGGTGCTGACGGCCGGATCACCGGCGTGCGTGCCACAAGCCACTCGGAAACACCGGGGCTGGGCGACTATATCGACCCCAAGAAGGATCGGGAAAAACGGCGACCGTGGATCGGCCAGTTCGTCGGCGTATCCTTCGACCAGGTCAGCGCCGAGCGCTGGAAGGTCAGGCGCGACGGCGGCGTGTTCGACTACAGGATTGGCGCCACCATCAGTGCCCGCGCCGTGACCCACGCGACGGGCCGGGCGCTGGCCTACGCCAATCGTCATCGTCAGCGCCTGTTCGATGCCAAATCCGGCAGCAGTCTTTCGGCGGAGATCGAATCATGAACATGCAACGTTTTCGCGAGAACGCATGGAACGGCCTCTGGAAGCAGAACCCGGGTCTGGTGCAACTCCTTGGCCTGTGTCCGATACTCGCGATCAGCACCAGCGCAGTCAACGCGGTCAGCCTCGGGCTGGCGACGATCCTCGTGATGGCAGTGGCGAACCTCGCGATCGCCGTACTGCGCAACTTCATCCCTTACGAGATCCGCATTCCGGTGTTCATCCTCGTCATCGCGTCGCTGGTCACCATGGTCGACCTGGCGTTCAATGCCTTCTTCCACGAACTGTATCTGGTGCTCGGAATATTCATCCCGCTGATCGTCACCAACTGCATCGTTCTCGCGCGCGTCGAGGCCTATGCAGCCAAGAACGATCCGATCTCGTCGACCATCGACGGGATCATGATGGGACTCGGACTGGTCTGGGTGCTTGCGCTACTGGGCAGCATCCGGGAACTGATCGGTAGCGGCACGCTTCTGACCGGCATCGACATGATCGTTCCGGGCCTTTCGGCAATCCACGTGTTTGGCGAGGGTTACCCGCATTTTCTCCTCGCCATTCTGCCGCCAGGCGCCTTTTTCGCACTGGGCTGCCTGATCGCGCTGTTCAACTGGATCAATTTACGCGCTGCCTCCCGTGCCGGGGCACACGCCAAACCCGTCGCGCCACAGCCCGAAGCGACCGCAGCAGGTTGAGCGGCATCGATGAAGCGTGACGCCATCGGTGAGTTCTTCCGGCGACTGGCGCAAGCCAACCCGCACCCGACCACCGAACTGGAATACGGATCCCCTTACCAGTTGCTTGTCGCGGTCGTACTATCGGCGCAAGCGACGGACAAGAGCGTCAACATCGCCACGCGCGGACTGTTTGCCACTGCACCCACGCCGGAGGCGATGCTGGGACTGGGAGAAGATGGCGTCGCCGAGCACATACGTACGATCGGGCTCTATCGCAACAAGGCCCGAAACACCGTCGCGCTTTCTCGCATGCTCCTGGAACGGTACGCCGGCGAGGTGCCGCATGATCGGGCCGCACTCGAAGCGCTGCCGGGTGTCGGCCGCAAGACCGCAAACGTCGTCCTCAACACGGTATTCGGCGATCCGGTGATGGCCGTCGATACGCACATATTTCGGCTCGCGAACCGCACCGGCCTTGCACCCGGCAAGGACGTGATCGCGGTGGAGAAGGCCCTCATGCGGCGCATCCCAAGGCAATACCTCAGGGACGCCCATCACTGGCTGATCCTGCACGGGCGTTACGTATGCACCGCACGACGGCCGCGCTGCGGCGAATGCATCGTGCGTGATCTGTGCGACTTCCGCGACAAGACGGACTGACGGCCATGTTCGACCCATCCCGCGACCAGGCACGCAATTTCTTCATCCAGACGTGGCGCAAGCGCATCGGCGGTGAAGTGCTTACGCCGCTCGAGCACATGGCCGCCGGCCTCATTGCGCTTCACCCGGAATACCACGCCATGCTCGAAGAGCCGGATGCGCTCTTGCGCGAGTTCTCACCCGACTCGGGGCAGATCAACCCATTTCTGCATCTTTCGCTTCACCTGGCCATCGAAGAGCAACTCTCGATCGATCAGCCCCCGGGCCTGAGGGCTGCGTTCGCACGTTGTCAGCTCAGGCGGGGCAATCGTCACGATGCCCTTCACGACGTGCTGGAATGCCTGGGCGAGACCATTTTCAATGCGCAACGCAGTAATCAGCCGCCGGATGGCTCGGCGTACGTCGAATGCGTTGTCCGGCGTGCCGGGGCCGACTGAGCGCAGTGCAAGCGAATAGCCATACTAGTGGTCTGCTTCGCAAATACCAGAACACGAAAACGCGTCTTGCGGCGCATGGCGGCGTTGCTCATCCTCGCAATAGCTACAGCTATTGCTGCGGTTCGCGCCTTGCCCTGCACCGCAATCCATCGTTTTCGTCCTGTCCTTTGATTTACGAAGCAGACCACCAGGCGCGTTCCGAGGTAGCATTCAGCTTTCCCAATCGGACTGCGGAGATACTCGAGATGACTACCTGGATCGTGATCGGCGTCATCGCCGCCCTGGCCGCCTACGTCGTGGTCATTTACAACGGACTGGTATCCCTGCGCAACCGGGTCAAGAACGCGTTCTCGCAGATCGACGTGCAGCTTCAGCGACGCTATGACCTGATTCCAAATCTGGTCGAGACTGCAAAAGGCTACATGCAGCACGAACGCGAAACCTTGGAGGCCGTGATTACCGCGCGCAACCAGGCGCAGGCGGCGGCGCGGCGCGCCGAAGGCGATCCCGCCGATGCTGGTGCGATGCGCGAACTGATGGGCGCCGAAGCCGCGTTGGGGGGCATGCTCACCCGATTCTTCGCGCTGGCCGAAGCCTATCCCGACCTCAAGGCTAACCAGAACATGGCTCTGCTGCAGGAGGAGTTGGCCAGCACCGAAAATCGCATCGCGTTTACGCGCCAGGCCTACAACGACGCGGTGACGACCTACAACATCAAGCGCGAGTCCTTCCCTGATTCGCTGATCGCGAACAATTTCGGCTTCAAGCACGCCGAGCAATGGCAGATGGACGACACTGCGGCGCGTGAACCGGTGAAGGTCAGCTTCACCTCCTGATCGATGGACTTTTTCGCCGCTCAGGATCACGCCCGGCGCACCAGCCGGCTGCTGGTGCTCTGGTTCATGCTCGCTGTCGTGGGGATCATTGCGACCGTCTATCTGACACTCGTCATCGCCCTCGGGCTGGGTGCCGCCGAATACGAGGCCCAGCCCGTTTCCTTGTGGGACCCGGAGCTGCTCCTTCTCACCGCTGCAGGCGTCGGTGGGATCATTCTTCTCGCTTCGGCATACAAGGTCATCGCGCTGTCGCGCAATGGCGGCCCCGCGATCGCGGAAGAACT
>DAOMNN010000024.1:33174-44509 GCA_035443825.1 Rhodocyclaceae bacterium | reverse complement strand
CCATCCAACATACACGCCGCATGCCACTCAAAGCACGCGGCGTGTGTGCGTCTACGGCGCCGAGACAGAGGGGGACGCTGAACCTGCCATTCAGGCGCCGTTCGTGTTCCGAAGGACCTCTGGGTAGTAGCACATGAATCCGGTCGCGCAGTGCTCCGTCGAAGGGCGGAGATTCGTCGCCAGTTCCCTGACTGCCTCCTCTCCGGCACCGGCGGCCGCAGCGTCAAGGACCTTGCGTACCATTCTGACGCTTGCGAGCTTGCGGGCGGTCGGTCCTTCCCGCCCCGCGATCTTGACGGCCGCAATACCGCCTTGAAGCATTGCAGGTATAGCGCACAGGCCACACGGACCATACGGCATGCCCGCGGGCGTGGTCGTGAAGCCGCAAGAGAAGCGATACCAGAGCCACTTTCTGTACGCAGCGTCGTTCTCCGCGAGCCTGTCCATCGTATCGTGGCCGAGCGTGCGCCCGGCCCTGTGGTGATAGCGGTAGACGTAGCTATCCAGGCAAATTGGGCCGCCGAGTTGGCCCGGAAGGTGAATCGTGTGGCATGCGCCTTCTTCGAACACGCAGCCATCGTTCAGCACGAAGGCCTCGATTTCGATCTCCGGAACCGCCACGGCGATCTCGCAGGCCTCCCCAATCGTAACGTCCCGCGGGAGTATGACGCGCGTGGCGCCCAGATCCCCGCACAGCCTTACTGCGCTTGCGTTGCGGCACGTTGCCACCGAACTTATATGGATTCTCGCAGACGGCAGGGCGCCCGATAGCGCGCGGATCAGGCCGAGATCGCTCACAATCAAAGCGTCCCCGCCCATGCCCAGGAACGTCTCGGCCAAGTCGATCGCTGCCGCAATCTGGTCGCCTGAGTACTGCTGCGCGTTCATGACGAGAGAGAGCGCTGCACGATTTTGATGGGCAGTGCTGATTGCCTTGCCCAACTCGTCGTAGGTGGAGAGATTGCCGGTGGGCCTGCGATTCGCGTTGGCGATGCCGAACTTGCGGACCCACTGTCGCGGCAGTACACCGCAGTAGAGTTCATTGGCGCCGGCCTGTGCCAGCAACTCGACCTCGGTGAGTCGACTTATCGGTGCCACGATCTTCATGCAGGCTCTCCCGGGACGATCAGGCGTTCGACTTCACCGCCTTCGGCTGCGCGCATGACCGCTTGCAGCATCGCAGTGGAATGGCGGCTGAAAACGGTGTTGCCGATGTGGAATGTAGCGTGCTGGTCGACAGCGCCCGGGCGCTCCGTCGTGGCACTGAGTGTCAGACATTCCTTACGGCACTTGCGCCCGACGGCAAAGCGCTCGGGGCCAGTGATGGACATGGATCCGATGCGGCACATCCGACCCTTCGCTACATAGGAGAATGGCAGGTGAACCCCGGTCGCGGGCGGCAGCCCCGCAAAGGTGCCGTGGGTCGGGAACATCGGAGCATCGACTTCGATGCGTTGGAGGCCGAGCCTGCGAAACAGGCCGAGCAAGGGTGGAGAGTCGAATCCGGGCTTGCACTGGGGCGCCCAATCGGAGCCGGGGAGGCGGGGATCCTTGATCATGCGACAGAGGATCCGGCCGGCAATGCCGCGCAGGGTCGGGAAACGCTCGCGGACAAGGTGCGCGACACCCCAGTCGTTGACCACGATTTCCGACTCGGCGGGAAGCAGCGGAAGCAGGTCTTCCAGGTGCCGAATGACCGTGGGTGAGGCAACCGGGGTCTGGAGGACGAACTCGATGCCGGCGTTGCTTGCGGCGCTCATTGCAAGCTGGAGGGTATGCCTCGAAGGGAGCAGATGCTCACAGAACTCGCTGCCGAAGTACAGATGGGTGACAGAAAGATGCGACAGCCACTTGGCGAGTTGCGCGTCCGCCACGATCGTTTCCCATCTGGACAGACGTGTCGCGTGGTCCTGCGTCGCCCAGTCGAAACCGACCGGGCGGACCAGACAGAGTGCAAGTTGTGGCTGTCTCATGACGATTCTCGCTGCTTGGCTTGCTGACCGGATCCAGATCTCGCGCCCGTACCAGTGTTGCATGGTGTGCCGTGTCTGGCCAGGCGGCACGACGGGATCGTCGCGGCTTCGGTTCTCGCCTGAACGGAAAAGCGCCCCCGAAGGGGCGCGAACGGCTACTTCGCAGTCGGAAGAGTCGAGGAAGTAGCCGGAGGAGGCCGCATCCCTGTCGTGCGCTTGTCAATTCTTCATGATCTTCAGGGTCTGAATGGAGGTGTACTCCTCGAGGCCGTAGCGACCGAACTCGACGCCGATCCCCGATTGCTTCACCCCGCCGAAGGGCGCGTCGGGCTGGATTGCGCCGTGTTCGTTGATCCAGGCGGTGCCGCACTCGAGGCGCAATGCCAGTTCCGCGGCCTTTGCCTTGTCGTTCGACCAGATCGACCCGCCGAGTCCGTTCTCGCTGTCGTTGGCGCGTGCGATGACGTCGTCGATACCCGAGTATTTGATCACCGGCAGGACCGGGCCGAACTGCTCTTCGTTGACGACGCGCATGCCGTCGGTTGCATCGGCGATGATGGTCGGTTCGTAGAAATAGCCGTTGCCGGGACGAACTTTTCCGCCCGAGAGAATCCGCGCTCCGTTTGCCCGGGCGTCCTCGACCAGTTCCTGCACGTAGTCGAGTTGTGCCTTGTTCTGGATAGGGCCGAGCTGTGTGCCTTCGACGAGTCCGTCACCGACGACGGCTTCGCGGGCGATGCGCGCGAGTTCGGCGCACAGTTCCTCGTAGATGCTTTCGTGCACATAAAGCCGCTTGAGACATGCGCAGGTCTGGCCGTTATTGTGGAAGCCGACCCCGAACAGCTTCGGTGCGACGGTTTTCGGGTCCATGTCCGGGAGCACGATGCCTGCGTCGTTGCCCCCGAGTTCGAGCGTGAGCCGCTTCAGGTTCCCGGCTGCGTTCTGCATGATGTTCTTGCCGGTCGGCGTGGAGCCAGTGAATACGATCTTGTTGATGTCCGGGTGCTTGGCGATGGCCGTCCCGACACGACTGTCACCGGTGACGATATTGAGCACGCCGGGCGGAAGGATGGCGTTGGCCAGTTCCACGAATCGCACCGTGGCCACGGGCGTGACACTGGCGGGCTTGATGACGACTGTGTTGCCCGCGCGCAGTGCCGGCACGACGTGCCAGATCGCGATCATGAGCGGCCAGTTCCACGGGGTGATGGAGCCAACGATGCCCAGCGGTTTGCGGTGTACCTCGATGCGTGCATCCTCGTTGTCCTGAATCACTTCGATCGGTAGATCGAGTTCTGCGGTCACGTGGGTCCAGGCGATGGCCCCGCCCACCTCCATGCCGGAGCCGACACCATTGAGTCCACCTAGCGGCTTGCCCGTTTCCTTGGTCACCAACTCCATCAGTTCCGGCATGTTTGCCTCGAGCGCGGCTGCCAACTCGTGCATGAGGCGCTTGCGCTCGGCGTCGGGCGTGCGGCTCCAGGCTGGGAAGGCCGCCCGGGCGGCTGCGACCGCCTGATCCACATGCGATGTATCGCCGGCCTGGACCTGCGCAAACACCGTGCCGGTTGCGGGGTTGACGACGCCGAAGGTCTCCGGGGCTTTGACCGGTTCGCCGTTGATGATCATGTTGAAGGCTTGCATGGTGGCTCCTTGCGAGGCTGTGATTGGAGTGTTCGGTGATGAATGAGTCAGTCGGCCAGAACGCCGGTGCGGGAGAAGATGATTGCTCGACCGTCCCGGAGTGGCGCTGCGGCTGTCAGGGCAACACGGTCATCTCGCTGGCGAGAAACGAAACTTGCGCCGCCATCGACGCTTTCCAGGCTTACACCGTCGAGCGCGACGGCAAGAACCCCGCTTTCGAGCGACACGATGTCAGTGATGGAACTCTGAGTTGTGCTCTGAGCGGCACCCCAGGTGTCACCGTTGTCGAGGCTGCGATACAGGCTCCCGCGCAGGCCGGCGATCAACAGGGTGTCATCGGGTAGCGCGATGCCTGTCCAGAACGATCCGTGATACCCGGTTTCGCGGTAATCCCAGCTGTGCCCGTTGTCCGTCGATCGCAGCACCGTGCCGCGTTCGCCAACGATGAACAGGTTGCCGCGGGTGTCAGCAAAAATCCGCATCAGGTTCCGATCGGCGCGGGTATCGCCGGGAGGGGCGTGCAGAGCGACGTCCTCCCAGGTCTGGCCGCCGTCTTTCGTGCGCAGGAGCAACGACCACAGGCCGACCGCGATGCCGTTCCGGGCATCCGAAAAATGCACGGAAAAGAGGGGCCGGTCCTCACTGGCATCTATTCGCTGCTGCACCCAGGTTTCGCCACCATCGACCGTGTTGAGAATGACACCCCAATGACCGACCGCCCAGCCGGTAAGCTCATCCACGAACGAAACGGCATTGAGCGTGGCATTCACGGGCACCATGGCCGGCTGGCGCCAGCTCTGCCCCTCATCGTCGGAAAGCAGGATGACGCCACGGTCGCCGACCGCGACGATGCGCTCACCGGCACGGGTGACATCGAGCATCATGCTTTTGCTGGCGAAGGGCGAAATCGTTGCCGGATGGACTTCGAACGCGGACTCAAGGTCTGCCGCCTGCGCCCGCCAGGTGGTCGAGATCAGTCCGAGTGCGAGCGTCAATCCGCAGGCGAGGGTAAAGCGAAGCATCGAGGGTATGGGCATGATGGTCGTCATCCGTCTGCGCTCAATGGGCCAGGATGCCGGGAGCACGCACCGGACCCTTGCGCGGGAATAGTCGCTCGAGCCACACCGCGAATGCCGGCAGTGCGGTCATCGCCATCACCATATTGACCATGAACATGAAGGCCAGAAGTTTCCCCATGTCTGCCTGGAACTTGAGTTCCGAGAACATCCAGGTGGCTACCCCGATCGACAGCGTGATGGCAGTGAATATGGTCGCGACGCCGACCTCGAGAATCGCGTGCTCCAGAGATTTGACGATGTTCTCGCCGTTCGCGAGGTGAAGCTGGAGACGGTTGTAGATGTAGTAGGCGTAGTCGACGCCGATTCCGACCGCCAGAACCATCACCGGCAGGGTGGCCACGGTCAGGCCGATCTCCAGTTCCTTCATGAACCAGTAGCCGATGAAGGTGCCCACGGTGAGCGGCAGGCAGCACGCGATGACGGCACGGAAGTCACGATACATCAGGGCCACCAGAATGATGATGGCAGCATACACGTACAGCATCATCGGGAGTTCCGACTCGTGCACGACCTCGTTTACCGCCGCGAGCACGCCCGCATTGCCGGCTGCTAGACGGATGCTCAGGCCTTCGGCAGTATCGCTTTCGCGAAAGGCCTTCACTTCGTCAACGATGCGGTTGATCGTGGTCGCCTTGTGATCGGTCAGGAACAGATGCACGGCGGTCATGCTGCAGTCCTTGTTCATGAAGCCGCGTACACGACCGATCTCGGTTGCGAGCGAAGCGTAGTTGGGGACATCGATCGGGACCACCCACATCTTCGGGTTGCCCTCGTTGTAGCCTTCGTTGTACGTGCGCAACTGTCCCGAGAACGACAGCGCCGACATCACCCCCGGGGAATGCTGCAATGCGTTCACGAATCGGTCCTGATAGAGACCGACCGTCACGTTGCCGCACGCATCCGGTGGCGCTTCGAAGATCACCGACAGCCAGTCCAGACCGGTGTCGTAGGAGTTCGCGATCGATACCGCGTCGCGATTGAAGCGCGCCTCCGCACGGAGTTCGGGGGCGCCCGGCTGCACGGATCCGATGACGCGATCGTGGCTCTGCCAGATCGCAAGCACGAGCACGCCGAGCGTGACCGCGATGACCACTGCCGCCTTGCGCGGTTCAGCCAGGCGCGCGAGCAGGCGCAGCCAGGTGGAGCGGCGTTCTCGCTTCAGGACAGCCTTGTCTGCATATTCCTTGGTAAATGTGAACAGCGACGCGGCCAGCGGCAGCATCACCAGATTCGTAATGATCTTGTATCCGACGCCGAGCGAGGCAGTGATGGACAACTCGCGCACCATCGGAATCGGGATCAGCATCAGCGTGATGAAGGTCACGAAGGCAGTGACCAGTGCCAGGGCACCCGGAATCAACAGGCCGGTGAAACTCCCGCGCGCTGCCTCCTCCGTGCTCTTGCCATGGGAGAGCTCGCGCACGATGAAGTTGATCTGCTGCACGCCGTGGGATACACCGATCGCAAACACCAGGAAGGGCACCAACACTGCGAGCGGATCGAGGCCGTAGCCAAGCAGTCGCAAGGTGCCGAACTGCCACACGAGCGAGGCCAGCGAACACGCGATCGGCAGCAGCGTCAGGCGGACCGAGTGGCAGTACCAGTACACTGCAAGTGCCGTCAATACCAGTGCGATCATGCAGAACTCGAGCACCGCCGAGGCGCCGTCGGCAATGTCCCCCACCTGCTTGGCGAAGCCGATGATCTGGATTTCGAAGTCATCGTCCTCGAAGCGGCTGCGCAGTTCCTCGAGCAACGCGTTGTAGGCGACGTAGTCGACCTGATTGCCGTCGCGATCTTCTTCGAGCAGTTCCGCAACGATCATCGCACTGTCATGGTCGCGCGACACGAGCGTACCGATGAAGCCGCCCAGGTTGGTAGCCCGCTGGATGTCGCTGATGATCTCCGGCGTCAGGTTCTGCGGCGAGATCATGCCCGAGATCAGGGGGTCGGCGCGAAAGCCTTCTTCGGTGATTTCGTTGACGTAGGAGTTCGGCGTCCACAACGACTGCACGCCGAGGCGGTCGACGTTGGGCAGGAAGATGACCGCCTGCGTGACCTCATAGAGTCGTTCCAGCGCCTCGGGTGTCCAGATCGTGCCTTCGCGCACTCTGACGACGAAGTTGAGGCGGTTCGCGCCGAGCAGATCGTCGCGGTACTGCTTGAAGGTCTCGATGTATTCGTGCCCGACCGGCATCTGTTTTTCGAAACCGGCGTCCATGCGCAACTGCAGCGCGAAATAGCCCATCACGAAAGTGAATGCGATCAAGGCAAGCAGGATCGCATTGCGGAACCGGAAGCAGAAGTCTTCCAGTCGGCGCAGGGCTCTCGTGACGAAGGCGTCGGCATCACCGCCGCGGTTCGGGTTTGACATGCTTTCGGGTGCCTGGTGGGGTCTGTCGCGGCGAGGGTGCCCGGGGCCTGCGGGTGCAGACCCCGGGGTGTGGCGTTTTATCAGAAGTTTCTCGAGATGAATCCGCCGATGAAGTCCCGATCACGATACGGCTGGCTGGTCGAGTACTTGCCACCCCAGAAGCGGGTGTAGTTCAGCCCCGCCTGCCAGGTCATCGGATTGCGGTTGAACAGCACGTAGAAGTTCGCCGACTTCGCGCCTTCGCCCCAGTTCGCCGCGAAGTTCGGCGTGTGGCCCTTGACCGCGTGCGAGAAGAACACGCCAGGGATGACCTGCCAGCCGGGGATCAGGGTGCTGTCGTAGGTCAGGCTGAAGTCGAACATGTAGCCCCAGGAGAGCTTGTCGCCGACCCCGAACGGCATGCCGCTACCATCGAGAAAGGTCCACGCACCTGCTGCCGGGATCTGCTGGTAGGTGACACCGTTCTTGGTGCGCGTCCAGACCTTGTTCTTGTGGACGCCGGGATACGCGATTGCCGTGATTTCGCCGAGGAAGGTTGCCGTCTGCGCCCCGATCAGGTCGAGGAAAGCGCCATGATCACCCGGGGTCAGGCTGAGGATCCCGGTCAGGTGCAACTGATAGCGCTCCTTGTCGATCGAGCCGTTGCACTCGACGCCGTACTCGAGACCGTCGCCACTGCCGTCCATGTTGAAGCACACGCTCGTGGACACGGCATCCTTGGGCCGGTACGAGAGTTCCGCGCCGACAGCCCAGTTGCCCAGCGAAGTATTGACGCTGACGCCGAAGAGGTCGCGATCCTTCTCGTAGTACATGCGCGTGCCGCTGACGTCGCGGTTCCAGTACTGGACGTTGGGCGTCTTGTCGTGGTAGCGCTGGTAGTAGAAGCCGAAGTCGGCATCCATGCCCTCGGGGCGGTACTTGACGGACAAGCCGAACTGGCCGCTGTTGCCGGGTTTCTTGTCCTTCAGCACCGGAAAGGCGGTGCCGTCGGCAATCATCTCCTGGCGCTTGGCCGCCAGTGACGCACGGGTGACGCGCCCGCCATCGGCGCGAATCTGGCTCGCGGGGTCGGGAGCGAAGTAGAGCAGATTGTCGCGGCCGCGGTCGAAGGTGTCCGCCAGCGACCAGTATGTGCCCGCAGGCCAGAACTCGTACGGATCCCACTTGAACTGGTAGTAGGCCTCGACGTTGACGCCACGGCCGAGGCCGGCGGCCACGCTCAGGATGGGCGAGGGCAGGTAGGCCTCCTTGAGCTGCATGCCTGGTGACGCCAGGCGCTGCAGGTCCATGGTGACGTTGGAGTTGATGCCGCCGGGCATGAACAGGCTCTCGCCCCAGCTCACGACCTGGTTGCCGAGGCGCACGCGCCCGCGCTGCTCGCCGATGTCGAAACCCTTGCTTACCCACAGGTCGTAGAGTCGTGCGTATTGGCCCACGACGCGCTTGGAGGTGTCGTTCAGCGGAGTGCGCGCGGTGTCGTCGGCCTTGAAATCGTACAGCCAGCCGACCCGTCCCATGAAGCGCCAGTCGTCGGGAAACGACAGCAGCAGTTCATGCGAACCCTTTAGATGGGCGGTGAAGAAATCGCCCTTGTCGTAGTTGAGATTGCCGTCGTCGGCGTTGCCCCACACCGCGGTGTTGGCTCTGGCGCCGCAACTCGTGGAGATGTCGCCGTGGTGGCTGCAGCTCTGCTTTTCGACGCGCTGGCCGAAACCGAGCGTGAGCGTCGAGTTGAGCGAGCCCTGGACGGATCCGCTCTCGAACTGGAACGCATGGGCGGCGGGGACGCAGATTCCCGCGATGACGAGTGCCCGCAAGGTGCTCTTAAGATAGGTATTCACAAGCTTTCCCCTTGATTCGGTTCCGCGCGATGCCGCAATTGCGCACACCGCGGCGGACTTGGTGCGAATGATGGCCAGTGGAGTGACCCGCGGTCAGCGTTCGCTGATCGAACGCAGGTTTTCCGGGGTATAGAAGCCGTCCCGGTACTTCGGATCGTCAGGCTCCGTGGACCAGCTCATGTCCTTGCCCGCGCCCATGCTCGACTGGTCGAACAGCACCCTGCCGGAGTTCAGGTCGTATTGGACGAAAGCCGGGTTGTCGCAGGCCTGGGTCTCGGCGACCGGGATCACGAAGCTTTCGCGCACCTTCCACAGCTTGCCCTGGGCGTCGTAGTCTTCCGCACCCATCAGCGACCAGGAGTCTTCGTCGAAGAAGAACCGACGCTTGGGCGCGAGGTGCCTCACGCCTTGCTTGACCGTTGCTTCGACGACCCACACCCGGTGAAGCTCGTAGCGCGTTGCGGCGGAATCGACGCCGTCGGGCGTTACCACCTGGCGGCGGTCGGCGTCGGGGTTGTACATCCCGAACGCGTTGTAGCCGATGTACATCTCGCGCTTGCCCACCAGTTGCCAGTCGAAGCGGTCGGGCGTGCCGTTGAATACGCGCGGCTCGTCGAGCGTGTACTGGTTTTCGAACCCGACCTGCGGCGCGTCATGCGAGTAGCTCGGCATGCGGCGTACCCGGCGCTGACCGGGGAAGTAATAGAAGACATCGCCGGGCCGGTTGAACAGGGTGCTCACGATCAGGGCCTGGCCTGCGAGGGCGGTGGGCGACTTGTAGTCGAAGAAGGTGTAGTACTCGACCGGCGGCAGCGTGCTGAGCTGATGCGAGCCCTTCTTGCCCCACGGATAGTAATAGGCCTGGGAGGATCCGGCCTCGATCCAGTCGCCGCCGCTTGCGCGCGGCGAGAGCATGATCCACAGGGCGGGCATGTTGAAGCCGACGCCGGCGTATTTCATCTTCGAGTTCCACAACACCTCGATGCCGCTTTGCGGCAGCGGGAAGGGAATGCCCGGAACGGTCGCCTCGACGAGGCTCCATCCGTCGTCTCCGATCTTCCCGTCGGCGACGTTCTTGCGCGTATTTTCGAGGACGAAGTCCGGGGCCGAGCAATGTCGGCGGCTCGGATAGACATCCATGCGGTAGTTCTTGAAGGTCTTGAGCAGTGCGAGCTGACCCTCGCTGAGCCGGTCCGCATACTGGTCGGCGTTCGATGCGTCGATGGTGAAGAGCGGTTTGTCGTCCTTGTACTTGAAGTACTCGACCCGTGGCTTGCCGTAGCTCCAGCCAGGCAGCAATGCTCCGCCGTCCTGCCACTCGGGGATGCTGCCGTCGCTGTTGGCGGCCATTTCACCGCCAAGTGGTGTGAGATCCTGCCCCAGGCGTGTGGCATCCTGGGCACCTGCCGCCCCCGCAGTGGCTGCCAGTACGGCACAGGCCAATGCACTCAGGGCGTATCGTTGCCAATTTTCTCTCCTCACGTCTCGTCTCCTCGCGTCTTGATATGGTTTGCGCTGCGGATGCTCCACGGCGTTACGGGCCGAATCCATGCTCGGTGCGGGAGACGTACGCAGTGTGCGGCCCTGCGCAGCGCGGCGGGCACGCCCGGTCTCCAGACATGCGAAGGCTATTGGCCGCGTGTAAACCAGCTATGTGCCAAATGTTCGGAGTTGTACAAACTTGTAATACGTTTGACACAGTTCGGCCCAAACGCAGGCTAGTACGCGAACGGGGGTCGGGCGTTGCCGCGCGGCACGGCGGCAGCGCGTAATGCACCTGCTGCTCGGGGATGTGCGAATTATCGCTCAGGCAAGATCGGTCAGTTCCGGCCGATAGCGAGAATCAACACCTTGAGAAGTGGGATCGCCGGGGCGAAACGCGGCAAGTCGTTGCAGGCTTTGGGTGATGAGATCCCGCAGCGTGCCGGGCTCGCCGCATGGGTTGCCTTGCCGGGCGGCGTACTCGAGGCGGAGACATTCCGCAGCGCCTGCCTGAAGACCGAAATTGCTGCATGCGCCTGCGAGCTTGTGCAGTATCCGCGCCTGCTCCTGGACATCACCACGAACGGCATCCGACTCGAACTCGTCGAGCAGGCTGAAGCACTGCGTGGTCAGCGTGTCTACCAAGGCCGAGAACTGCTGTGCCCCGAGCAGTTCGCGGTGCTGTACGAGCAGATCCGTGCGCAGCAACCCGTGCGAACCGTCCGTGGCGTCGTGCTCGGGCGGCTGGGGAACAACCGGTTGCAGCAAGGCGCGACACAGCTCGTCGAACTGAACGGGTTTGCCGACCACGGCGTCGATGCCGGCTTCGAGGTAATTTTGCACCTCGTGGGCGGCGATCGAGGCCGTAAGTGCGACGATGCGCACGCCCGCCCTGGCAGGGTCGGGGTGCGCACGCATGCGACGCACGGTTTCGAGCCCGTC
>DAOMNN010000024.1:0-33074 GCA_035443825.1 Rhodocyclaceae bacterium | reverse complement strand
CCGCCCTGGCAGGGTCGGGGTGCGCACGCATGCGACGCACGGTTTCGAGCCCGTCCATGCCCGGAAGGTGGATATCCATCAGGATCAGGTCATAGTCGTGATCGTTGTGCATCGACAAGGCCGTGTAGCCATCGTCTGCAATCGCGACCACATGCCCTTCGGTTTCCAGGAGCCCTCGCGTGACCTCCTGGTTGATCTGCGTATCTTCGACCAGCAGGATCTCGAGCGAGCGCGATCTCAGCCGGACCAGGTCACTCTCTGGAATCTCGCCGTGCGCTTCAGGATAGGTGAGCTCGAACCAGAACAGGCTGCCTTCGCCCGGGGTGCTCGAGAAGTCGATCCGGCCCTGATGCAGTGCGACCAGTCGGCGGCAGATCGACAGCCCCAGTCCGGTGCCACCGTAGCGACGCGTGATCGAACTGTCTGCCTGGCTGAAGTGTTCGAATATCCGGTCGTGCGCGTTTTCGGGAATGCCGATCCCGGTGTCCTCGACTTCGAAGCGCACGCAGATCTTGTCTTCGATGCGCTCCTGAACCCGAACGCGCATGGCCACGAACCCGGTGTGGGTAAACTTGAGCGCGTTGGTGGCCAGGTTCATCAGGATCTGACTGAGCGCGCGGCGATCGCCGAGCACGCACGGCGGCAGGTCCGGATCATTGAAAACGATGAATCGGAGGCCCTGCTTCAAAGCCATCGAGCGCAGCATCGGGGTCAGGTCGTCCACGACCTCTGCCGGGGAGAAGGGGGCGATATCAAGCCTGACCTGGCCTGCTTCGATCTTGGTGAAATCAAGAACGTCGTTGAGTATCGAGAGCAGCGAGCGGCCTGACTGGTAGATTGCGCCCACCTGCTTCTTCTGGAGGTGCGGAAGCTCGGAGCGCATCAGGACCTGTGCCATGCCGAGAATACCGTTGAGTGGTGTCCGGATCTCGTGACTCATCGTCGCCAGGAAGTTGCTCTTTGCTTCGCTCGCTGCTTCGGCCTTCTCGCGCGCAATCTCGGCGTGCTCCTTCGCCTTGCGCTCGCTGATGTCGGTCAGCGATCCCTCGTAGAAAAGCAGCGACTGGTTCTGGTCGAGGACGCGCCGAGCCGAAATCGATACGTATATCGGGTCGCCACCGAGACGTTGCCAGCGCGTCTCGAAACCCACCACGCGGTTGCGCATGTGCAGCGTACCCAGAAAGCGGCGAAGATCGTCCTGGTCGATGAAGCACTGCCGCGAAACGTCGGTCACCGACTCGAGAAAATCCTCACATGAGGTGTAGCCGAGCAATCGGGCCAGGGCCGGATTGGCCGAAATGAAACGACCCTCGGGACTGACGCGGAAGATCCCCTCGATGGCGTTCTCGAAGAGCGAGCGGTACTCGCCCTCCGACTGCTGCAGGTCAAGATAGAGCTTCGCGTTCTCGATCGAGATCGCGGCCTGGGCAGCAAGAATCTTGAGCGTCTCGAGTCGCGTCTGGTCGAAGATGCTCGAACTCTCGGCGTGCTCGAGGTAAAGCACTGCGGTCAGGTCCCCGTGATAGAGGATGGGCATGCACAGCAAGGATCGCGGCTGATTCGTTCGGACGTACTTGTCGTGGCGGAAGAGCTGCTGTTCGGGCGCGTCGTCGACAACGACTGTCTCCTTGGTCCGTGCCACGTAGTTGACGATACTCACCGGCAGATGGTGCTGGCCGTCCTCGAGCCTGAACGAAGAGAACACGGGCGGCGCTTCGTCTACGCCCGCTTCGGCCTCGATATAGAGCCGGCCCTGCCGATTGAGGATCATGATCGCGCGTTGGGCTCCGGCGTTGGTGAGTGCCAGACGCATCAGCTGCCCGAGAAGACGGTCGAGGACGATTTCGTCGGAGATCGCGTGGGAAGCCTTGATCACCGATGTGATGTCGAAGGCCTGGTTGCTCAGCGCCGCGGTGCCCGGGCGCCCTGCTTCGTCGGCGGGTGCCTGTCGCTCCGTTCCCGGCGGGATACCATCCAGGTAGGTCTCATAGAGGCCCTGCATCTGATCGAGTTTGGCGCTCGCCCCCCAGGTGCGGAAACGACGATAGGCTTCGCAAAGATAGCTCCGCGCGAGGACCGCATGCCCGGCCTGGAGGTGGCTGCGCCCGGCCAGTTCGCAGGCCATTGCCGCTTCAAGCATGAAACCACTGCGCTCGGCCAGCCTGATCGAACGCTCGTAGAAGTCGACTGCGGCAGCGTTGCGGTTGCGCACACGCAGCAACTCCGCTTCGATCAGCAGCAGGCGATGATCATTGTTCTCAGGGCAATGGCGCGCCCAGAAGCGGATCCTCTTCAGGATCCAGCGTACCTTCGCGAGGCACGCGCGTTGCCGGGACTTGTCGAAGGCGGAAAAATCGGCGAGCAGCGCCAGTGCGTGAAGGCTGTAGAACCAGGACGGAACCGCGGTTCCTGAAACGTAGGGAAGGTAAGCGATCCCGAGCTCGCATTGTTCGGCTGCCGCGCCGTGCTTTCCGAATATCAAGCACAGCAGAGCCTTGTGGAAATGGTGAACACAGATGGCTGTGCGGTGATTCTCTCGCCGGTGCTCGGCAAGCATTTGGTCTTCCGTGTAGAAATCCCCGTCCAGGCGAACCGGGTCGGCGCATTGTCCGCGCAGGTTCGCGACGGTCTGCAGGGTCATGACCGAATATTGCAGTGACTGCTTCTGGCCCGATTCGCGCAACTGGGCCACGTGCTTGCTGATGTGCGTCTGGAGTTCGGCGAGGTTGGTGCTGAGCGGGAATGCGTACTGGATGCGGGCGGCAATGCTGTAGGCGGCGTACTCCATGTCACCGCAATCGAGGGCCAGACGATGCGCATCCATCAGGCCGTCGAGGCTTCGGTGCAAAGGCTCCTTGTAATGGCGAACGTAGGAGTTGAAAAGTGTCAGGGTCTTGTGACGCGTGCTCGGGGATGGGTGACGTTCGTCAATCGTCAGGCCGAGTCGACCAATGCGGTACCCTTCGTCGATGGCATCGAGCTGACCGCACAACACCCCCCCGTAGCCAGCAAACGCGGTAGCCGAATAGTCGGTCAGACCGTGCCGGACGGTCAGTTCGACCTGGCGTGCCATCACCAACGGGCGCAGGGCCGAACTGGAGAACTTGACGACGCCGAACAGGCTGACAAGGATTGGCAGTGCAGCCAGGGCGCGGGGTTCGGTCATCGGCCCGACATTCACAATGCGATCACCGGGCACGCGGCGCAGCAACAAACGGGTGCGGAGCAGGCCCAGCCAGATCTGCAAGCGATTTGGATTCTCGGGAAGCACGACACCGAGCAGCGACAGCACCCGGATGGCCGTGCTCAGGGCCTGTGGAAAGCGATTGCGCGATACCTCGGACTGGATCCGGATCTCGTAGGTGCGCACCTTCTCCAGAAGGGTGTGAGCCTGTTCGTCGATGGTCCGGAGCAGGCCGTCCATCAACGCGAAATCCATCTTGATGTTGGCCGCTTCGGTTGCGGCGAGATGCAGGTCGAGCGCGAGGGCGTAGCAGCGCTCCCAGCAGTCCTCGGGCAGCAGCGCTAGCCCGGTGCGCAGATAGTCGAGTGCCGAATCGAAAGCGGCGGACTCTTTGGCACGCTTACCCGCCTTGAGGTTCAGTTCCGCGAGCTGCAGTCGCATCGGGTCCGATCCGACGAGTTCACCAGCGAGATTGAGGTGATTGGCGATCTCGAACACGCGCTGGTCGACCTCGTCCGGATCCAGGCGCTGCAGCATCTGCTCGCCTATGAGCAGATGCAGCGCCTTGAATGCGTGCTCGTCGATCAGTGAGTAGGCCGCCTGCTGGATGCGGTCGTGTACGAAGCGATAGCGCGTCTGATCGGCGTCGAACTGCTCGAGCAGCCGATAACTGTCGTCGAGCGGCACGATCAGCCCTTCCGTCAGGGCAGGCCACAGGTCACCGACGGTGCTGTGCGCGCTGGCGCGATTGACCACCGCAAGCGTACGCAGGTCGAACACACCACCAATGCAGGCCGCCAGCGGCAGGACCTTCTGGGTGCGCGGAGGCAGGCGCCGAATCTTTCCGACCATCAGGGACACGACGTTGTCGGCGAGTTCGCGATTGCGTATCGCGGTTTCATCCCACTGCCAGCGGTCGGAACGGAAGCGGATCAGGCCGACCTCGTAGAGCGATTGCAGGAACTGGCTGAGAAAGAAGGGATTGCCCTGTGTCTTCTGGTGGCAGATCACCGCCAGTTCGTGGGTTTCGCGTTCGGTGCGGCGCAGCGTGTCGGCCAGTAGTTGGTTGACCTGGCGCAGCAGCAGGGGCTGGATGCGTTGCTCGCGCAACGCGATCGGGGAGGCGCGAAGCCGCTCCAGCGTGGGTGTCAGCGGGTGATCCGCGTGCAGTTCGTCGTCGCGATAACTGCCGATCAGCAGCAGGCCGGGCAAACAGGGGGTGCGCGCGAGCGATTCGAGCAACTGCAGGGAGGCGAGGTCGGCCCACTGCAGGTCGTCGAGAAACAGCACCAGAGGTTGGTCCGGATCGGTCAGTACGCTCAGGAACTGGCTGAAGAGGCGAAAGCGGCTTTGCTCGTCGAGCGCGACCGGCGTGATCACCGACTCTGCCGGTTCGACGATATGTTGAAGATCCGGGATCAGCTTCAGCAGTGCGCCAATACTGTTGCCAAGCCGCTTGAGCAGACGCTGCCGCCACAGCGCAATCCGCTCCTCGGAGTCGGCAATGAGTCCCTTGACCAATCCCTGAAGCGCCTGAATCACCGCGAAATACGGCCGATCGCGTCGAAACTGATCGAACTTGCCGCTGCTGAAGCGCCCGCCGCTGCGTTCGGCGTATTCGCGCAGCGCATGTACCAGGCTGGACTTGCCGACGCCGGTATGACCGCTGATCAGGAGCAGCATCTGGCCGCCCGCGGCGCATCGATCGTAACCGGTCATGAGGTCGCGCAGCAGGTCCTCGCGCCCATAAAGCTTGTGCAGGATCTCGAAGCGTGCACAGGTGTCGTGGGCGCCGATGTCGAAGTGACCTACCGCTTTATGCTGCTGCCATTGCGCCCGGCAGCGTTCCAGATCACGGGCGAAGCCGATGGCGGACTGGTAACGTCCTGCCGCATCCTTTGCGAGCAGCTTGAGCACGATCGCCGATACCGTCTCGGGCAAATCCGTATTGACCAGGTGAGGTGGCGTGGGCGCCTTTGCGATGTGGCTGTGGACGAGTGCGAGTGGATCCTCGCCGGAAAAGGGCGGCCGGCCCGTGAACAGCTCGTACAAGATGCAGCCGAGGCTGTAGAAATCGGTTCGATAGTCGATGGCGCGGTTGATGCGTCCGGTCTGCTCGGGCGCAATGTACGGAAGGTGAGGGAGTTCGAGCTGTGGCGTGTCCCAGTTCGCCTGCTCACGGGTGAGTCGCGAGGCGAGCGAGAAATCGATGATCAGCGGCTCATCGGTAGCCGGGTCGATGAGCAGGTGATCCGGGTTGAGCTGCTTGTGCGTAATACGCGCTTCGTGAAGGCTGGCGACGACGTGCGCGAGCCGGATCGCGAAGTCGAGCCATGCGTGCCACGGCCGTCGCACGACGTGCGCGACGTGCTCGCGCAACGGGCGTGCCGGGTGATCGGCGAACACGATCGCCGGGCCGGCTTCGAGATCGACCCACTCGAGCACATGCGGGACCCCGGGCATGTCCATACCGTGGAGTATTTCGTACTCGTGTCGGAGTCGGTTCAGATCGTGCTCTGAACACAGTCTGCGCAGGTACTGCTTGACAATGACCGGGGTGTCAGCGCCGGTGGCCTGGGCGCGACTGACGGAACAACTGCGGCCCCGGTGCAGCGGTTCGAAGATGCGAAATGCTTCCGTCTCAGCCATTGCCCGTATCGACCGTGGCGGCGAATACGTAGCCTGCCCCGTGGGCGGTCAGAATCAGCTCGGGCGCAGACGGGTTGTCGTTCAGCTTGCGGCGCAGCCGCCCGACGAGGACATCGATGGAGCGGTCGTTGGGGGTCCACTCCCGGTCGTGAATGGCGTCCATCAGCTGATCGCGCGAGAGAACCTGGCCGGCCCGTGTCACCAGCGTATGGAGGAGCTTGAATTCACCCTGAGGCAGACGTTCGCACTGCCCCTGGGGACCCAGCAGGTGCCGCTTGTGCGCATCGAGGGTCCACCCGTTGAAATGCCACGTGCCGTTGGCCGCCGTCTGATGGCCCGCCTGGCGCGACTCGGACACTCGCCACAGCAGGTTCTTGGCGCGCACCAGCAACTCCCGCGGATTGAAGGGCTTGGTGACATAGTCGTCGGCGCCAAGTTCAAGTCCTACGATTCGGTCGATCTCGTCGCCCTTCGACGTCACCAGGATGATCCCGACACGTGATGCTGCACGCAATTCCCGGGTCAGGGTCAGACCGTCCTTGCCGGGCAGGTTGATGTCCAGCAGGATGAGGTCGATGCCCTCGCGTTCGACGCGCTGCATGAGGTCGTCGGCCCGTCCGGATTCGCTGATGCGGTAACCTTCCTTGCGGAAATAGCTGACCAGAAGCGAGCGGGAAGCGATATCGTCTTCGACGATCATGATGTGCGGCGGACGCTGCGAGGCTGTCGTCATCATGTCTTCCAGGAAACGCCGAATTGGACGGAAACAACGCGAAAAGCCGGGCAATCGGGTGTGACCGGCTTGTTACAAGCGAATACAACTTAGCACAATTGGCCTGAAGTTCGTTCACCCCTTCCTTGTAAATTTTCGGGATCAGGCAACCGGCGGATACGCGGCGATCCTGCGGCCACAACGCAGGCCGACAGGTGCTGCAGCCACAGCGAGGAGTGACGGCATTGATGAACGACAACGCTATCCGTGCGATCTTGCAGACGGGTGTGATGGCACTCGCGAGCCTCATGATTACGCCAGTCATTGCAGCCGATCCCGAAGGTAAGGAGATCCTCCGGACCTACTGCATCGCATGCCATTCCGAGGAGGGTGCGGGTACGGCCTTCTCCCGGATCAGTGCGCAGCGCAAGACGCCCGAGGGCTGGCACATGACACTGAACCGGATGGAACACCTGCGCGCCGTGAAGCTGCCGCTTGCCGAGAAGCGGGCACTCATCAAGCACCTCGCCGACACCCAGGGTCTGGCACCGGCAGAGTCTGCTCCCTATCGCTATCTGCTGGAGCAGGACACCAACATCGTCGAGGTGACTCCGGAGCCATATGTCGAAATGTGCGCGCGCTGTCACTCCGGCGCACGTTTCGGACTGCAGCGGCGCAACGAGGAAGAGTGGAGACTGCTCGTTCACTTCCACATGGGTCAGTATCCGCCGATCGAACTCCATGCGCTGTCGCGAGATCGTCCATGGATGCACCTGGCGCTGACCGAGACCGTGCCGCAGCTGGCAGCTGACTTCCCGCTCGACAGCGATGCCTGGCGCGACTGGCAGCTTGCGCCGAAGCCCGCTCTCGCAGGCCAATGGCGAATGCTTGGCTACATGCCCGGCAAGGGCGAATTCGATGCGCGCATGAGCGCATCCGAAACCGCACGGGATCACTTCACCCTGAGTGTCGAGGGCCAGTATGCAGATGGCACTCCGCTTCGGGGCGAGGGAAATGCCACCTTGTATACCGGCTACGAGTGGCGCGGAGATCTGAATCTGGGGGGATTGCGAACACGCCAGGTCATGGCGGCCGCAACGGACGGAAGCGCGATGAGCGGCCGGCTGTTCATGCGTGATGCACGCGAGATCGGCGCACCGCTGCAAGTCGTCAAGGAAGGCCCGGACAGCCGAGTCCACGCATTGATGCCCTCGCATCTGCGCATCGGTGAAACCGGCACGGTCACCATCGTGGGCAGCCGGCTCGACGGGCCGGTTTCGTTCGGCGACGGGGTGAGGGTGCTCGAAGAAGTGTCCCGCAACGCCGACCGGATAACGGTCCGGGTGGAAGCCACGGGCAGCGTCGGTGCGCGTGATGTCGCCGTGGGCGCAGCGCGCGGCGTCGGTCTGCTTGCGGTATACGATCGGATCGCCCGAGTCGAGGTTTCGCCCGAGAATGCGGTGGCGCGTGTCGGCGGACCCGGCGACAGCCAGATGGAGAAGGTCCGCGTCACCTACCGTGCGATCGCGTATGCGAGCACTCCGGATGGTAAGGACGAATTGCGACTCGGGTTCGTGCCGGTCACATGGTCGGTCGAGCCGGCCGACGACGTCGCGCGCGAAAGCGAGGATCACCTGTTCGCCGGAAGCATCGACACGAACGGGGTGTTCACGCCGGGCGATGCAGGACCGAATCCGAAGCGCTTCATGTCGGGCGGAAATACCGGTCGGCTGAGCGTGGTTGCGTCGGTCGCGGACGGCGGTGCGTCGGTGACGGGTCGTGCGAGCCTGCTCGTCGCGGTTCCGGATTTCGTCCGCCGGGTGCTGGACTGAACGACTGCGGCAGTTGCACCCAGGACTTAGAGGTGAGCATGGGCATGATGACTCTGGTGAGACCCAATCTGCACCGTGTCGATGTGGACACGCGGCAGATGCTGTTTCACGTTCCGAGCAGCGGCCTGTTCGAACTCGATGGTCTGAGCCGCGAGTTGCTTGCCCTGTTCGACCGGCACGAGCATGTCGGCGTCGGGCTGTTGCGCGAACAGCTTTCGCCCAGGTACGGGTCGGCTGCGGTTGCGGAAGCGATCGAGGAACTGCGCTCGCTGGAGGTGATCGTCGACAGCGGTGCCGTCGCACGGATCAACCAGTCGCCACGGGCTGTCACGAAGTTTCCGCTGACGACGGTGGTGCTGAACATCAACACCGGCTGCAATCTCAGTTGCACCTATTGCTACAAGGAAGACCTCGCGAAACCGGCGGACGGTCGCAAGATGGCTTACGACACGGCAATCAAGTCGATCGAGATGCTGTTGCGGGAGTCTCCGGACCAGCCCCGCTACAACGTGGTGTTCTTCGGTGGCGAACCGCTCACCAATGTTGATCTCATCCGCGACGTGGTGGCGTACTGCGAACCGCGTTTTGCCCGTCACGGCGCTGTGGTGGATTTCACGCTGACGACCAACGCAACCCTGCTCAACGAGTCACTGGTGGACTGGTTCAACGCCCACCGCTTCGGGCTGACCGTTTCAATGGACGGTCCCAAGGCGATGCACGACCGGAACCGACGTACGATCGGTGGCCATGGGACCTACGATGTCGTCCGGCGCAAGGTCGAGATGCTCCTGGCGCGCTACACCGCCCGTCCGGTCGGCTGCCGTGTGACCCTCACCCAGGGTGCCACCGATGTGGAGCGCATTTTCGATCATCTGCAGGGAGAGCTGGGATTTCACGAGGTCGGGTTCGGGCCGGTGACGTCGGGCGAGATTGCCGCCTTCAACCTTCCCCCGGGCGAACTGGCCGAAGTGTTCGCCGGCCTGAAGCGTCTCGGCCGCCGTTATCTCGAAGCGGCGCTGGCGGGACGCAACGTCGGTTTCGGCAACATGCACCAGCTGCTAACGGACATGCACGAAGGCAACAAGAAGCAGTTGCCTTGCGGCGCGGGCGTAGGGTTGCTGGCGGTCGACGGCAACGGCGGGCTCAACCTGTGTCATCGCTTCACCGGTTCGGACATGCCGCTGTTCGGTGACGTTGACAAGGGCATCGACCGGCCGCGCCTGGCCGCATTCGTGGAAAAACGCCTGGATCGGGCCGGAACCGGCTGTCAGACGTGTCGCATCCGCAACATCTGTTCGGGCGGGTGCTATCACGAGAGCTACGCGAAGTACGGCGATGCGACGCATCCGTCATACCACTATTGCGACCATCTGCGTGACTGGATCGATTTCGGTATCGAAGTATATGCACGAATCATTACAGAGAACCCGGGGTTCTTTGCCGCACATGTGTCTCCGAGGAGGAGTGCCTGAATGAAACATCTCAAATCCTTGAACAGGAAAGCGCAGCTGCTCGAGCAGGCCGCGAGCCCCTCCGAGGTCGAGGAAGTCGTGGCGATGCAGACCGTGGTCGGATGCACGGCGACTGTAGACCCCGGCTGGGAGATCGATCCCTTCGGGGGGCTGGGTTCCCTGTGTCAGCCGATGGAGGCGGACTTGTATGGCTGCGCGGATTCGTGCTGGTGGCCGGCCCAGGTGCCGGACACGATGAACAGCTATCCGGACTGGGGGCAGGGTGCCGACAAGGCCGACAAGGACTGGCGCAAGCTCGACGGCATCTTTGAAGACAACGACTGACAGGGAGCAGCCCGGATGACTCTGAAGCGACTTATCACGACTGCCGGCCTGACCGCCGTCGCGGCAATCGGTACCCTGGCGGCAGGGTACGCGACGACGGCCGTCGCTGCGACGACTGCCCCGACCGAGGAGTATCTCCTGACCGTGACACGTCCGGGGAAGCTGCATGTCATGGACATGACCTCGCACGCGATTGTGCGCAGTTGCGACATACCCGGCAAGTTCGGGTCGGGTGCGATGGCGATATCGCCGGATGGGCGGGTCGCCTATGTGCTCAGCAACATGTGGGAGGATGTGTACGGCATTGACATCAGCAATTGCCGCATCGTGTTCTCGGCCGCGCAGTCGAGCGACGACGTCAAGGTCAAGAGCTTCCAGTCGATTGCAGTCAGCGTCGACGGCACGGAACTGTATACGGTGCAGAACCCGGTACGACATTTGAGTGACCGCATGGAAGTGCTGGAACCACGCCTTGCGGTGTTTAACATCGCCGACGGTCTGGATGCAAAGCCGGTCCGGACATTTCCGGTCAAGCGCCGCATCACCAAGATTGCCGCCACCGCGACGGGCGAGGTGATCCTCGGCGGTGCCGACATCGAGGCAATCGATGCGAAGACCGGGGCGACCCGTATCGTCACCGCGCTTGCGAGTTGGGACCGGGGGCCACTTTGGCTGCCGCCGGACGCATTTGCAATGCACTCGCAGGGCGAGCACGTGAATGAGTACATCATGCCCTACGTGACGGCGAGGTTCGAAAGCGAGGACTGGGATTTCGAGACCGCCGAATGGTGGTGGGGCATGAGCCGGGTCGACCTCGAAACCGGGGAGGCCGAGCAGATGGAGACCATTCCGTTCGAGTTCATCATCTTCACCTTCGTGACCGATCCGCACGATTCGAATATTCTTTACGGCGCATTCAACACCGTGTCCAAACACGACATCGCGAAGAAGGAGACGCTGCTGGTGGAGCAGTTGCCGCATACCTACTACAGCGTGAACATTTCCGGGGACGGCAAGAAGCTTTTCATCGGCGGGGCAGGCAACGATATCTCCATCCACGACACGGCAACATTGAGCAAGATCGGAGGGATTCAACTGCCTGGCGACATGTCGACAGCCGATCTGCGCGTGGCGAGAATCCGTAACTGAGACGGGCCGATTCGTTGATCGGAAAGGGGGGCGCCCTGCAGGCGCCTCCCTTTTTCATTGATAATGACCCCGTTTCCGGATTGCAGGGGACAGGCATGCTGAGTTGGCTGGTCCGGGTGGATGACATGCGCGAGCGTGAATCGCTGCGCCGCGGATTCGTCTGGCTGTATGGCTTCGTGAGACCGCAACGCAAGGCGATTGCCGGATTGCTCGCATTGTCGGCGATGGCGTCGATGCTGGTCCTGCTGCAACCCTGGCTGGTGAAGCTGCTGATCGACGACGGTCTGCTCGCCAAGGACTATGCAACCCTGGTCGCGATTGCGGTGACCATGATGCTGGTCGGGGTTGCGGGTACCGTGCTTGCCGGCGTCAATCGCTATCTGCACACGCGATTGTCGGGAAAGATCCTGTTCGCCCTGCGCAGTGACGTGTATCGACATCTGCAAAGTCTGTCGCCGGCGTTCTTCGCACAGCGGCGCACGGGAGACCTGCTGTCACGTATCGATGGCGACGTCGCCGAGATCCAGCGTTTCGCACTCGACAGCCTCTTTTCAGCGGTAAGCAGCGTGATCGGCCTGGCCGGCGCCTTGATTCTCCTCGTTGCCCTGTCGTGGGAGTTGTCGCTGCTGGTGCTGGTCCTGATTCCGGTCGAAGTCATGTGGCTGCGCTGGATGCGGCGCAAGATCGAACATCGGACGCGCTCACTGCGAGAGCGATCGGCCGATCTGTCGAGCTTTCTGATCGAGACCCTGCCGTCGATGAAGTTCATCCAGGCGACCGGTCAGGAGCGACGCGAGGGCGCGCGGCTGGACAAGTTGAACGACCGCTATCTCACCGATCTGCTGCGCCTGCAGGTGACGGAATTCTTCACCCATGCGGTGCCCGGCACGCTCACCTCGCTCACCCGCGCCGCGGCCTTTCTCGTCGGGGGCTGGTGGGTCATACAGGGGCAGTGGCAACTGGGTGCGCTGATTGCCTTCTCGACCTATCTGGGGATGGCGGTCGGACCGGTCAACAGCCTCCTCGGACTCTATGTCGCCATCCAGCGCATGAGCGTCAGCCTGGCGCGTGTGAACGAACTCCGCCAGGCCGAGCCGGACGTCGATCCGCCGGCCGTGCCGTTTTCACTGCCTCCGAATGCTGCAGGGGCCGTGAGTTTCGAAGACATCGTGTTCGGCTATCCAGGCCGCGACCAGCCCGTCCTCAAGGGGGCCAGCGCCAGTCTTCGCGCGGGCAGCAAGGTGGGCGTGAGCGGCGTGTCCGGCGCAGGAAAAACGACGCTGATCGACCTCTTGCACCGGCACTACGATCCGCAACAGGGTGTCGTGCGCTTGGACGGGATCGACCTGCGGCGACTGGCGCTGCTGGAACTGCGCCGGGCGGTGGCGGTGGTCAGCCAGGACATCGTAGTGTTCCGCGGCACGCTTGCCGACAACCTGCGCTACGGCATGCCGGATGCGAGCGATGGGGCGGTTGCGCACGCAGCGCGCGAGGCGCAGCTGGACGAGTTGATCGAGCGCTTGCCGCATGGGCTTGATACCCCACTCGGTGAGCGCGGACAGCAGTTGTCGGGTGGGGAGAAACAGCGCATCGCGATTGCACGTGCGCTCCTGCAGCAAGCGGTGGTCCTGGTGCTCGACGAGGCGACCTCGGCGGTCGACGAGTACACCGAAGCGCAGGTGATTGCGGCGGTCGACCGGCTGTTTGCGCAGCGCACACGAATCCTCATCAGCCATCGGCCTTCGACCCTTGCGGGGTGCGATGTGCGCCTGGTGCTCGACGCCGGACGACTCGTGCCTGCTTCGGGTTCGATGCCCGAGGTAGCGATCGATGCCTGACCCGGTCCGGATCGGTATCGTCGACAGCGGTTGTCGCGCCGACCAGCTACCGAAGGTGCTTGCGTCCGCCGGCTTCACCCTGTCGGAAGGACAGTTGCAGCGCGTCGACGCGCTGGCGGATCAACTTGGCCACGGAAGCGAGATGGTGGATATCATCGCGTGGGAGGCGCCCGAGGCGCGATTCCTGGTGGCGCAGGTTTTTCGGGAGCGGCTTGCCACCTCCGCAGGCCAGGTCGCAATGGCGATCGACTGGCTGGTAGCGGAAGGGGCGCAGGCGATCAACCTCAGCCTCGGTCTGCGCCAGGATCGTGACGTTCTGGCACTGGCCTGCGAGCGGGCGCTCAAGGCGGGGGTGATCCTGTGCGCATCGGCGCCGGCACGGGGCGCGGCTGTGTACCCGGCCGCATACCCCGGCGTGTTCCGGATGACGGGTGATGCGCGCTGTGAGCGCGGCCAGATCTCGTATCTAGAGTCCGAACATGCCGATTTCGGCGCGCATGTCCGACCCCTGGGCACGTCGGGCGCGGGCACAGGGGCGAGTGCCGGCTGCGCTTACCTGACTGGCGAGGTCGCGCGCTACCTTGGCAGCGGGGGGCGACCCGTATTGTCCGGGGTGCGTCGCTTCCTGATCGAACGGGCGTGCCACCGCGGCCCCGAGCGACGTATCGGTTGACATCGGATTGAACGATGAGGCGCTTCGAGATCGTGGTCATGGGTGGCGGACCGGCCGGCGCAGCGACGGCGCTCGGCCTTGTGCGCCTCGGCTACGGGGTCGCTGTCGTCACCGAAGCGCGATCGTTCGCGGCGATCGAAGGCATATCGGAACGTGTCGTCGCCGGACTGCACGGCGCCGGATTCGAGTCGTTCTGGGATGTCCTGCCCGAGCCATCGCGTCGTGAGGTGAGCTGGAACGGCGCAACGACCAGCGCCAATTCCGAGCGCCTCATCGACCGATCGGCATTCGACCGGAGCCTGTTGCGGGATCTCGAGCGCAACGGGGTGGCCGTGCTGGTGGGTCATGTTCGACGCTGCACTGCGCGAGGCGACGGTTTCGAGGTCGAAGCCCTTCTGCGGGGCGGTGTAGCGACCCTGCTCGAAGCCGGCTTCGTGGTCGAGGCTCGCGGCCGTGCGGCACCCGCTGCCGGGGCCGGCCGTCTGCGAGGCGCGGAAACCGTGTCGGTGCTGCATTGCCGCCAGGGCCCGCCTGCCCGGGCACGTTCGGCGGTGCAAAGCCACCCCGACGGTTGGGCCTGGATGGCATCGATGAATGATGGTCGGAGATACCTGCAGCTGACTTTTGACGTGGCCGAACGCAAGCTTCCGCCCAGGTCGCGCCTGCAGGCGTTCTGTGAGGAGCATCTGCTGACTTTGGAATCGGCCCGCCCGTTTGCAGCCGATTCCGCGCCGCTGGGCGTCGTCCATGCCCGATCCAGCACGCCGGTCCTGTGCCGCAATCCGGTCGGAAAGAACTGGATTCGGGTCGGAGACGCCGCAATGGCCGTGGATCCACTGTCGGGCAACGGTGTGTTCCAGGCCCTGTCGTCGGCGATGCAGGCGCCGGCGGTAATCAATACGATGCTTCGCCATCCGGACGATGCGTCGTTGGCGCAGAGCTTTCATCGGGCACGGATAGACGCGCTGTTTCACCGCTTTGCGCGGATTGGGCGCGATTTCTGCCGACTGGAGCGTCGGTGGCCGGATCGACCTTTCTGGTCGAGGCGGCGTAGCTGGCCCGATGCGGTGCCGGCACATGTTCCGGTCGCACCGGAAATGGTCGAGATCCGGGAAATGGCGGTGATGAACGCCGGATTCATCGAGACTGCAGAAGTTGTCGTGACCCCGGCGGACCCACTGGGCGTGTGGCATGTGGGAGGGCATGCGGCTGCGCCCTTGTTGCGCGCGCTGCGACGGATTCCATCCGGAACGGATCCCGAACCCGTCCTCGCGACGCTGCTCGGTCAGGACGCGGCCCGCGCCGGGGCCGTTCTCGCCTGGATGTCCGACCGGGGCTGGATCAGACGTCCCCGCGCATGAAGGGTTTCGGAACCGTCGCTCAAGCGTGGGTGCGCTTGTCGCGTTCGATGATCGCGTACGCGGAGTGGTTGTGGATGGACTCGAAGTTCTCGGACTCGACGGCAAACGCACTGATGCGCGGCTCGGCGTCCAGCAGCCCCGCGACGTCGCGCACCATGTCCTCGACAAACTTGGGGTTGTCGTAGGCGCGCTCGGTGACGAACTTCTCGTCGGGGCGCTTGAGCAGGCCATAAAGCTCACAGGAGGCCTGGCGTTCGACGAGTTGCACGATCTCCTCGATCCAAAGATGGTCGTTGAGGGTTGCAGTCACCGTCACATGCGATCGCTGATTGTGTGCGCCGTAGTCGGAAATCTTCTTGGAACACGGGCAAAGGCTCGTGACCGGCACCACGATCTTCATCGTGAATTCGTACACGGCCCCTTCACGGATCTCCCCGGTGAAGGTGACCTCATAGTCCATCAGGCTCTGCACGCCGGAAACCGGGGCGGCCTTGTTGATGAAATAAGGGAAGGTCATCTCGACGTGACCTGTCTCCGCCTCGAGGCGCTCGACCATCTCGCGCAGCATGGGCTCGAAGGATTCCACCGAGATTTCGCGTTCGTTGCTGTTCAGAATCTCCACGAAGCGCGACATGTGGGTGCCCTTGAAATTGTGGGGCAGGCCAACATACATGTTGAATACTGCAATCGTGTGCTGCACGCCACCATTGCGCTCGCTGAGCTTGACAGGGTGGCGGATGGCCTTGATCCCGACCTTGTTGATCGCGAGCTGGCGGATATCCTCCGAGCGCTGCACGTCGGGGATGCTAAGGGATTCAATGGGATTCATGCTTGTTCTCTGTAGGGTCTGATTCTCGGGCCATGCTAGCAAGTCCGACAAATCTACTCAACTATTATTGCCATTAAGCCGGGCAATCGCGGCGACGATGCCCGCCTTGTCGAGACCGACCGACTGCAGCAGGAGGGCCTGGTCGCCATGGTCGATGAACCGGTCTGGAAGTCCGAGTCGAAGAATGCGCGGCCGTTGCGGCATACGTTCGAGGATTCTGGCCACTTCCGACCCGGCACCCCCTATCACCGCGTTTTCCTCCAGGGTGACGAGCAGATCGTGCTCCGCGGCCATGTCGCGCACGCATTGTTCGTCCATCGGCTTCACGAAGCGCATGTTGACCACGGTCGCACCGATTTCCTCGCCAGCTTCCAGTGCCGCCGCAAGCAGATTTCCGAAGGCCAGCAGCGCGACCCCTGTGCCTGTGCGGCGTACCTCCGCCTTGCCGATGTCGAGCGCCGTCATCGTCGGGTCGGGCACTACAGCCATGCCGCCGCCGCGCGGATAGCGCACTGCAGCCGGACCATCGTGGCAATATGCAGTGTAGAGCATCTGCCGGCATTCGTTCTCGTCCGCGGGGGCCATCACCACCATGTTGGGAATGCATGTCAGGAAGGAAAAGTCGAAGGCGCCGTGGTGGGTCGCGCCATCGGCCCCGGCCAGGCCCGCACGGTCGATCGCAAAAACCACCGGCAGATTCTGCAATGCGATGTCGTGAACGAGCTGATCGTAGCCACGCTGCAGAAACGTCGAGTAGATCGCGACTACGGGTTTGAATCCCTCGCATGCAAGACCTGCGGCGAAGGTGAGCGCGTGCTGTTCTGCAATTCCGACGTCGTGGAAGCGCTCCGGGTACTCCTGGGCGAAACGCACCATGCCGGAACCTTCGCGCATCGCCGGCGTGATGCCGATCACCTTGTCGTCGAGGGCCGCGATGTCGCAAAGCCAATCACCGAAGACTTGTGTATAGGTGAGCCGGTCGCCCCCCCTGGCGGCGTCGATCCCCGCGTTGTAATCGAACTTCGACACCCCGTGATAAAGGATGGGGTCGGCTTCGGCGAGCTTGTAGCCCTGGCCTTTGCGCGTGATGACGTGGAGAAATTGCGGACCCTCGAGCTTTCTGAGGTTCTGCAGCGTGGGCAGCAGGGCGTCGAGGTCGTGACCGTCGATCGGTCCGTAATAATGGAAGCCGAACTCCTCGAAAAGGGTGCCCGGCGTGATCAGACCCTTGACGTGCTCCTCGACCTTGCGTGCGAAATCGAGCACCGGTGGCGCCACGCCCAGCACCTTCTCTCCGGCACGGCGTGCGGCGTTATAGGTGCGGCCGGAAAGCATGCGCGCGAGAATCCGGGTCAGTGCGCCGACCGGGGGAGAGATCGACATCTCATTGTCGTTCAGGATTACGAGGAGATTCGTGTCCGGTGTGTCGCCGGCGTTGTTCAGCGCCTCGAAGGCCATGCCGGCCGACATCGCTCCGTCGCCGATCACTGCGACGACTCGGCGATCTTCGCCCTTGTCACGTGCCGCGACGGCCATGCCCAGGGCCGCCGAGATCGAGGTCGAGGAATGTGCCGTCCCGAAGGTGTCGTAATCGCTCTCGCAGCGCCTCGGGAATCCGGATATGCCGCCGAAATGGCGCAGCCCGCTCATCGCCTCGCGTCGGCCGGTGAGAATCTTGTGCCCGTAGGTCTGATGGCCGACATCCCAGACGATCCGGTCGTCGGGTGTATTGAAAACGTAATGCAGGGCGATGGTCAGTTCCACCGTCCCGAGATTCGACGACAGATGACCACCCGTGCGCGAGACCGATTCGATCAGGAAATCGCGCAGCTGTTGCGCCAGTTCCGGCAGATCGCGGCGTTCGAGAGCACGCAAGTCCGCAGGGGAGTCGATCTGGTTCAGCAGGGGGTAGGTGGACATTGAGCTGTGCGCGAAGTAAGTCAGAATCTGCGACGGACGATGAACCGGGCCAGTTCCTCGAGACGCGAGGAGCGAGGGCCGAGCGCATGCAGTACGGCCTGCGCCTCGGCATGGAGGGACTCGGCGAGCGCGCGAGCCTCGTTCAGACCCATCAGGGTCACATACGTGGGCTTGTTGCTGTCGGCATCCTTGCCCGCCGTCTTTCCGAGCGTGGCGGTATCCGACTGTGCGTCGAGGATGTCGTCGACCACCTGGAAAAGCAGACCCACAAGCTTGCCGTAGCGGTCCAGCGGCGAGAGGAGATCAGCGTCGCATGCCGGGCCGCAATGTGCGCCGAGGAGCACGGATGCCCTGATCAGGGCGCCGGTCTTGTGGATGTGCATGAACTCGAGTTCGATGCGCGAAATCGTCTTTCCGACGGACGCGAGGTCGATGGCCTGGCCGCCGGCCATGCCGCGCGAACCGGAAGCGCGCGCCAGTAGCGAGATCATTTCGAGCTGATCGGCGGCAGTGGGGGCAATCGTTGCGTCGGACAGAACCTGAAAGGCGAGGGTCTGCAGCGCATCGCCAGTGAGCAACGCCGTTGCCTCGTCGTACTCGACATGAACGGTCGGTTTACCCCGCCGCAGAACGTCGTCGTCCATGCATGGCATATCATCGTGGACCAGCGAGTACGCATGGATGAGCTCAACCGCACAGGCGACGCGATCGACACGCTCGACCGGCGCATCGGTCAGTTCGCCTGCCGCATGTGCGAGCAGGGCGCGCACGCGCTTGCCCCCACCCAGCACTGCATAGCGCATCGCGTCGTGGAGACGTTCTGGGGCAATCGCGGGTTCCGGAAGAATGGTCGAGAGGACCGATTCGGTACGTTCCTGGATGGTCGCCATCCAGCCGAGGAAGTCGGACTCGCCGTTGCTCACGACTGGTGCTCCCCGTTCGTGCCCGCATCGATGGGAACCAGTTTCCCGCTCTCGAGCTGACGGACGCGCTGCTCCGCTTGCTGCAAGGTGTCCTGACAATATTTGAGCAGCCCGACACCACGCTGGTAACGTTCAAGCGCCTGCTCGAGCGATATCGAACCCGTCTCCATCTCCTGAACGATCGCTTCGAGTTCCGAAATGGCCGACTCAAACGATTTCGGTGAACTGACCTGCTTTGTCATGGTCGAGAGAGGGCGAGTGAAAAGGAACGAACATAACCGATCGTGCAACTAGTGGTCAAACGCCATTTCACATAAAATGGAAGGCCTTTTCTCCGGATTTCTTGGTCTCGCTTGAGGAGGTTCGGGCATGTCCGACATCGTATCCAGGGCTCAATTGGCACCCGGCGCTTCGCAGCTCCCGGTGGCCATGTATTTCGACGAGAAGGTCTTCGAACTGGAGAAGAAACTTCTCTTCGATGCCGGCCCAGGATATGTCGGGCATGAATTGATGGTACCTGAAGTCGGTAACTACCGTTCGCTGGAGTGGCTTGATCATTCCAAGCTTCTCTTTCGCACCGACGAGGGCGTGCACCAATTGTCGAACGTATGCCGTCATCGCCAGGCGATCATGCTGCAGGGCGCAGGAACGACCGACCACATCGTGTGCCCGGTGCATCGATGGACCTATGACCGGACGGGATCGCTTCTCGGCGCGCCTCGGTTTCCGGAGAACCCGTGCCTCAACCTGAAGCGTGACGAACTGGAGAACTGGCGCGGGCTCTTGTTCAAGGGCCCCAGAAGGGCAGCGGACGATCTGGCCCGTATGAGCGTGGCGAGTGAACTCGACTTTTCCGGCTACAAACTCGATCGTGTCGAAATCCACGAGTGCAATTACAACTGGAAGACCTTCATCGAGGTCTACCTCGAGGACTACCACGTCGCTCCGTTTCATCCGGGTCTGGGAAACTTCGTCACCTGTGACGATCTGACCTGGCAGTTCGGCGAATGGTATTCGGTGCAGCGGGTCGGCATCACTTCGCTCGCGCGTCCGGGCTCGGAAGCGTACCGGAAGTGGCACCAGGCGGTACTCGAGATGTACGACGGAGATCGGCCGGCACATGGCGCGATCTGGCTCACGTACTATCCGAACGTGATGGTCGAGTGGTACCCCCACGTGCTGGTGGTGAGCACGCTCATCCCACGGGATGTCAATCGGACCACCAACGTGGTGGAATTCTACTACCCCGAGGAAATCGTCGATTTCGAACGCGAATTCGTCGATGCCGAGCAGGCCGCCTACCTGGAAACCGCGATCGAGGACGACGACATCGGGGAGCGCATGGATCGTGGCCGCTGGGCGCTGTATCGCGAAGGACGCAGCGAGGCCGGGCCCTATCAGTCGCCACTCGAGGACGGCATGCTGCACTTCCACGAGTTTTACCGGCGCATCATGGAGGCGGATTTGTCGAGGCTGCCGCTGAGTGGTGCCTGGGGGTCGTCCGCGGGCTGATCCGTTTTCTGCTCAGTCAGACGCAGGCCTACATGCTACCCATCGTGTACCCTTCGGCCACGACCCGCCATCCGACCTGTTCGCGTCGCCACACGAATAACGCCCGGACCTGATAGGTGCTCGCGGCGGCGTCTGATGCGACACAATCGTAAGTAACGAAGGAATAGCCGAGCGTGCCGCTCGTCTGCAATGCAGCGTCCGGCACTATCGTACATTTCTGCGTGGCATTGACGATCTCCTCGATGACGGGCATCAGTTCGGCGCGACCGCGAATGACGTTCGACGCACCTTCACCGAACAGCACGATGTCCTCGCTGTAGAGCTCTGCGAACCAGCGCTCGCCGTCGCGTGCTTTGATCGCTTCCTCGACGGCATCGTAGCGCTCCTGCAATGCCCGCGGGAAACCGTTCGTGTCGGCGTGGGCCAAGGAGCCAGCAAGACTCAGAAAGGTGAAGACGCCGGCAGTCAGTGTGTGCTTCATCGTTCACTCCTCGTATAGTCCTCCGGGCCCGCCGGGTGCAAGCACTATCGTGCTGTCTTCAGATAATCGATGACAGCCTGGCGCGCGTCGCTATTCTTGAGCCCGGCATAGGCCATTGTCGTTCCCGGCGCAAACCGCTGGGGGTTTTCGAGCCATGCGTGCAGCGCGTCTTCGGTCCAGATCCCCGAGTGCCTCTTCAATGCCCGTGAGAATCGGAATCCGGATGCCTTGGCAATGGGTTTGCCGACGATCCCGGCAAGGTTCGGACCCACGCCGTGCGGTCCCTCCGCCACCGCACTGTGGCATGGGGCACACTGCACGAATGCCACGGCAGACGGTTCCGCAGCGGCTGCGATGCCGGTGGTCAGGGCGAGCGCTGCGAGTGCATGCTGAGGTGCAAACGTTTTCTTGTGATACATGCGTAGAACTCCGTGATCAGGATCGATTGCGCAGCGCGATGGCGACAGCCTGAGCGCTCTGCAAACCGGATTCGATCGCGCCATCGATGAAGCCACGCCATCCCCAGGCAATATCGGCGCCGGCGAAGTGAATACGCCCCTCGTTTGCGCGCAGGTCGCGAAGATGAGCGCTGTACTGTCCGGGCCGGTAGGTGCACCACGTTCCCTGGGAGTAGGGGTCGAGATTCCAGTCGTAACCGAGTACCTGCTCGACTGAGAGGTGAGGAATGAACCTGCGGATGAATGGTTCGAGTGCCTTGGGATCGTTCATGTCCAGACTACCGTCGCCGGGTGGGCCGAATGCTACCAGCACGCCACCATCCTCGCCCGGTTGCTCTGTGAACACCATCGAGAAGACTTCACTCTCCGGAGCGAGGAAGATCAGCGTTTCGAGTTTTCCTTTGACCTTCAGGTAAATCTTGTGGCCTTTGCCTGCGTGATGCTCTGTCGCCATGGCCTGCTTGCCTGCGCGCAGCGGTGGGCTGAACTCGATCATGGTGGTGGTATTGACCGGAACGGCCATGATTGCGAAGCGCGCCGTGATCTGCTCGTCCTGGTCGGTTACCAGCGTTACTCCGTTGGCCGACTGATCTGCCCTGGCGATCGCGGTGGACAATCTTGCCTCGAAGCGGCCATCCTGAACCATGCGGTCGAGCAGCGCCGAGGTGCCGGCCTTGAGTTTGTAACGGGCGCAGCTGTACAAAAGGCGTGCCGCGTCACCATCGGCCAGTGACCACCAACGCAGCATCTCCGTGTAAGCACCCGTAGCGGTTGGTCCGTGGCAGTTCGTCGTCATCATTGCGTTGATCAGGTCTTGCTGGGCAACGGGCATGTCCATCTGCGCAATGCGATCGGCGATCGACATGTGGTCGAGCATCTCTCCTTCGGCTGACAGGTAGGGCGTAAACGGGCGCTCGAATATCGTCTCCGCCTGTTCATGGAAACGCACGAGTGCGTCTTCGAGCAGTGCCCAGTTTTCCATGACCGGGAGCTCGAGCACTTTGCCTTCCGACATCCACAGAACCCGCTCGGGATGTGCGACGCCCGGAGACTCCTCGATCTCCATCCCGTAACGCATGACCTCGGCCCAAACGTGTGGCTGGGAGTAATGGACCCATGTGCCACCCAGTTCCACCTTCTTGTCTCCGAAGTTTGAATAGAAGGTGCGACCACCGAGACGATTGCGCGCTTCGACGAGCAGGACCCGCGCTCCGCGATGCGAAAGTTCCCGGGCCGCCGTGACGCCGGCGAAACCTCCGCCTACCACGACTACGTCGTAATCGCTATCGCCTGGTTGCCGAGTTGCTGACGATGCTCCCGAGGGCAGCATCGATGTGGCGGCGGCCGCTGACGCGAATTTGAAGAAGCCGCGGCGCGACGAGTTCACCGTCTTGTCCCCGCATGGGTCCTGGTCAGCATTTCTGGTTGGGCCGCTAAGGCCTCGTCGACTCGTGGCGAGATCAGTCATCTTCCCATGCTTCCTATTGGCCGCTCGAGCTGGATTCGGCCGCGCTTGTGTTTGTGTCCGATGCTTGGCGCAGCATTCGAAGGCAGATTACGGGAAGCATGCGATCCCGCGGTATCCGAAAATGGCAGGGATCGCATGGTGCACTGCATGATTCGGTGCGACTATCGGGAATCGGCCAAGAATTCGGTCTTCGCGCGAAGATCACTGGCGTCGTTGCAGACTGGATCTGCCTTGGACGCAGGAAGCACGGGGGCCACACCTTGTGTCGGAGAAAAGCAGGGTGCATACGGTCAGGCACGACTGACAGTTCAAGGACCGGAATCAGAACCCGAAAGTCTTGCTTCCTCTCCGACGCGACTCCGAAGGGAGTTCGCCAAAGAGCTCCCTGTAATAGATGGCGAAACGCGGCAGGTGCCAAAATCCCCACCGTGCGGCGAGACTTGCAATCGATTCCCCGTCGCCCAGTGTCGCGCTGCGGACGATCGCACGGTGCACTGCGTTCAGTCGCGTGTGTCGGAGAAAGCGCGCCACGTTCATTCCGGTATGCTCGACAAATGCATACTGTATGCTGCGTCGCGAAACGCCAAAGTGTGCGCAAAGGGCCGCGAGGGAAGGGGTTTCGTCCGCGTGACTCAGTACGTAGTCGCGCACGCTTCGCACGAGCCAGCACTTGTGGCTGCGCGGCAGATGCCACTTGTCGCGGCGGGTTTTTCGCCCCAGAAGGTCGAGGGCAATAGTCAGCACGCAGTCGCGCATCGCGATTCGCGTGGCCGCAAATCTTAGCAGACCCGGATTGGCATCAACCGCGCAGATGATCTCGAGGAGGGCCTGCCGCAACACACCTGCTTCGTCGGTTCGAGCCAAGACTGACGGGCGCTCATGACGATCATCGGTATGGAGCGTCTCGCCAAGTTCCGTTGCGAAGCTTGCCAACAGGGCGGTGTCGACAGTTGCGGACACGATGTCGAATTTCTCGCGAGCAAGGATCTCAAACTCTGTACCGCCGGGAAGATAGGCTACCGCAATGCCCTTTAGCGAGGTGCCGCAGTAGATTCCCGTCTGCTCGAATGGGACCGGAACCCCAATGGTCGACGTGCCTGGCTTGTTGCGACCTGTCGTAAATATCGTCTGGCTTCCGGTTTCCCGCAGAACTTCCACGCCGTCGCCGATCCACAATTCATGTGTCGAGCCCTGGAAAGGTCCCGGCGTGAGTTGTTCGTAGACTGCGAACCATGCATCCAGCGCGTTGCCAAGTTCAGCAACGTCGGAAACATATTGCTGCCGCAACTCGCCCGGAAATCCAATTGTGTCCCCGGAGGACTGGAGATTGCTATCCACTCGCACTCCATGTGCAGGGGGCGTCCTCCCATCCGGCCATGCCACGAGGTTCGCCAGAGAACTCTGGGTCCAGGCCGAGCTGAGCGCGGCAATTCACGTACGGACCGGTCCCTGCAATTCCTTGGGCAGAGGAAAGGTGACGCGCTCGGGAACGCCGTCCAGATTCCGCACCGATCCGGCGCCGAGCTCGCGTAGTCGTTCGATCACTTCCTGGACCAGGATCTCGGGGGCCGACGCACCTGCCGTCACACCGACCCGGCGTTTTCCGGCGAGCCACTGCGGATCGATCGCATCGGCGTTGTCGACGAGCCACGCGGGCACGCCGCGCAGGGCTGCAACTTCGCGCAGGCGATTCGAGTTCGAGCTGTTGACCGAGCCGACCACCAGGACTGCATCGACCTGCGGTGTCATGAGCTTGACCGCATCCTGGCGATTCTGCGTCGCGTAGCAGATGTCGTTCTTCTTCGGCCCGACGATCGACGGGAAGCGAGTCCTGAGCGCATCGATGACACTCTGTGCGTCGTCCATCGACAGCGTCGTCTGGGTGACATAAGCGACTCGGTCGGGTGCGGTGATGTCCAGGGCGGCGACGTCGTCGGCGGACTCGACCAAGTGGATGCCCCCGTCGAGTTGCCCCATCGTCCCTTCGACTTCGGGGTGGCCCTTGTGGCCGATCATGACGATCTCGAGTCCCTGCTGATGCATCCGCGAGACTTCGTTGTGCACCTTCGTGACCAGCGGGCAGGTTGCGTCGAATACGCGCAAGCCGCGCCCTTCGGCTTCCGATCTCACCGACTGCGAGACGCCGTGTGCGCTGAATATCACCGTGCTCCCGGGCGGAACCTCGTCGAGCTCCTCGATGAAGATTGCGCCTTTGGCACGCAAGTCATCCACGACGAACTTGTTGTGCACCACTTCGTGCCTTACGTAGATCGGAGCGCCGAAGCGCTTGAGCGCCTGTTCCACGATCTCGATGGCGCGCTCCACCCCGGCACAGAACCCGCGTGGTGTGGCGAGCAGTACTTCGTGGTCGTTCATGTTCATTCTCCGCGCTTGCTGCGGGCGATATCGGCTACATGATGCCGATGATTTCCACCTCGAAGCCGATGGTCTTGCCCGCAAGCGGGTGGTTGAAGTCGATCAGCGCCGAAGCCTCGTCGATTTCCCGGACCAGGCCCGAGTAACGTGAGCCGTCCGGGGCGGTGAACTCCATGATGCTCAGTGCTTCGATCTGCTCGTCCGGCATGTGTTCGCGGCGCACGCGCTCCATCAGGTCAGGCTTGTGGGGCCCGAACGCGTCTTCCGGCGCCAGCGTGAACTGCCGGCGCGTGCCGCTTTCCAGACCCGCGAGGAGGCGCTCCAGATTGGGCAGCAGCTCACCGTTGCCGAGTTGCAGTGTCGCCGGTGTGCCCTCGAAGGTGCTGATGAGCGGCTGTCCGTTCTCGAGCGCGATCCGATAGTGCAGCGTCACCAGACTGTCGGGTTGGACGATTTGAGTCACGATGGGTTCTCCGGAGTGGAATTCTTGGGTGCGGGGCGAAAATGGCACCAGAGCATCAACGCGACCCCGAGCGAGATTGCCGAGTCGGCGACGTTGAATGCCGGCCAGCCGTACCGACCGATGTGGAAATACAGGAAGTCGACCACCGCGCCATGGACGAGCCGATCGATGACGTTGCCAATCGCGCCGCCGATGATGAGGCTGAAGGACAGGGGCAGGGCGCGCTCATGCGCATGCTGGCGCAGCATATGGACCAGCCATCCGCAGATCAGTATCGCCAGAACGATGAAGAACCAGCGCTGCCATCCCGGTTGATGGGCGAGGAAACTGAACGCCGCGCCGGGGTTGAACAACAGGACCAGCTGGAAGAAATCGGTGACCCGAATTGCCTCGCCAAGGCTCATCGTGGCCAGAACGATCCATTTGCTGGCTTGGTCCAGGGCGACGACGAGGGCCGAGAGCGTGAGCCAGCCCGCAAGCCTCGGGTTCATGGACGTACCCCGCGGATGCCATTCCGACCGAACCGCAGCCAGGCGCTGCCACTATGCATGGCGCCGGGACTCGCCGTGGCCATGAAGATTGTCGTGGCAGCGGACACACAATGTCGGGTGCTCCGCAATCGAGCCGACGTCCTCGCGATAGTGCCAGCAGCGTTCGCACTTGCCGTGCGAACTCGGTGCTGCATCGATGCCTTCCTCGGATTCTCCGCCGACGCGCACCAGTTCTGCACGTGAGGTGATCATGACGAAGCGCAGGTCCTGGTCGAGGCTGGCCAGAGCGGTGAACCGATCTTCACTGGCCCTGATCGTGATCTCGGCCTGGAGTGACGAGCCGATGCTGCCGGCGCTGCGCAGGTCCTCGAGCACCTTCTGCACCGCGGCGCGGGACTCGCGGATCAGGGACCAGCGTTTGCACAGGTCCTCCTCTCCGGCGACGACGGGCAACTCATGCCATGTGTGGAGCATCACACTGTCGTCGGGATCGCTTTGGGTGACCTGCCAGATCTCCTCGGCGGTGAAGCTGAGAATCGGCGCCATCAGTCGCGTGATGGCCTGCGTGATGTGCCACAGGGCAGTCTGGGCCGAACGGCGTGCGAGCGAATCCGCTGCGGTCGTGTAGAGCCGGTCCTTGAGGATATCCAGGTAGAAGGCGCCGAGGTCCTCGGAGGCGAAATTCTGCAGGCCCTGAACCACCTTGTGGAACTCGAAGCGCTCGTAGTCTCCCGACAACTGCTGCTGCAGTCGGCGCGTCAGCGCAATGGCGTAGCGGTCGATGTCCAGGCATTGGCCCACCGGCACTGCATGTACCCGGCAGTCGAAATCGGCCGTGTTCGCGAGCAAGAAGCGCAGGGTATTGCGCAGCCGCCGGTACACTTCCACCACCCGGTCGAGAATCTCGTTCGAGATCGTGAGCTCGCCCGAGTAGTCGGTCGCGGCGGTCCACAGACGCAGGATCTCGGCGCCAAGGCGGCCGGAAACTTCTTGCGGAGCGACCACGTTGCCCTTGGACTTGGACATTTTCTTGCCGTGGCCGTCGACGACGAATCCATGCGTCAGGAGCGCTTCATAGGGGGCGCGGCCATCGATGGCGCAGCCGGTCAGGAGCGAGGAATGAAACCAGCCCCGATGCTGGTCCGACCCCTCCAGATAGAGGTCCGCCGGCCATCGGCTCTCGCTCGCATGGGAGCCGCGCAGGACGGTCCAGTGGGTCGTGCCCGAATCGAACCACACGTCCAGGGTGTCGCGCATCTTTTCGTAGTGTTCCGCATCGCTGCCGAGAATCTCGGCGGCCTCGAGCCTGAACCAGGCGTCGATGCCTTCACGCTCCACGCGCTGCGCCACTTGCTCGAGGAGTTCGAGCGTCCGGGGGTGCGGCTCGCCGGTTTCCTTGTGCAGAAAGAGCGGGATCGGCACGCCCCAATTGCGCTGGCGCGATACGCACCAGTCCGGGCGATTGGCGATCATCGCGTGCAGACGCGCCTTGCCCCAGGCGGGGTAGAAGCGCGTGTCCTCGACCGCCTTGAGCGCAAGTTCGCGCAGGGTCGGCGCGCCCGGTTCGACAGTTTCGCGTCCCGCCAGCCGATCCATGCCGACGAACCACTGTGTGGTGGCACGGTAGATCACCGGCGTCTTGTGGCGCCAGCAATGCATGTAGCTGTGGACGATGGTGCCGGACGCGAACAGGGCGCCGACCTCGGCAAGCTTGTCGATGATCCGCGGATTTGCGTCCCACACACTCAGGCCGCCGAAGAATGGCAGGCTTTCTGCGAAGGTCCCGTCGCCCTGAACCGGAGTGAGTATTTCCTCGTTGCGCATGCCGTAGCGGGTGCACGAAATGAAGTCGTCCATGCCGTACGCGGGTGCGCTGTGGACGATGCCGGTACCCGCGTCGGTGCCCACGTATTCTCCCAGCATCACCGGCGAGTGGCGGTCATGGAAGGGGTGGCGGAAGTTGATCCGATCGAGTGCGATGCCCTGGGTTGCGCCCAGCACGCGGCCTTCGAGCGCATAACGTTCGAGGGCCGCCTGGCGCAGTTCGGCAGCCAGTACCAGGAGCCCCCGTGGCGTCTCGACGAGTTCATAGACGAACTCCGGATGGACGTTGAGTGCCTGGTTGGAAGGAATCGTCCATGGGGTGGTCGTCCAGATGACCGCGAAAACCGTGGCATCGGGCAGCGTGTCGAGTCCGAAAGCGTAGGCCAACCGGCCGCGGTCGGCATCATCGAGCGGAAACCCGACATCGATCGTCGGCGATTTCTTGTCCTGGTATTCGACTTCCGCCTCGGCCAGGGCCGAGCCGCAGTCGAAGCACCAATTGACCGGTTTCAGCCCCTTGAACAGAAAGCCCTTGCGATACATCTCCCCGAGGGCGCGAATTTCGTCCGCCTCGTTGGAGAAATGCATGGTGCGGTATGGGTTGTCCCAGTCGCCGAGGACTCCAAGGCGGATGAAATCGTGTCTCTGGCGATCGATCTGCTCCTCCGCATACTCGCGGCACAGCTCCCGCGCCCGATCGGGCGGAAGATGCTTTCCGTGCTGCTTCTCGATCTGGTGCTCGATCGGCAGGCCGTGGCAGTCCCAGCCCGGCACGTAAGGGGCATCGAATCCGGCGAGCGTCTTCGAGCGGACGATGATGTCCTTGAGGATCTTGTTGACCGCATGGCCGATATGGATGTCGCCGTTGGCGTACGGCGGTCCGTCGTGAAGAACGAATTTCGGGCGGCCGGCGGCCACTTTGCGCATCTTCTTGTAGAGTTGACGCTGCTGCCAGTCGGCGACCCAGTCGGGTTCGCGCTTTGCCAGGTTGCCTCGCATCGGAAACGGCGTGTCCGGCAGGTTCAGCGTCTTTCGGTAGTCAGCCATGTTCGTATCCTTGCGACCTCATTCTGGTATCGGATTGCGCGAGAACCAGGCGCGCGCCTGTGCCGCATCCCTTGCAATCTGCGCGGACAGGGCGTCGACCGAGTCGAACTTCGCCTCGTCCCGTTGCTTGTCGAGAAAGTGCACCCGCAAGTGGGCTCCATAGCACTCCTGATTCCAGTCCAGGAGGTGAACCTCCAGACTGGGACGTGTATTGCTGTTGACCGTCGGGCGCACACCCACGTTGGCGACGCCGGCAATGTGCCGTGATGCGAGCCCTTCGACACTCACCGCATAAACGCCTGCAAGCGGCGGCTTGCGGTGCTTCATCTGAATGTTGGCCGTCGGGTAGCCAAGTGTGCGGCCGAGTCGGTCGCCCGTGATGACGCGTCCGGCGATGCTGTAGGGGCGTCCAAGCAGTCGTGCGGCGAGAGGCATGTTCCCGGCTTGCAGCGCATTGCGCACGGCCGAGCTCGAGATGCGCTCGTTTCCCAGTTCAAGGGTATGCATCGCCTCTACTTCGAATGCATGCTTCCGGCCTGCTTCCTGCAGCAGTCCGAAGTCTCCCAGGCGTCTGGTCCCAAAGCGAAAATCGTCGCCGATGATGATGTGGCGAATGTCCAGACCGCGCACGAGGATGTCGTCGATGAAGCGCTCGGCCGGAACCGCGGCGAAGCGTGCGTCAAACCGACATACGTGCACACGCTCCACGCCATTGGCGGCGAGCAGCAGCAGTTTCTCGCGCAGGGAGGCGAGTCGTGCGGGAGCGTCGGTGGGCGAAAAATACTCGCGCGGGTGCGGCTCGAACGTGAGGACGGTTGCGTCAACGCCACGCGCCTTCGCCGTGTCCACGAGTCGCTTGAGCAGTGCCTGGTGGCCGAGGTGCACCCCATCGAAATTCCCGATGGTGAGCACCGATGGCTCCCGAGCACGCTCGGGTATGCCTCGAAGTACCTGCATGACCGCCTGAAATCGAAAATTCGCCGGAGGCAAAAACCGGTAAGTATACCGGGAACCCGGCAAGTGTGCGATCAGCCGAGGCGCGCGACCGTCGTCCGGTTGATTGGCGGGTTCGCATCGAAATAGCGCCGCAGGCCACGCATGATGGCTTCCGCCATCTTGTCCTGGTAGGCATTGTCGTTCAGGCGCCGTTCCTCGTCGGGGTTGCTGATGAACGCGGTTTCAACGAGGATCGAAGGAACGTCCGGTGCCCTCAGGACGGCGAAACCGGCCTGTTCCACCTGGGGTTTGTGGAGATGATTGACCCCACCCAACTCGTTCAACACTGCGGCACCAAGCTTGAGACTGTCGTTTATCGTCGCGGTCTGGGACAGATCCAGCAGTGTACGCGCGAGATGACCTTCCTGCCTGGCGAGATTCACGCCGCCGATCAGATCTGCCTCGTTCTCGCGTTGAGCGAGCCAGCGGGCAGCCGAACTGGTCGCCCCGCGCTCGGAGAGCACGTATACGGAACTGCCGCGTGCCTCGGGACGCACGAAAGCATCGGCGTGGATCGACACGAACAGGTCGGCCTGCACCTTGCGAGCCATGGCTACGCGGTGCTGAAGCGGCACGAAGTAGTCGCCATTGCGGGTCATGACGGCGCGCATGTTCGGTTCCGCATCGATCTTGCGCTTGAGTCGGCGCGCGATCGAGAGGGTCACGTTCTTCTCATGGGAGCCACGGCGGCCGATTGCACCCGGATCCTCGCCGCCATGGCCGGGATCGAGCACCACGGTCATGAGACGGGCCGCGTCGGGTGCCGCCGGCTGATTGCGTCGCACCGTTCGGGTCGCGTCTTCACGGGATGCCGCCGGAGCGGTACCGTCGTCACCTGCGGCCGCCTCCATCGGCGAGGATTTTCTGATCAGGGCGAGCAGCGGATCGAGCGGTTCGCTTGGATAGAGATCGACTACCAGCCGGTGCCCGTAGCTGGCGATCGGCTTCAGGGTGAAGACTTGCGGATTGATCTCGCTCTTGAGTTCGACGACCACCCGGATCACGCCCGGGCGATTGCGAGCGGCGCGAATCAGGCTGATCACGGGGTCGGATTCGAGTACGCGTGAGGGCAGCGACTGAAGCACGCTATTGAGTTCCACTCCCTCCAGGTCGACGACAAGGCGTTCGGGATCCTTGAGCGTCATGTGACTGAACCTGATCTCGCTTGAGCTTTCGAGGGTGATCCGGGTGTAATCCGTGGCGGGCCACACCCTTACCGCGACCAGGCTGGTGGCCGAGGCGAACCCGACCGGACTGACGAGCAACGCGAGGGATGCGCCGGCGAACCTGAGCAGCGCGCGGCGGCTCAATCCGGCGGGAAAACCTACCGGTTCTGGCGCTTCAGCTTCGATGTCATTGTTCTTGTGCATGATCGTCCAGCCTCCGTCAATGCGGATACCTCCAGCAGGCGGCCAGATCCGTCCACCTGCAGACTTGCTCTCACGTCGGGCGGTGCCAGGAACGGGCTTGCCTTGGCAGGCCATTCGACGATGCAGACACCATCGCCCGAGAAGTATTCGTCCAGTCCGGCCTCGAGGTATTCCTCAGGAAAAGCGAAGCGATAAAAATCAAAGTGATATAAGTGTAATCTAGAAACTACATAAGGTTCAATCAAGGTGTACGTCGGACTTTTTACTTTTCCGGTGTGACCGAGTGCTCGCAACAGTCCCCGCACCAGTGTGGTCTTGCCCGCACCGAGGTCTCCCTCGAGGTAGATCACCAGGCCTGGCTGAAGCGCCGGTGCGAGCGCGGCACCGATCGCTTCGGTGTCGGTTTCGTCCGCAAGATGCGCCGCGAGGCTGTGCCCGCTATCATCTGCTGAATGGACAATCTCGATCATGTCGACTCCTGTGTTGAATCATTTGCCGTCCTGGCACAACGGATCCGTGCGTGGGGCAGGGAGCTCGGTTTCGATGCCGTCGCGGTGACGGGGGTGGACCTCGCCGACGCCGAAGCAGGGCTTGCACAATGGATCGAGCGCGGATTCCATGGCGAGATGGATTATATGGCGCGCCACGGCATGAAGCGGGCACGGCCCGCGGAACTCCTGCCGGGCACCTTGCGGGTGATCAGCGTGCGAATGAACTACTGGCCGCGAGCGGTGGATGCGCTCGAGACCCTCGCGGATGGGCACAAGGCTTACATATCCCGGTATGCGCTTGGGCGCGACTATCACAAGTCGATGCGCAACCGCCTGCAAAGACTTGCAGACCGCATCACCGCGGCGACACCGCACGCATATCGAGTCTTCGTCGATTCCGCCCCGGTACTCGAGGTCGAGCTGGCGCGTCGTGCCGGAACCGGCTGGCGTGGAAAACACTCGCTGCTGATCGACCGTGCCGCAGGCTCGTATTTCTTCCTGGGCGAGATATTCACCGATCTCCCCCTCCCGCTCGATGCTCCCGTTGCGGAGCATTGCGGCAGTTGCAGGGCCTGCATCGATGCCTGTCCGACGGGGGCGATCGTAGCCCCCTACCGGGTCGACGCCCGGCTGTGCATTTCGTATCTGACCATAGAATTGAAGGGTGCAATACCGGAGCCCCTGCGTCCGCTCGTCGGCAACCGGATCTATGGTTGTGACGACTGCCAGCTCGCATGCCCGTGGAACCGGTTTGCACGGCTGACCGCCGAGCCGGATTTCGCCCCGCGGCACGAACTCGACGCCAGCAACCTGGCTGACCTGTTCGCTTGGTCGGAGAGTGATTTCACAACCCGGATGGCGGGCAGCCCGATCTACCGGATCGGGTACGAGCGCTGGTTGCGCAATCTTGCCGTGGGCCTGGGCAATGCTCCCGGAACCGCTGAAGTGATTGCGGCGCTGCGGGCTCGCCGTTCGCACCCGTCGGCACTCGTGCGCGAACATGTCGATTGGGCGCTCGGCCGGCATGGTATCGGGCAGGACTGCTAGCCCGGATATTTCATGCATTGCACGCGCCCTCGCTTGGTCTTTGTTCCGTAGGGAAATCGCGCTCAGTCGGGCGTACGAACCACTACGCCGCTCCCTCTCGGAATTCCCCTACGAAACAAATTCCTGCGCGATCATCACGCGCATTCACGAAACATCCGGGCTAGAATCTGGCGCTTCCATTCTC
>DAOMNN010000023.1:28690-45034 GCA_035443825.1 Rhodocyclaceae bacterium | reverse complement strand
GATACCCTGAAGAAGAAGATCGACGTGGATTTCAGGAACTACAGGATTCTCGGCGCGTGCAATCCCAAGCTCGCGTATCAGGCGCTGCAGGCCGAAAGCCACATCGGCACGATGCTTCCTTGCAACGTCATCGTGCAGCAGCATGAGGACGGAAAGGTCGAGGTGTCGGCGGTGGATCCGGTCGCATCCATGATGGCGATCGAGAATCCGCAACTCGGCGCCATTGCCGAGCAGGTCCGCAGCAAACTGCAGACGGTCATGGACAAGCTTTGAGCGCAGTATCGGGGGAGTGTCCGGTCGGCGCCTGATCGGTAGTGCCTGCCATGCGGAGAGGTGCGCGGCTTGTGTCCCTCAGAACGGCAGATTCGCGCCCGGCCAGATCGCATCGATCGCCCGGCGGAAATCAGCCTTGATTCGTTCGAGCGCCGCCGCATCATCGGCCTCGAACCGAAACACCACGACCGGTGTCGTGTTCGAGGCACGAGCGAGGCCGAAGCCGTCGGCGTACTCGACGCGAACGCCATCGATCGTGATGATCGACTGCGCACCGGTGAAGCGCGGGTTCTCGCGCAGTAGCCGCACGAGTTCGAACGGTTCTCCTTCCTCCATCTCGAGATTCAGTTCCGGCGTGCTCACCGCGTCGGGCAGTGCGTTCAGGACTCCTCCCGGATCGGCGTGGCGGGAGAGGATTTCAAGCAGGCGAGCTGCCGCGTACAGGCCGTCGTCGAAACCGTACCAGCGCTCCTTGAAGAAGACATGGCCGCTCATCTCGCCGGCCAGGGGGGCACCCGTTTCCTTCAGCTTGGTCTTCACCAGGGCATGGCCGGTATTCCACATGGTCGGCTTTCCGCCATGGTCGCGAATCCACCCCGCGAGATTGCGGGTACATTTGACATCGTAGATGATCTCGCCACCCGGCACGCGCGACAGCACGTCGGCAGCAAACAGCATCAACTGGCGGTCCGGATAGATGATGTTGCCCTCCCGCGTAACGACGCCGAGGCGGTCGCCATCACCGTCGAAGGCCAGGCCGATCTCGGCATCGCTCGCCTGGAGTGCGCGGATGAGGTCCTGCAGATTTTCTGGTTTCGACGGATCCGGGTGGTGGTTGGGGAAATTGCCGTCGACGGTGCAGAAGAGTTCGATAGTCTCGCATCCCAGCCGATCGAACAGACGCGGCGCCACCGCGCCGGCGACACCGTTGCCGCAGTCGATCACGATCTTCATGGGACGGGCGAGTCGGACGTCGGACACGATCCGGTCGAGGTAGGCATCGACCACGTCTGCCTCGCGGATGGCGCCCGCTCCGTGGGACAGATCATTGTCAACGATGCGCCGCCGCAGATCCTGGATCATCCCGGTGTGAAGCGTCTGCCCGCCGATGACCATCTTGAGTCCGTTGTAGTCGGGCGGGTTGTGGCTCCCGGTGACGCTGACGCATGAATTAGTGCCCAGGTGGTGGGCTGCGAAGTAGGTCAGCGGCGTCGGTACGCACCCGATGTCGACGACATCGACGCCGGCTGCACGGATGCCGTCGGCAAGTGCGGCGGCCAGTGCGGGGCCTGAATGCCGCCCGTCGCGGCCGATCGCAATCTCGTGCTGTGCGCGTGCCCGCGCCTCGGAGCCGAGTGCGTGACCGATGGCACGTACCGCGCCAGGGGTCAGTGTCTTGCCGACAATGCCGCGAATGTCGTAAGCCTTGAAGATCTCTGCAGCGGGTGGAACGTGGCGTATTGGGGTATTCATGGGAACGGTCTAGGGGTGGGCGAGCGGGTGTTCGGGATTATGACAGATGCCGGGAAGGCAGGCTTCATCGGAGGTGGCCGAAATGGGCCAGGAGCCTGTGCGGCAGCCAGGCGATGTTGCCCGGCCATCGCCCGGACATGAATCCGACGTGCCCGCCCGCTGAGGGGCACTCGAAGGCGACGTGAGCAGAGAGTTCATGCCGTCCGGGAAGCGCCGCGGGGGGTACGAACGGATCGTTGGCAGCGCAGACCAGGAGTGTTGGCGTGCGGATTGCTCCGAGCCAGGGTTTGCTCGATGCCCTGCGCCAGTAATCCTCGACACCGGAGAAACCGTGCATGGGGCCGGTGTACGCATCGTCGAAGTCACGCAGCGAACGGGCCGATCTGACTGCTTGCGGATCGAACAGTCCGGGATGTCGTTCCGCCTTCTCCAACGCCTTGCGTTTCAGTGTCTGCAGGAAGTGCATCGAGTAGACGCGGTTGAAACCGCGGCCGAGTGCGGTGCCCGAAATACTCAGATCGAGTGGCGGGCACACCGCCGCGGCGCCGGTGAGGAGTTCGCGACTACCCTGTTCGCGTTCACCCATCCACTTGAGTAGTGCGTTGCCTCCCAGCGAGACGCCGACCGCGAAGAGCGGCGCTGTGCCGGCGGCACGATGCAGATGCCGAAGGATCCAGTCGATCTCGTCGGTATCGCCCGAATGATAGGCACGTGCGAGGCGATTCGCTTCGCCCGAGCAGCCTCGGAAATGCGGCACGACCCCTCGCCACCCGGCCGATTGCAGCGCATGCATCAGGCTGCGCGCATAGTGCGACCCGCTCGAACCTTCGAGGCCGTGAAACAGTGCCACGAGCGGGGCGTCGGTCGCCGGGCCCGATAGCCAGTCGAGGTCGATGAAGTCACCGTCGGGCGTGTCGATCCGTTCGCGCTCGTAGCTTGGAAGTGGGCCCTTGCGGGTCAGGGGCGCGATCGTCTGGGCGTGACCACCTGGAAGCCACCAGGGAGAGCAGAACGGCGCCTGTCTGGTCATGCGTCAATGCACGACGCGATGGGGATCCTGCCCGGACAGGTCGGTGACCTCGGGAGTCGTCGAGGCGTGATGCATGACCATGCGCCAGCCCAGCGCGCCGCGCACGTATGTGTTCGTGGCGATCGTGGGCGGATGGAGGCGGTCGTCGCCCTCGACGGAGATGTGTTCGATCACGCTGTGAACGGTCAGCAGCATGCTGGCGCTGACGACCTGATGTGCGGTTCGCACCACCAGGCGTAGGTCGCCCGAGAACAGCTGTCGCCATGACTCGCGCACCGCGGCGAGGCCCACCTGGCGGGGCCCGTCGGGGTGGATGCAGACGACTTCCTCATCCTCGGCCCAGACCGACATCATCGCTTCGAGATCCGATCGCGCAAGTGCTTCATAGAATGCCGCTTCGACTTCCGCGGCGGAGCTGAAAATCTGCTTCTTCACTTTATCTCGGGCGTATGGCGAAAGCGTTGCCCGTGCATCACGGGCAACGACGCTCAGTGGTGTGCCCTGGGCGCTTCACCGGAGAAGACGTAACGCGCACTGCAGTACGGGCAGACGGCCTCGCCTTCGGTGAGAACGTCGAGGAATACCCGCGGATGTCTTGCCCAAAGCGGCGCATCCGGGCGTGGACATGCCAAGGGAAGGTCGCTTGCGGTGACGGCGATGGCTTCGGATCTGTCCTTCGTCTCTGTCATATCCGCAATCTCAGACGTATGCCAGCCAATGGTCGTACTCGGGCGCCCGGCCGTTCACGATGTCGAAGAAACGCGCCTGGATCTTCTCCGTGATCGGTCCCCGCCGCCCCTCGCCGATGGTCCGGTTGTCGAGTTCGCGAATCGGCGTGACTTCCGCCGCAGTACCCGTGAAGAAGGCTTCGTCCGCGATATAGATATCGTCGCGAGTGAGCCGTTTGGCGTGGACCTCGAGCCCGAACTCGCGGGCGACGTTGATCACCGAGTCGCGGGTGATGCCGGTCAGCGCCGATGCGATCTCGGGTTCGAATATCTTGCCATCCTTGACCACGAAGAGGTTCTCGCCCGCACCTTCCGCGACGAAGCCCTGGGTGTCGAGCAACAAGGCCTCGTCATAGCCTTCCTGGGTGACCTCGAGGTTCGCGAGAATGGAGTTTGCATAGGTGCTGGCCACCTTGGCACGCGGCATCGTGACATTCACGTGGTGACGTGCGAAGGACGAGGTCTTGACCCGGATACCCTTCTCCAGGCCCTCTTCGCCAAGGTAGGCGCCCCACGGCCATGCCGCGATTGCCACGTGCACGGTAGAGCCCCTCGTGGAAATACCCATCTTCTCCGAGCCGTAGAACGCTATCGGGCGCAGGTAGCAGGACTCCAGCTTGTTCGCGCGCACGACTTCGAGCTGGGCCTCCATCAGGACATCCTTCGGGTACGGGATGTCCATGAGATAGATCTTGGCCGAGTTCAGGAGGCGCTGGGTATGCTCGGCCAGGCGGAAGATGGCTGTACCCTTCGTGGTCTTGTAGGCGCGTACCCCCTCGAACACCGCGACCCCGTAGTGCAGGGAATGCGTGAGCACGTGAGTGGTTGCGTCGCGCCACGGCACGAGTTTGCCGTCGTACCAGATGAAACCGTCCCGGTCAGCCATGGACATGTCGGAAATCTCCAGCGGTGTTTGAGCATAGGGGGTACTGGGGCGCCCCCGTGTGTCGCGATTCTAGCGCAAACTGGTGTTTTCCGTACTGCCCAGTACGCGCAATCGAATGGTGACGAGTCCGTGTTCACCGGCAAGAAATGCACGGTGTTTGTCCGAGCATTCCCGGGCGGCCTTGCTTCGCTCTCGGCGCTGATCGAAGCCTACCAGAGCTTCTCCAGCGCCTTGAGCACGTTACGGCGAGAAAGCTGGCCGATGAGCTTGCTTTCGCTTACCACGGGATAGCAGCGGTAGGGCTTGCTGACGAACAGCTCCGCTGCTTCGGTGAGGGTCGTATCCGCTTCCAGGGTCATTACATCCGAGGTCATGAATTCGCTCACACGCCCACCCCGTTCGCTGTAGTAGGAGGCGCTCAGCGCAACCTTCAGGCAGTCCTTCTCCGACAGGAAGCCGACGACCTTGCCGAGACGGTCGACGACCGGCGCACCCGTCATCTCGTGCTGCAGCAACTTGTGGATGGCGTCAAGCACGTCCATTTCAGGCGTAAAGGCGAGTGGATCACCGGACATGTAGTCCTTGACGAAGACGGCATGGAGCACAGTTTGCCCTTTGACGATCATTGCTCTTCAGCCTCCATTCGTGCCAGGCGCTTGGGACAGGGCTTGTCGCAGCCCGCCTCGCATTCCAGACCGAACTTCCCGAGACCGCCGCAACTGCCCGCGATCGGCTTCCGGCCGGCGATGACTCCGACTGCCATGCCGAGAACGGCAAGGCCCATGATGACAAAAGTGGTGATGAATATGGTCATGCATCCTCCTGTTTCCTGCGCTCACCCTACTGTTGGACAGCGCAGCGAGATTGCGTTCGGTCAGCCACCGAAGTCGTCGAGCATGATGTTCTCGCGCTCGACGCCCAGATCCAGAAGCATCTGGATCACGGCGGCGTTCATCATCGGGGGTCCGCACATGTAGAACTCGCAGTCTTCAGGCGCCGGATGATCCTTTAGATAGTTTTCGTACAGGACATTGTGGATGAAGCCGGTATAACCGTCCCAGTTGTCGTCGGGCAAGGGGTCCGACAGTGCGACGTGCCACTCGAAGTTGTCGTTCTCGGCCGCCAGCATGTCGAAATCCTCGACGTAGAACATCTCGCGTTTGGAGCGGGCCCCATACCAGAACGAGATCTTGCGCTTGGTCTTTAGCCGGCGCAGCTGGTCGAAGATGTGCGAGCGCATCGGTGCCATCCCCGCGCCGCCGCCGATGAACACCATCTCGGCGTCGGTATCGCGAGCAAAGAACTCCCCGAATGGTCCGGAGATCGTGACCTTGTCGCCGGCCTTGAGGCCGAAGATGAATGACGACATCTTGCCCGGTGGGACCCCTTCCGCCCGCGGTGGGGGCGTCGCGATCCGCACGTTGAGCATGATGATGCCGCGCTCGTCCGGATAATTCGCCATCGAGTAGGCGCGAACGACGTCCTCATCGACATTGGAGACGTACTGCCAGACGTTGAAGCGGTCCCAGTCCTCGCGGAAGCGCTCCTGTATGTCGAACTCCTTGAAGTTGACCCGGTGCGCTGGGCACTCGATCTGGATGTAACCCCCGGCGCGAAAATCGACGTGCTCGCCTTCCGGTAGCTCGAGCACCAGCTCCTTGATGAAGGTCGCGACGTTGTCGTTGGAACGTACCGTGCACTCCCACTTCTTGACGCCGAAGACCTCTTCCGGAACCTCGATCTTCATGTCCTGCTTGACCGCGACCTGGCACGCGAGACGTTCGCCTTCGCGCTGCTGACGCTTGTTGATGTGACCGGTTTCGGTCGGAAGGATGGCGCCGCCGCCCTCGAAGACCTTGACCCGGCACTGAGCGCAGGTGCCGCCTCCGCCGCAGGCCGAGCCGACGAAGAGCTTTGCGCCAGCGAGCGCACCGAGCAACTTGCCTCCGACCGGTACTTCGATCGTTTTTTCGTTGTTGACGTTGATCTTGACGTTGCCGGTTGCCACCAGCCTGGAACGCGCCATGAGAATCACGTACACGAGGATGATGACGATCGCAACGAAGAAGAAGACACCAAGAAGGATTTCAGTCATGTGGGGATACCTCGTCGCGTCAGAGCTGAATGCCGGAGAAAGCCATGAAGCCCAGCGACATCAAGCCGGTGGCGATGAACGTGATGCCGAGACCCTGCAGCCCGGCCGGGATGTCCGCGTACTTGAGCTTCTCGCGGATGCCCGCCAGCGCGGTGATTGCCAGCGCCCAGCCGACGCCGGAGCCGATGCCGTAAGTCACGCTCTCGGCGAAGTTGTAGTCGCGCTCGACCATGAACAGGGTGCCGCCAAGAATGGCGCAGTTGACCGTGATCAGCGGCATGTACACCCCCAGCGCGTTGTAGAGCGCTGGCACGTACTTGTCGAGGAACATCTCGAGGATCTGTACCAATGCCGCAATGACGCCGATGTAGACGATCAGGCCGAGGAAGTTGAGATTCACTTCAGGCAGGCCCGCCCAGGCGAGTGCGCCGTCACGCAGCAGCCAGTAGTAGATCAGGTGGTTCACCGGGACGGTGAGGGTCTGCACCGCCACTACCGCGACGCCGAGGCCGAAGGCCGCGCCGATCTGCTTGGAGATGGCGAGGAAGGTGCACATCCCGAGGAAGAACGAAAGCGCGAGGTTCTCTACGAAAACCGCGCTGATGAAGAGATTGAACAAGGCTTCCATTACGACACCTCGGCGCGATGGGTCTGAATCTGGAAGTCGGGCTTCTCGACCTGTGCCGGCTTCCAGCTGCGCACCGCCCAGATGATGAGACCGATCAGGAAGAAGGCGCTGGGCGGGAGCAGCAGCATGCCGTTGGGCACGTACCAGCCGCCATCCTTGGCGAGCGAAAGGATCTGCACGCCGAACAGCGAGCCCGACCCGAACAGTTCGCGAATGAAGCCGACCACCAGCAGGATGGCGCTGTAGCCCAGCCCGTTGCCGAGCCCGTCCCAGAAGCTGGGCAGTGGCGGGTTCTTTAGCGCGAAGGCCTCGGCGCGCCCGAGCACGATGCAGTTCGTGATGATCAGGCCGACGAACACCGACAGTTCCTTGGAAAGGCCAAATGCGAATGCCTTGAGCAACTGGTCGACCAGAATTACCAGCGAGGCGACGATCGTCATCTGCACGATGATCCGGATGCTGGACGGGATGTGGTTGCGGATCACGCTGATCAGCACGTTCGAGCAGCACAGCACTGCGGTCAGCGCGATGCACATCGTGAGTGCCGTTGACATCTTGGTGGTGACTGCCAGTGCCGAGCAGATGCCCAGCACCTGCAGGATGATCGGATTGTTGTCCGCGATCGGGCCGGTGACGAGTTTGCGGGTTTCGTTCGCCATGACTTATCCCCTCTCGTTGCGCAGGCGTTCGATGAGTGGGCCGTAGCCGGCCTCACCGAGCCAGAAATTGATCAGATTCTCCACGCCGCGTGCGGTCAGTGTGGCGCCGGAGAGTGCGTCGATCTTGTTCTCGTTGCCGGGGGCAGAATGATCGACGCCGCCCTTGACGAGCTGGATGTTCGGGCGGCCGGACTCGTCGAATACGATCTTGCCGTTCCAGATCGCGCGCCAGTTTGGGTTGTCGACCTCGCCGCCCAGACCCGGTGTCTCCGCGTGCTGGTAGAACTTGAGCCCGCTCACCGTACGAAGGTCGCCTTCGAGCGCGAGGAAGCCGTAGAGCGTGGACCACAGGCCGGCACCATGCACCGGAAGGATCAGCGTCCTGATGCCGCCCGAGCCGTCATCGACAACGTAGATCGGCATGTACTGGGGCTGGCGCTTGATGTTGGCGCGGTCCTCCGGTTTGGGCACGGCGCGCGATATGGCCGGGTCTTTCGACGCCTTTTCGATGTCGAAGGTCGCTACGTCGAAGGCATCGCTTTCGGTGCCGTCCGACAGGCGGATCAGACGCGCCTCGATGCTCTCGCGGAACGCTTCGGCGGCCGACTGTCCGGGCTTGGACACGCCCGCCACATCGACGATGTTGCGAATGCGGTCTGCCTCCTGGTTCGCGACCTGCAGCGGACGCAGGCCGACCGCAGCCGAGGCTACGATCACCGAGCACACGAGGCACACGGCCACAGCCATGAACAGCGTCTTCTTGGCGGAATCGTTGGGCAGGGCGAGGATGGATGCCAGCGGACCGCCGGCGGATCTTTGCTCAGGCGCGGACATGGCGGCGCTCCCTCCGTCGGATATTCATCTGGATGACCACGTAGTCGATCAGTGGTGCGAAAAGGTTGGCGAAAAGGATCGCCAGCATGATGCCTTCCGGAAACGCCGGATTGATGCAACGTATCACGACGGTCATGAAGCCGATCAGGATGCCGAACACCAGACGACCGGAATTTGTCATGGAGGCGGATACCGGATCGGTGGCCATGAAAACGAGTCCGAACGCCAGACCGCCAGTGACCAGATGCCAGTGGAAGGGCATGGCCATCATCGGTCGCGTGTCGGTCGCGAGCACATTGAACAGCAACGATGTTCCGAGCACGCCCAGCACGACGCCCAGCATGATCCGCCACGAGGCGATGCGCGTGTAGAGCAGGAATGCCGCACCGAGGAGAATCGCCAGGGTCGAGGTCTCGCCCAGCGATCCGGGCATGAGCCCGATGAACGCCTGGAACCAGGTTACCCCGCTGTCCGCGATTGCGGCCATGCCGCCCGTTTCGCCGAGACCCAGGGGTGTGGCGTGCGAGTATCCGTCCACTGCCGTCCAGACCTGGTCACCCGAAATCTCCGCCGGATAGGCGAAGTAGAGAAAGGCGCGCCCGGTCAAGGCCGGATTGAGGAAGTTCTTGCCGGTGCCGCCGAAGACTTCCTTACCGATTACCACGCCGAAACTTATACCCAGCGCGACCATCCACAGGGGCATCTCCGGCGGAAGCGTGAGCGTGAACAGCATCGAGGTGACCAGGAAGCCTTCGTTGACTTCGTGGTTTCGCACGGTGGCAAACAGCACCTCCCACAGGCCGCCGACGACCAGCGTGGTGAGGTAGATCGGGAGGAACAACAGGAACCCGTGTGCCATGTTGGCGAACGGGTTGCCCGGATTGAAACCGATCCCGAACAGCGACAGCAATCCCCCGCGCCAGTCGTCGCGAACCATGTCGAGTTCCGCGAGCGCAAGGTTGGCCTGGTAACCGGAATTGAACCAACTCCACAGGATGCACGGAATCAGCGCGACGACCACATAGCTCATCATGCGCTTGAGGTCGATCCCATCGCGCACATGGGGTGCGGTGCGCGTCGTGTCGGGTGGCGAATACAGGAAGGTATCCACCATCTCGTACACCGCAAAGTACTTCTCGAACCGGCCGCCCTTGTGGAACTGCGGCTCGATGCTGTCGAGGAAGCGTCGAATGCCTGACATCAGCCTTCCCTCTCAATCTGATTTAGATTCTTGCGAAGCACGGGCGCGTAGTCGTACTTTCCCACGCAGACGAAAGAGCACAGTGCGAGATCTTCTTCGTCCAGTTCCAGACAGCCCAGTTTCTGCGCCATGTCGGTGTCTGCGACCAGCAGGTAGCGCAGTAGCTGGGTGGCCAGGATGTCGAGCGGCATGACGTCCTCGAATGTGCCGACCGGCACCATGGCGCGCGGACTGCCGTTCTGTGTCGTAGTGAAGTTGACGGTCGCCCCCGAGCCGCGCGAGAAGCTGGAAAACATCACGTTCAGGAACGAGAACTTCGGTCCGGCAGGATTGAGCCAACCGAGAAATTCGCGCTCGGTGCCTTCCCGGAGGACGCTGATCTGAAGATGATGCCGACCAAGATATGACGACCAGCCCGCCGCACGCCGCCCGGAGAGGACGGTTCCGGAGATGGCACGGTTGTCACCGTCGACCAGTTCTCCTTCGAGCAGTTCTTCGATGCAGGCACCGAGGCGTGTGCGCAGCAGGCGGGGCTCCTTCACCTGCGGGCCGCCCAATGCGACGATGCGTCCGGTCCACAGCTGGCCCGTCGTAAACAGTTTTCCGATCGCGATGACTTCCTGGTAGTTCAGGTACCAGACGGTCTTGTGGGCGTGGACCGGATCGAGAAAGTGGATGTGGGTCCCGGGCAGACCGGCCGGGTGTGGACCGTCGAAGCTTGCCACCCTGGCCCGGTCGAGGCCTTCGGACCGGGGCAGTTGTGTGTCCGGTGCCTTGCACACCCACAGCGTGCCGTCGGTGAGGCGGGACAGCACGGTGAGTCCATGCCCAAACGCGTCGCCTTCCGCGTCGATGATCGGGGCAGGGTCGGCGGCCAGAGGGTTCGTGTCCATCGCGTTGACGAAGATCGCGGCGGGCCGCGAGGCGGGGTCGGGGATCTTGCTGTAGGGGCGCGTGCGCAGCGCCGTCCACAATCCCGACGCAAGCAGGTTCTCGACGACCTGTTCCGGAGAGACCGAAGAAAGCTGGTCGGGTGCGAATGATGCGTAGGTTTCTCCCTGCTCCGTTTCGTCGAGGCGGATCACGACCGACTGAAGCATGCGGCGCGCCCCTCGATTGATGGCGACGACCTCTCCGCTGCCCGGTGCGGTGAAGCGAACGCCGGGCAACTTCTTGTGTTCGAAAAGGGCTTGTCCCAGCTTGACCTTGTCGCCCTCTGCAACAAGCATGGTGGGCTTCAGATCGACGTGATCCACGCCCAGGAGTGCCACGTGCCTGACAGCCCGCGCGGTGTGAACGCGCTGCTCCGGCTTGCCGCTGATTGGCAGATCCAGGCCTTTCTTGATCTTTATAAGCATAGAGGTCTCGATCCTGGTTGAGGAGTGCCGACTCATGGCCCGATTCGCGTGTTGCGGTTACGCTTCACGGCATCGAGTCACTGACGGCGGCACGTGCAGTGCCATGTGCGTCGGCAGAACAAAACTCTCGAATTTTACGTTTTTTGGCACTCTCCGATCAAACAGACATTGATGATATGCACGCCGAACGGACTGCAAGGCGTTGATCTTAAATGCGTCATGGTGCGGTACGGAGGTGTCTTGAGGCGTCGTCGAGTCAGGCGAAGAGGGTTCAGTGTGAGTAAAATGACAGCTTTGAACGAATGCGGCCAATGAACAGAGTGTGGAAACCGAACGTGACCGTGGCAGCAGTTGTAGAGCGTTGCGGGCGCTTCCTGCTGGTTGAGGAGCAAACCGAGGAGGGCCTGCAGCTGAACCAGCCGGCCGGTCATCTCGAACCCGGCGAGTCGCTGGTAGATGCCGTCATACGCGAGACGCTTGAAGAGACCGCTCATCATTTCATCCCCGACTCGGTGGTGGGCGTCTATCAATGGCTTCGTCCGCAAGGTGACATCACTTACCTGAGGTTCGCGTTCGGAGGGAAGGTCGGTGAAGCGGTCAATGGGATTGTGCTCGATACGGGGATCGAGCGCAGCTTATGGATGTCGCTTGAAGAGTTGCGCGCATGTCGTGACCGTCACCGCAGCCCGCTGGTGCTCAAGTGCGCGGAGGACTGGGTCGCAGGGCATCGCTTCGGTCTGGAGATGCTGTGTCACGTCGCCTGATGCGGTTCGCTTGCGTGGCGGTCTTGCTGTCGCTGGCCAGCGTGAGTGCGCAAGGGGGGGCGCGCATTGAGGTTTGCTTCAACTATTCCTGTGCGACCAGGGTGAGCGTGGCCTACGATCTCGGCGAGCTCGAGCGACTGCGCGACCAGCTGGGCCGGGCCCGCGATCCGGCATCGGAGCGCGCGGCGATTGCGGCCGCCGTGGGAGACCTGTACCGGATCGCCGGTCGGCAATCACCGATATCGGCCGATCGGGCGGGCAACTATCTCGACCGCGGTGTCAATGGGCGCATGGATTGCATCGACCATTCGACCACAACGACCCGCCTGCTCGAACTGATGCAGTCGCGTGAGTGGCTGCGCTTCCACAGGGTCCTGGGTCCTGAACGCCGGACGCGGTTGATCTTTCAGCATTTCTCCGCCGTCATCGAGGAAGTCGTTGCTCACGATGCGCGTCCCGCGCCGTTGGATGCGGATCGGGTGCCGGACCATGTGCCTGTGCTGCTGGCGCTGTGCGATTGCGCGGATGGCGTCGAGAAACCGCATACTTCCGACCTCGATGCCGGTGAGCCGGAGCTTGCTCCCGGCACTCGATTCGTCGTCGACAGCTGGTTTGTCGAGCACGGGGAGCCTGCGGTGATCCTGCCGTTGGCCGATTGGTTGAATGGAGATGGACCGAATGTCCAGTGAAGGTGATCCGAACGGTATGAAGGTGGTCGTCGGCATGTCCGGCGGCGTCGACTCCTCGGTCGCGGCCTTGCTGCTCAAGCAGCAGGGCTATCAGGTGACCGGCCTGTTCATGAAGAATTGGGAAGACGATGACGATGACGCGCATTGCTCGACACGCCAGGATCTGGTCGACGTGGCCTCCGTATGCGATGTGATCGGGATCGATCTCGAGGTTGTGAACTTCTCTCGTGAGTACAAGGACCGTGTATTCGCCGATTTCTTGCGCGAGTACGAAGCGGGACGAACGCCGAACCCGGATGTGCTGTGCAACTCGGAGATAAAGTTCCGCTGCTTTCTCGATCACGCCATGGACCTCGGCGCCGAGCGGATCGCAACCGGCCACTACGCGCGGGTGCGTCGATGGGAGAACGACGGGCGGGTCGAATACCAATTGCTCAAGGCCGAGGATGGGACCAAGGATCAGAGCTATTTCCTGTATCGGCTGACCCAGGAACAACTCTCGCGGACCCTGTTTCCGCTTGGTGATCTATACAAGCGCGACGTCCGAACGATGGCGGCCGATGCGGGTCTCCACGTGGCTGACAAGAAGGATTCGACTGGAATCTGCTTCATCGGGGAACGGCCCTTTCGCGAGTTCCTGATGCGTTACCTTCCGGCGCGGCCGGGTGAAATCCGCTGCCTCGACGACGATCGGATCCTGGGAGAGCATCAGGGGTTGATGTACCACACGATCGGTCAGCGCAAGGGTTTGCACATCGGGGGCATCAGGGGCAACGAAGACGAGGCGGGCACCCATGAGGCGTGGTACGTCGCAGCCAAGGACATGGCAAGCAATGTCCTTTATGTCGTGCAAGGGCACGACCATGCTGCCCTGCTCGGAGACCGTCTGACAGCTACCGAACTGAACTGGATCTCCGGACGGGATCCGCATACACACTGGGTATATACAGCCAAGCCACGGTACCGGACCGCCGACACGGCCTGCGAGATCGAATCGCTCTCGCAGGGACAGGCGGAGATCGTGTTCGCCCGGCCCCAGTGGGCCCTAACCCCGGGCCAGAGCGTGGTCGTCTACGAGTCCGTGGTGTGCCTGGGCGGTGGCGTGATCGCCTGAGTGGGATTCCGCGCCGTCGCTTGCACCTCGCGAAGGGCAGGCGCCGCAAGTACGGTCCTGCCGCACGCGGGTCAGGATGACGATACGACCGTGAAATGTGCGCGTGACACTTCTCCGTAGTGTTCGCAGCGCTCGATGAATTCGCGCGTGCTCTTGGGCATCGTCACCCTCGCGCGGGTGATGTAGCTCACGAGTTCCTTGCCTTTGAGAACGAGCTGCATGCCATCTGCGGCGAGCTGCAATCGTTCGGCTGTAGGTGCCTGGGCAAGTCGCGGCACGAAAGCGCCGAGATGCTCGGCAGCGACCACGAAGTCGGTCCAGATGTCGAAGATGTGCTGATCCGTGCGCAGGGTTTCACACTTCACCTTTGCGGCCTCGGCGAAGAGAAACACGTCCTTTTCGATGCCTTCGAAGAGCGGGCTTCCCGCCAGGCTGGCCGCCATCACCGCGGCAATGCGGTCGATGTCTCTCAGGGTCTGCGATATCTTGATGTAGCGGCTTTCGTAGAAAGCCTCGATCGGAATCGAGAATGCGCGAAACGGTTCGCCCCAGAGTTCGTCGATGCCTTCGTCGCCACTGCGGTGAAGCACCATCTTCCCGAGGGTCAGGGCTTCCTGAAGGCACTGGCCGCATTCACGCATCAGTGCGCTGTCCTGGACGACGTCGACACCTTCTTCCTGAAGGTCGACCAGCTTGGTGAAAATATCGGTGGCACGATTGAACAGTGCGCCAGCGAGCATGGCACCCTTGACCCTTCGGCGTTCGGGGTCGGATTCGCTCGCGAATGCCTCGCGTGCTTCCCTGAGGCGCTTTCCGGGGATGTTGATGCCATGTTCGACGTGATTGAACAGGCGCCGCGTAAGCGCCTCGATGAGGCGACGTTTGGCCTTCAACGTGTCGTCGGGCGCGTCGTACGCCTTGATCCAGTAACCGTCGTAGTAGACGCGTTTGACGCCATCGATGATCCGGACCGTGCCGTTTGCGGCGGATTCGTTCATGTTTGCGGAAGCGTTGCAGGGATCATCGCGCACAGGATACGCTTCTTGTGCAAGGCAAAAAAGTCCCGAGGCGATCCCGATATCAGGAGGGATCGGCAGCGCGTCGCACTGCTATGCGCTCGCTGCGCTGCTTACGCCGCTTCATCACGACCTTGAGGCGCCACAGCAGGAGAATACCGAAGTAGCCGACAATGGCGGCGGTGATCGCCATCAACAACATGCCCAGGACCAGGGGACGCCCAATGCCGGTCAGCCAGTGCAACGTGTCGATGAGCCACTGCAGCGTGCTTGTGGCATGGTCATCGGCAATGATTGCGCCGCTTGCGACGGCGGGCGGAAGAATACTGCTGCCGATCTTGTAGGCGAAAATGTAGATCGGACCGTAGGTAAATGGATTGCTGACCAGCGTTGCGATCGCGGCGACCCACAGATTGGCGCGCAAGGCCAGCGCGACCACTGCCGCCGCAGGGATCTGTGCGACAGGAACCATCAGACCGAAAAAGGCACCGATGGCCACCCCACGCGCAACCGAGTTGCGGTTGACGTGCCACAGAAGCGGGTCGTGAATACGCGGCCCCAGCCAGCGAAGCAGGCGGTTCTGCTTGATGCTTTCGCGAGAAGGGACGAAGCGCTTGATCATCGAATGGACTCGTGTGAATTTGTATTTTAAACCGGAACGCACGGCAAGCATGCAAAGCTTTTCACATGACCCGCGAACAAACAGTAGACCGCGGCATGAGCGGCAAGTGCCGTAATCGCGTCGAAGCTCAGTCGGGTTCGGTCGAGCGTGTCAGCAAAGATCGTGCGGTACCACGGCGCGGAGAACGGTCTGGGTCTCGCCGTTACGTACGCGGCTGCTGAACCACCACAGCGCTCCCTTCTTGATGGTCCAGTCGGCTTCGGTGCCAGCGAGCAGCAGCGCTGCGAGACGCCCGAGTGCCGGTTGGTGGCCGACGACGAGACAGGCCACACTGGAATCAGGCCATCCTGCCGCCGCAAGCATGTCGGCGACACTGCCACCCGGGCCGAGCGAGGCCACGACTTCGACATTCTCGGTGAATGCAGCGGCGGTCTGGCGGGTTCTTGCGGTGGGGCTGCATATCACGCGCAAAGGCCTTGGATGATTCTTCTTCAGCCACGCCGCCATCTTGCGCGCCTGCTTCTGTCCGCGCAGGGTCAGTTCGCGCGCGTGGTCTGGCGCACCGTCGATGGCCTCCGCGTGGCGCCACAGCAAAATATCCATGTCGGTTCCTTGCTTCCGGGAGGGCAATGGCATGAGTACCGCAATGTCTGCCCCGACCCGCTATGTCCTGGCACCCAAGCGTACTCCCCCGGGATGTCAGCTCCGTGACAGGGGCCGGTTCAAGGTGCCGCGCGATTCGCCATCGTGTGGCGTGCTGCGACCTCAACGGTTCCAAGGGGCCCTTGCGTACAGCAAGGGCTCCAGTTCGCGAATCGAACGCCGACACAAGCGTGCATAGCGCGGTGAATGCCATCCGCATATGAATGCAGCCGCGGACCGCATTTCGGAGTCGCCTCCAGCCAATTTCACGAGTGCTGCCTTCGCGACATCGACGTCGTTGATGAAGCCCAGCGCGTTCTGGGCACGGGCGA
>DAOMNN010000023.1:19361-28590 GCA_035443825.1 Rhodocyclaceae bacterium | reverse complement strand
GCCTTCGCGACATCGACGTCGTTGATGAAGCCCAGCGCGTTCTGGGCACGGGCGAGCGCCTTCATGTAGCGTGCCAGACTCTTGGGTGGCATCAGGGGTGCGAAGAACTCCACGCCGTAGCGCAACTGCTTGAGCGCGATGCGCAAGGCATGGAGCCTTGCGGGCACGAGACCCCTTGCCGATTCGAAGCGCTTGCGAATCTTTCTGCGCAGGCGGGTGAGTTGCAGCCGTGCGAACTTGCGCAGGTCGGCCGCGCCGATCAGATTGTTGCTCGGCAGCGCATGGAGCGCTGCCATGAATCCGATCAGGAGCCGTCCCTGCGAGGCCGGGTCCAGCCCCTCGAGCGCGTGATCTCGTGCGCGATCGCGCGCCTCGTTCACGATCGTCTGCAAGCGGGCAATGGCAGGATCTTCGTCGGCACGCTCGGTTGCGGCGGGCGCCACGATCTCGTCGCACAGCACATCCAGATCACGCGCGTCGCCGAAGCTGTTAGCGTTCTGTCGCAGACGTTCGCTCCAATCCGACGCGAAGGCCTCCGGCAGCGCCGGACTGAAAAGCCGTATGAGCGATCGCAGGCGCCGCTGCGATACGCGAAGCTGATGGATGAACTCAGGGTCGTGACCCGCGGTGGCAGCGCGTGCGTTGGCCTGCCACTGACGGGTACAAGAAAACGCAAGGGTTCGAAAGGCCTCGACCGGCGACTGATCCGGTTCGACTTCGGAGGGCTCTGCGCGCGCCGGTTGCGGTTTCTGATCGAGGTGGAGGCGGTAGCCGCGTTCGGCCTTGCTGACGTCGTCCGGCAGTAATGGAAGGTCGGCGACAAGGCGGCACGCGAGGAGCAGCAGATCGAGTGGGCGGCCGCGTTCGAGTTCGAGCTCGAGTTCGCAGATCGGCTCGGTTCGCTCGCCGGCGATCACTTCACCGGTATCGATCATCATGAGTATGCGTACCCGATCGTCTGGTGCGTAGGCGCGAGTCTCGCGTCGGAAGCGGGTCGAGAACACGGGTACGAGTTGCGGTTCGATACGCGTGAGAAACTTGCGCACGCGCGTTGCAGTCACGAGCGAGAAATCGAAGCTGCCATCGAACGGCTGTTCCCATTCGGGGCGGTGCGTCAGCCCGCCCGTGGACCGGGCTCCGCACTTGACCGTCTGCAACCAGGTTCGGCCGTGGCGCCGCGTGCGCAGCGCGATCCGCTTGTTCTTCAGCGCCAGTTCGGCCGTGTCGTAGTACGTGTTGTCCAATGTGACAGCATTGCCCTGCTTTTCTGCAGCTGCGAACAGAGGATGGCGCCTCAGCGCCGCAACCGCCTTGCGCGGGAGCCCGAGCTTCAGTTCGATTTCATCGCTCATGCCTGAATCACCATCGGTTCATAACCTCTGATTGGCAAACGGGAGATCTGATTCTAGCCTGCCGGGCCCTCCGCGTCTTGCCGCTTGATATGACGTTAATGTTGCAGAAACATTTCACGTCGAGGGACCGAGCACGCGCGACCACAGGGCGACGACCGGCTCCCGGGCACCGCGGATCTCGTCGGGGCGCACACGAGCGGGCTGCCCGTTCAGCCGCTGCCGATGCTGCAGACGGCGATACAGTCGGTAGGAGTCTCCGCATTGGGCCGCGAGTGCGGCCGGGATCAGGTCCAGCTCGCCGGCAATCCTGAGCAATGCGATGTTGCCCAGATTGCCCGTCAACTCCGGGTGTTGGTGAGAGTATCCGAGCACGAGATACTGAATCAGGAACTCGACATCGACCAGCCCGCCCGGATCATGTTTGAGATCGAACAGGCCGCTCTTTCCTGCATGCACCCCGCGCATCTTTGCGCGCATTGCCAGCACCTCGCTGCGTAGCGCGTCGACGTCTCGCGGCTGTTGCAGCACCTCGCAGCGAATTGCTTCGAACGCGGTTCCCAGCGCGGTATCCCCGGCGCAGAAGCGCGCTCGGGTGAGGGCCTGATGCTCCCATACCCATGCCGATTCGAGCTGGTACTTGCGAAAGGCCTCCAGTGACGTGACCAGCAGACCGGAGTCGCCGTTGGGTCGCAGACGCAGGTCGGTCTCGAACAGGATCCCGGCCGCGGTCTGGCTGGAGAGCCAGGTGTTGATTCTCTGCGCGAAGCGCGAGTACACCTCGATCGCCTCCGGTGCCTCGTCGTCGTATAGAAACACGATGTCCAGATCGGAAGCGTAGCCGAGCTCCTTGCCGCCCAGCTTCCCGTAGGCGATGACGGCAAACCTGGGGTCCTCGCGGTGACGCTTGCGGATCTTGCGCCACACCAGCGGCAGGGTGAGTTCGAGGATCAGATCGGCCAGCGCCGACAGATGATCGGCCAATCGTTCGACCGTCAGCTTGCCGGCGATGTCCTGGGTCAACAGGCGAAAGACCTGGGCATGATGGTGTTCGCGCATCATGTCCATCTGATGCTCCATGTCCGGCTCGATCGCGTCGAGTGCGCGCCGCAACTCGGCCGCGAACGCAGGCCAGTCGGTTTCCTGGTCGAGGTGACGGTCGTCGAGCAGCTCGTCAAGCAGGATCGGATGCCGCGTCAGGTAATCGGCTGCCCAGCTCGACGCGCTGACCAGGTCGGCGACGCGCTTGAGTGCCTGTGGGTATTGCTGCAACAGCGCCAGATAGGCGCCTCGACGTGAGATCGTTTCGAGCAGATTCAGACAACGCGCGAGGGACTCGTCCGGCACGCCGGTTGCGGCCGCCGCTTCGACAACCCGCGGAATCAGTGCGTCGAGGCGACTGCGGATGTGATTCGGCAATTGCTGGTAGCGCGAACTCTGGTGCAGATCGCCGAGTCTGCGCGCCGCCGCAGGCGGATCCTGATAGCCGAGCCCTGCGAGAATCGCGTCCGTACCGCCTTCTCCATCGCCTGACGACCACAGGTCGTCAAGTGCATGGCGGTCTTCCGAGGGATCGCCAAAGACGTCGTCGAAGTGGCGACTGACCGCGTGACGATGCTGCTCGAGCGCGAAGTGCAGTGCATCGAAGTCGGGAAATCCCATGGTTCGAGCGATTAGGGAGCGGTCCTCCGGGGATTCGGGGATGTCATGGGTCTGCGCATCGTCGAGGTACTGGAGGCGATGCTCGAGACGACGCAGAAACACGTAGGCGCTCGATAGTTCCTGCACGGCCTCCGCAGTCAGAATGCCTCTTGCCGCGAGTTCCCCCAGCACCTTCAGCGTCGGGCGAATCTGCAGATCGGTGTCGCGGCCGCCGCGTATCAGCTGGAATACCTGGGCAATGAACTCGATCTCGCGAATCCCGCCCGGGCCGAGCTTCACATTGTTCGCTCGGTCGCGGCGGCTGACCTCGCGGCGAATCTGCGCGTGGAGGTCGCGCATCGCATTGATCGCACCAAAATCCAGATACTTGCGAAACACAAATGGGCGGGCGATCTGCTCAAGCTCGCGGAAGTGCTCGCCATTCAGGACGCGGGCCTTGATCCACGCGTAGCGCTCCCATTCGCGCCCCTGCGTGATGAAATAGTTCTCCAGCATGTCGAAGGAGCATACCAGGGGCCCGGAGTCGCCATTGGGCCGCAGCCGCATGTCGACGCGAAATACCTGCCCGTGTTCGGTTACCTCGGAAAGGGCGCGGATGATGCGCTTTCCGAGTTTCTCGAAGAACTCGAAGTTGCTGATCACCGTCTTCCCGCCCGTGTTGCCGTCTTCCGGATAGATGAAGATCAGATCGATGTCCGACGAAACGTTGAGTTCACGCCCCCCAAGCTTGCCCATCCCCACGACAAGCAGTTCCTGCGCCCACCCCGATTGCGACAAGGGTGTTCCGTAGCGCTTGACCAGCGCCTCGCGCAGGAGATCATGTGCGGTGCGGATGCATGTCTCCGCCAGCAGCGTCATCGTCTCCGTGACCTCGGCCAGGTCGGCCGCGCCATTCAGGTCGCGTGTCGCCAGATGGCACAGCACCCAGGTTCGCAAGTCGCGCAGCGCAGCTCCAAGCCCATCCTCGCCAAGCGCCTGGCCGGCCAGGAAGGCCCGCATCGCTTCGGCGTCGAGCGGGCCGGTCGTGGACGCTGCAAGACTCGAGGCAAGCCAGGCTCGGCTTTCGATCATGCGTGAAAGAAATCGCGATTGTTCGGCGGCCGTCGAAACATTCTGCGGCAGGGCTTGAGAATCGAAGGACATGGACGCAGGGTATCCGGGATAAAATTCACAGAAGATCGGCAAGTTGTGGTGAATTCGTCATTCCCACCGGCAAGATTGTAGCCAAGCGCGGGCTTGCCCGTCGTATCGTGAACGTGTCCAGGATGATAAGCCCGCTGCCCAACTCTCCCACTCACGACGAGAACGTATCGACTGCCCGGCCCGGTGCAGCCATTGCACGATTCGGCATGGCCGCGGTGATCGTCGCGTTTTTCGCGCTGGCAGGGCTGTTTCTGCTGGTACGCGAGGTCGTCGTCCCGCGGGTACATGAGTATCGGCCGCAGATCGTTGCGGCCCTCGAACATGCGATCGGTCTGCCGGTGTCCATCGACGCCTTGTCGGCCGACTGGTCGGGCCTGCGTCCACGCCTGCATCTGTCCGGCCTGAGAATTCTCGACGCGAACGGCAATTCCGCGCTGCGTCTGGACCGGGTCGATGCGACGGTGGCCTGGTCGTCGTTGCTGCGCGGCCAGGCGCACTTCGATCGACTGGTTCTGATTTCGCCCGAACTCGCACTGAAACGGACAGCCGACGGCCAGGTTTTCGTGGCGGGTGTCAGGATCGATCCGCACGCGAGAGGTGGGGAACTCCCGGAATGGCTGCTGGCGCAACGCGAGGTGGTGATTCAGGGTGCCACGGTAAGTTGGTCCGACGAGCTTCGCGGTGCGCCTGCACTGCGACTTTCGGATGTCGATTTCAGGTTGTCCAGGCAAGGTGCCCGCTACCGGTTCGGGATCCGCTCGAACCCTCCCGCCGAGATCGCGGCGATGCTGGATGTGCGGGGAGATCTGGTCAGCATTCGGCCGGGAGATCCGGCGACCTGGGCGGGCCAGATCTATGTTGCCCTGGATGGCGCGGATCTCGGTGCGTGGAACGCGTGGGTGGACTATCCCGTCCCGCTCGACGGGCTCGGCGGGCTGCGTGCGTGGATCGATGTCATCGACGGCATGCCGCGCATACTGACCGCAAACGTGGCGTTGGACGACGTGTCGACGCGCTTGTCCGAGGGTCTGCCCGAATTGCGCCTCAGGCGTGTAAGGGGAAGCTTCAGCGGCAAGCGTGTCGCCGGCGGGTATGAGTTCACGGCACGATCCATGGCGTTTGCCGGCGACGAGGATCTGCAATTCGGTCCGACGGATCTCGACCTCACGATCCGCGATATTGCCAATATTCAGCAATCGGGAGGGACGTTCAAGGCGAGCACTCTCGATATCGGCGTGCTGGCCCGCCTTGCAGCGCATCTGCCGTTCGGGGACAAACTGCGCGATGGCCTGGAAACCTTCGGTCCCAGCGGCACGTTCCAGAATCTCAGCTTCGAGTGGAACGGACAAGCAGGCAGCGGTCCGTCCTGGTCGGCACGGACGCGTTTTTCCGGTCTCGGGCTGAGTCCGCACGGCGTCGTGCCGGGGATCCAGGGTTTTTCAGGTGAACTTGCCGGAGATCATGACAGCGGGCGGTTCACCCTGGCCGGAAGCGATGCTGCCATCGATCTGCCGGCGGTATTTCCGGAAGCGCGTCTAGCGTTCGCCTCGATCCAGGCCGAAGGCGGGTGGACGCGGCGCAGCGGACGGCTGGAATTCATGCTCGACGGTGCCCGCTTCGAAAATGCCGATGCGGCGGGCAGTGCCTCGGGGAGGTATTTTCCGGTCGAGGGCGGGCGTGGCGAAATCGATCTTGCGGCGCGACTGACGCGCGCCGAAGGGCCGTCCGTCTGGCGTTATCTACCCTGGGTGGTCAATGAGTACACGCGCAACTGGCTGCGTGGGGCGTTGACCGAGGGATTCGTGCCAGACGCGCGCTTGCGTTTGAAGGGCAATCTGGACGAGTTTCCGTTCGAAGATGGGCAATCGGGGCAGTTTCTCGTCACGGTTCGCGTTGCCGGTGCAAATCTGGATTACGCCGCAGGATGGCCCGCGATCGGGGCGATCGATGCCGAGTTGCGCTTCGAAGGACCAGGCATGCGCATCAGTGCCGATCGTGCAAGCATCCTGGGGGTCACGCTTGCCGACGTGGTGGCGGACGTGCCCCATCTCGACCAGCCCGGTGGTGCGGTGATGCACCTTAAGGGGAGTGCGATGGGGCCTACGCAGGAATTCCTGCGTTTCGTATCCGCCAGTCCGGTTGCAGCGCGCATCGATGGTTTCACCGATCACATGACAGCGGAGGGCCGGGGAGCGCTGGACCTGACGCTGGTGATGCCGCTGGGCGACATCGACGATACTCAGGTTGCAGGCGAATTCCGCTTCACAGGCAACCGGCTCGGTGTGATCGAGGGTTTGCCCGCACTGACCGATGCGACCGGCCGGGTGCTTTTCACGCGCGATGAACTGACGATCACGGATGCACGCGCTCGCGCGCTCGGCGAACCCTTGCGGCTTTCGGCACACACGCCGCAAGGCGGGGGTGTGCGCTTCTCGGTCGAAGGGGGCGCTGCGATGCGGGCGCTCACCCAGTTTCTTGATTGGCCGATCCTGTCGCACTTGTCGGGCACCTCCGCGTGGAAAGCGGAAATCGATCTGCGGCCGAAGCTCGCGGAAGTCGTGGTGACCAGCGCACTCACGGGGCTGTCCTCCAGCCTTCCCTATCCGCTCAACAAGCGCGCCAACGCCGCATGGCCGTTCAAGTTTGAATTGGCTATGCGCAGGGACGGAAGGGGTGAATCGATCCGTGTCGAACTCGGCGATATCGGGACGGCTGAGGTGATGGGTCGCCGGGGTGAGGGCGGATGGGAGGTCGAGCGTGGCGGCATCGGCCTCTTCTCTCCGGTCGCGACTGCGCAGGGGGGAATCATGCTGTCGGCAGTCGTCGATGAACTGGACCTCGACGCGTGGCGCAGGGTGTTGGGGCGAGGCGACGAGGCGCCCGGCTACGCAGCCGCGGATGGTCGATGGCCGATCGCCGGTGTCGATCTGAGCGCCAGTCGGATGAGGGTTCTCGGTCGGGAGCTGACAGCGCTGGAACTCGGCGTGCTGGGAGACGATGGCGGCTGGAAGGGACGAATATCGAGCGACCAGGCGAGTGGGTCGTTCGACTGGCGCAGCGCCGACGAAGGTTCGCTGAAGGCACGTTTCGAGCGTCTGACCATAGACGCGGAGGAAGGTGATGCGGCCCTCACGGGGGATGCGCCAGCGGATGAACCGTTGCGCAATCTGCCCGCGCTGGACATCGTTGCCGACACTTTCGTGTTGCGAGGACTGGATCTCGGACGCCTTGAACTCAAGGCACGCAATGAGGACGGCCTGTGGACACTGAACACGCTCCGAATAGACAATCCGGAGGGCGATCTGAATGCGTCGGGACAATGGCGTTCCGGGCGGGATTCATTGACCGAACTCGCATTCCGGCTGGAAACGCGAAATATCGGCCAGTTTCTGGCTCGACTCGGCTACCCGGAAGCGGTCAGGGGTGGAAATGCGATTCTCAGCGGCGGGATCGAGTGGCGCGGCGCTCCGACCCGGATTCACCATCCATCCCTTTCCGGAGCGGTGGCGCTGGAGGCCTACAAGGGGCAGTTCCGAAAGCTGGAACCGGGTGTGGGGCGTTTGTTGGGTGTACTGAGTCTGCAGTCCTTGCCGCGGCGCCTGACCCTGGATTTTCGGGATGTATTCAGTGAAGGTTTCGCCTTCGAATCCATTTCCGGTAGCATCGCGATGGCGTCCGGCGTGATGCGTACCGACGACCTCAGGATTGCGGGGCCGGCTGCCAGAATATGGATTACCGGGTCCGCGGACGTCGAGAGGGAAACCCAGGATCTGGCTGTCCTCGTCCAGCCGACGCTCTCCGAGTCGGTGGCCGTCGGTGCGGCGGCGGGGCTGATAAATCCGATGGCGGGGGTCATTGCCTACCTGGCGCAGAAGGTGCTGAGCGACCCGATCGAACGGATGTTCGCGTTCGGATATGCGATCACCGGAAGCTGGGCGGATCCCGTGGTCGAGAAAGTTCCCGTCGGTCCGCAATCGCAGCAGGAGAAAGCCAGTGGAGAGCAATGAGATGAGGGTGCAAACGAGGTGGCCGTGACGAGGATCGCCGCGATCCAGACCGTCTCGGGCCCTGATGTGGATGCCAATCTCGAAGCCGCAGGTGTGTTGGTCGCGGAGGCCGCTGCCGCCGGTGCCGAATTCGTCGCACTACCGGAGTATTTTCCACTCATCGGTGCGGACGAGATGGCCAAGGTTCGGATCCGTGAGGAGGAAGGTCGGGGGCCGTTGCAGGACTTTCTGCGCGATATGGCAGTTCGTCACGGGGTCTGGATCGTAGGCGGAACGATTCCGCTGATGGCGACTGTGGATGGAAAGGTGCGGAACGCCACACTGGTGTTCGATCCGCACGGGGAGCGGATCGCACGTTACGACAAGATTCATCTGTTCGGCTTTCAGAAGGGCGCCGAGCATTACGACGAATCGGCAACGATCGAACCGGGGCGAGCGGTGGTGACCTTCGACGCTCCGTTGGGCACGGTCGGTCTCTCGGTGTGCTACGACCTTCGCTTTCCGGAGTTGTTTCGTGCCATGGGCGATGTCAGCCTCATCGTCCTTCCGTCGGCCTTCACCTGGACCACGGGCAAGGCCCACTGGGAGGTTCTCCTGCGTGCGCGTGCAATCGAGAACCAATGCTTCGTGATGGCGCCGGCGCAGGGTGGCCGTCATCCGAGCGGGCGGGTGACCTGGGGCCATTCGATGATCATCGACCCTTGGGGTGAGATACTCGCCTGCCGCGACGAAGGTTGCGGCATCGTCGTTGCAGACCTCGATCCGCAACGAATTGCAGCGGTCAGGGAAAGCCTGCCCGCCTTGCGGCATCGTTGCCTGGGAACCTGAACCGTTCGAGCACGTGCGGGAAGCGGTTGGCAGCCCGCAGGCCCGTAGATCGTTTTCGCGCTGATGATGTCACACCGTCATCGCTCAACCTGGATGAACCATGACCAAGGAACCAAACGCCCTCGACCTGGCCGATCGTTATCTGCTCGGAGCCCGCGATATGGGCCGAAGCGGTATCGACAAGGCCTTCGATATTCTCATGCAGCACCGCCTCGACTATGCGGATCTCTATTTTCAGTA
>DAOMNN010000023.1:16703-19261 GCA_035443825.1 Rhodocyclaceae bacterium | reverse complement strand
GTGGGGACGACCCGTTGGCGTCGCTCGACGATACCGCGAAAGTCGCGCTGCTGGAGAAACTCGAAGCGCTTGCGCGTGCCGAGGACCCCCGCGTCACGCAGGTCATGGCTCACATCGCCGGTTCGTGGGAAGTCGTCCTGGTGGCACGCAACGATGGCCACATGGCGGCCGACGTGCGGCCGCTGGTGCGTGCGTCGGTGACCGTGATCATGGAAGACGGCGGGCGTCGCGAACAGGGCAGTGCAGGCGGCGGGGGGCGATTCGACTATGCCTGGTTCACGCCGGAACGCCTGCGCGAGTATGCAGGTGCGGCGGTGCATCAGGCCCGGACGAACCTCGGTGCGGACCCCACCCCCGCAGGCACCATGACGGTCGTGCTCGGTTCGGGCTGGCCCGGCATCCTGTTGCACGAGGCGATCGGGCACGGCCTTGAGGGCGACTTCAACCGCAAGGGCAGTTCGGCGTTCAGCGGCCGCATCGGGCAGACGGTTGCGGCAAGAGGCGTGACCGTAATCGACGACGGCACGATTCCGGATCGACGCGGTTCGCTCACGATCGACGACGAGGGGAATCTCACCGAGCGCACGGTGCTCATCGAAGATGGTGTCCTGACCGGATACATGCAGGACATGCTCAATGCCCGTTTGATGAAGACACGGTCGACGGGAAACGGGCGACGCGAATCCTACGCCCACCTGCCCCTGCCGCGCATGACCAATACCTGCATGCTGAACGGTGACAAGGACCCACAGGAGATCATTGCATCGGTGAAGAAGGGTCTGTATGCGGTCAACTTCGGCGGTGGGCAGGTCGACATCACGTCGGGGAAGTTCGTATTCTCCACTTCCGAGGCCTATCTCATCGAGAATGGCAAGGTGACGCGACCGGTCAAGGGGGCCACGCTGATCGGCAACGGGCCGGACGCACTGACGCGCGTTGCGATGATCGGCAACGATATGACGCTGGATCCGGGCGTGGGAACCTGCGGCAAGGACGGGCAGAGCGTGCCGGTCGGTGTGGGCCAGCCGACGCTGCGCATCGACGGACTCACCGTAGGGGGCACGGCCTGATCGATGTCGTCCCGTTTGTAAGCAGACTTTTCATGGGCAAGGGCGTCTCGCACGGATGTACGTCGGTTTCGGGCGTGGAAGGAGAAAATTGCCCCTGTTCGAGCCTTGCCCACATCGACATCAAGCTGTTGATATGGAAGCTGAATTGCACAGGGATGCACGTTTTGGAGCGTGATTCGGGGCGCACACGAGCTCGAGCCTAACCCGTAACGTGCGGACATCGCCCGATGACTTTGAAACAAGATCGGCACCGGTGCGCAATCGTGGCGTTTAGACTGTCCGCTCGTTTGCCGCCGGAGGGCGATACGTCGCACCGCCGTCGTGGGTCGGAGCCGGGCCGACCCCGTTCGATCCCGCCACGGTATGTGTAATCGCCCCGATCGGTTCAATCGCATCGTGCGTGCCCACGCACAAGACCCGGAAGGACTCAAGGAGAGACCATGTTCAACAAACCGACGCTGTTCCCGAAAACCCCAGAACCGCAACCTGCTCGTGGAGGCCGACTCGTTCCGGGCGTCCAGAGTCCTTCCGGTTCAACCGTCCAGAGCGAAGGCAATGTCGGTCAGCGCGATGCGTCCGCGAACGCCTCCTCCGGCATCGCGGGCCAGTCGTCCCCGGCCGGCGCTGCCGCCGCACAGGTCGACGCGGGCAAGGCCAGCGACAGCCGCTTGATCGTCGGCCCGGAGGTCAAGCTCAAGGGTGCCGAGATACTGGATTGCGATACGCTGGTCGTCGAGGGTCGCGTCGAGGCGACGATGGACAGCCGGGTGATCCGCATCGCCGAGAACGGCTCGTTCTCCGGGACGGTGGGTATCGACGTGGCGGAGATACACGGTCAGTTCGATGGTGAATTGACCGCGCGCAGCCAGCTCATCATTCATGCGACGGGGCGGGTCAGTGGCAAGATTCGCTACGGCAGGATCTTCATCGAGGAAGGTGGCCAGATTTCCGGCGATGTCAAGGCGCTGGATGCCGCTTCGACGGTGCAAAGGAACGGGGAGAGTGCCCCCGCGTCTGCGAGCGCCTCGCCGGCGCCGTTGCAGGCCAGCGCCTGAGCGTCGCCTGGCCGGCTGTCGGACTCGAGCAATGCTCCAGTCCGACAGCCTCCTAGCGAACCGTGACGGCGCGGGCTGGCCGGGATTCCGGAGCCCGCGGGTGATGAGCGTCCTGCGGCATTGCCTTCGCAAGTAGCTCCTCCTCGCCGAGTTGGCGCATCAGCTCCGCCTCGCGGCTGATCACGTGTCGAAGACTCTCAAGTTTGACATGCCCGAAACCGCGAATGCCGTCCGGAAGGCTGGCGAGCGCCACCGCGATTTCCAGCGTTTCCGGCCCAAGCTTGCCCAGCAGCAAGGCGATCATTTCTGCATAGCGCCGCACGAGCTCGCGCTCCATGCGCCGCTCGGCCGTCCGTCCGAACGGGTCGAGCCGTGTACCCCGCAAACGCTTGCCCCTTGCCAGCCATTTCATCCCACGCAGCAGCCATGGTCC
>DAOMNN010000023.1:0-16603 GCA_035443825.1 Rhodocyclaceae bacterium | reverse complement strand
TGCAGCGCATCGGCGCTGGCACCGACGACCAGATCGCAGGCCAGCATCAGATCGGCCTGCTGCGTGTCGATGCGAACCTGGTTGAGAAGGTCGGGTCGTCGTGCCCAGCGGATGAATGCGAGCACCGCGCCACCCTTCTGTGCGAAACCCATGAAATCGAGTTGGGAGCTGGCCATGCCATCCAGGTGCGCCGCCATGCTCACCAGTGCGCCGACGGTCACGACGCCCGTCCCGCCCACACCGGTGATCAGCATGTCGTACGGCGCCTCGTCCAGTGCGAAATCAGGCAGGGGGAGATCCGCGATCAGTGCGTCGAGGGCCTCGCTGGATAGCCGCGCGACGCGCTTTCTGAGGCGAGCACCTTCGACCGAGACGAAACTTGGGCAGAAACCCTGTACGCATGAGTAGTCCTTGTTGCACGAGGACTGCTCGATCTGGCGCTTGCGCCCGAACGGCGTCTCGAGCGGCAACACCGACAGACAGTTCGACTGTCGGCCACAGTCGCCGCAGCCTTCGCATACCTCGGCATTGATGAAGATGCGCCGGTCGGGATCGGGGTACTCTCCCTTCTTGCGACGGCGGCGCTTCTCCGCAGCACAGGTCTGATCGTAGATCAGGCAGCTGACACCCTCGACCACCCGTAGCCGGCGCTGCACTGCATCGAGTTCGCTGCGGTGATGAAATGTGGTCCCGGGCGGAAAGAGACTTTCCTGTCCCCGGTACTTCTCCGGCTCGTCGCTCACGACAGCGAGTTGCCGCACGCCCTCCGCTTCGACCTGACGCGCGATGCGCTCCACTCCGATCACCCCGTCGACCGCCTGACCGCCGGTCATCGCAACCGCGTCGTTGTACAGGATCTTGTACGTAATGTTGGCCCTGGCGGCAATCGCCTGACGGATTGCCAGCGAACCGGAGTGGAAATAGGTGCCGTCACCCAGGTTCTGGAACACGTGCGGACGCTGCGTGAATCGACCGTGAGCGGCCCAGTCCACACCTTCGCCGCCCATCTGGATCAGGCCCGTCGTGCTGCGATCCATCCAGGAAGCCATGAAGTGGCAGCCGATGCCGGCCTGCGCGATCGAGCCTTCGGGCACGCGCGTCGACGTGTTGTGCGGGCAGCCCGAGCAGAAATAGGGCAAGCGGCGCACGGCATCTCCCACGTTCGACAGCAGCGCCGGCGCGGTGAAGTCACGCACGTGCTCGCGCCGATCGAGTTCGGGTTTGTGTACCGCCAGCCATTGCGCGAGAGCGGGCATGATGCGCGAGGGCCGCAACTCTCCGATTGCAGGCAGCAGTGCATCTCCCGCTGCATCGTGCTTGCCGAGTACGAGTGGGCGGTTCCCGCCACGATTGAACAGCATCTCCTTTAGTTGCCGCTCGACGACGGGGGCCTTTTCCTCGATCACAAGAACTTCGGCCAGTCCGCTGACGAATGCGTCGATGCGCGTCGGTTCGAGCGGAAATACCAGGCCGACCTTGTAGACGCGGATGCCGGCGCTGTCCAACTCGCCGGGTCCGAGTCCGAGCCGGCGCAACACTTCAAGAAAATCGTAGTGAGCCTTGCCCACCGTGATGATTCCAAGATCGGCCCGTGGGGATGTGCACACCCAGCGATCTATGCTGTTTACCCGGGCGAACGCACGAACGGCATCGAGCTTGGCGGAAAGACGCTGCTCGATCGTCAGGCTTGGGAGATCCGGCCACCGATAGTGCAACCCGCCATCCGGTGGCGTGAAGTCGATCGGGGGATGCCATTGAGTGCGTACCTGATCGAGGTCCACGGTCATGCCGCTCTCGACGACTTCGGAAATGGCCTTGAAACCGACCCAGTTTCCCGAGATGCGTGACAGTGCCCAACCGTAGAGTCCGAACTCGAGGTACTCCGCGACGTTTCCCGGGTGGATGACGGGCATGCTCCACGCCTGCATTGCCAGGTCGCTCTGGTGCGGCATCGACGAGGAGACGCAGCCATGATCGTCCCCGGCCACCACCAGCACGCCGCCGGTCGGTGAGGCGCCGTACGCATTGCCGTGCTTGAGCGCGTCACCGGCGCGATCTACACCCGGCCCCTTGCCGTACCACAGCGCGAACACACCATCGACCTTACGGTCCGGGTCGGTCTCGACCTGCTGGCTGCCAAGGACTGCAGTCCCCCCCAGTTCCTCGTTGATGGCAGGCAGAAACTCGATGTTGCCCTCGGACAGCAATCCGCCGGCGCGCCAAAGCGCCTGGTCGAGGCCGCCGAGGGGTGAGCCGCGGTAGCCGCTGATGAATCCTGCCGTCTTCAGCCCCCGGCTGCGATCCAGCGCGGCCTGCATGAGGGGCAGGCGCACGAGCGCCTGGATACCGGTGAGAAACACCGTGCCGTGGGTTGAACCGAGATTGTCGCTCAGGCGGTAATCGGGTCTGGCGAGCAGTGTCCTGTCGTTCGTGTGGGGCGGGGCAGCTGCGACGGTGACCGCCGAGTCGCCCTTGGTGTTGGGTGGAATGTCCATCGTGCCTCTCCGGTGGGCGCGAATTGCCTTGCATCCACGCTCGTTGTGCTCGTAACAGTTTAGTCGGCAGGAGTGGATGGATCGTTCTCAACTTGACCGCTATGGACGTTGGATGAGAATGTCTGTTTTCGATTAACGGCCTTTTGGAGGCTGAGGATGCTTGATCGAATTGTGCGCCGCATGCTTTGCGAGTTGCAGCGGGACGCGCGCCTTTCGGTACAGGAGCTGGCTCGCCGGGTAGGCATTTCGGCCACTCCGTGCTGGCGACGACTCAAGGAAATCGAGCGCGAGGGGCTGATTCGCCGCCACACGGTGCTGCTCGACAGGGAGGCGGTCGGACTCAAGGAGTGCCTGTTGGCGCACGTGACGCTGGTGCGGCACTCGGAAACGACGGTCGAGGAGTTCGAGCAGAGCGTTCTGGCACACCCGGAGGTGATCGAGTGCTACAGCACCACCGGCGACGCCGACTACATCCTGAAGGTCGTCGTGCCGGACATGAAGGCCTACGACACCTTCCTGCACAGGCGCATCTTCCGTATGCCCGGTGTGGCCAACGTGCGTACTGCGGTCGTGCTGCGCGAAGTCAAGTACGACACCCTGCTTCCTTTGGCCGACCCCTAGGGCCTGTTCTGATTCGCGCTGGCGGCCACGCGCTCGCGCGACCAGGACCGCGAGCCCTCAGTTCCGGGTCGTTTCCGCGCCATCCGCGGCAAGGCGTACCGGACTGAACGCCCACTTGCCTTCCCACGCGGTGCGCACCAGATTCGGATACGTGGCCTTTCCGAGGCTGCCGTTGTATCGACCCAGGGCACGAAACAGATCGCCCTTCTCGATGTCGAGGTAATGCCGAAGTATGGTACAGCCGTAGCGCAGGTTGGTGCGCATGTGGAAGAGGTTGTCGTCGGGGCGACCGATGACGTCGATCCAGAACGGCATGACCTGCATGTAGCCGCGCGCGCCCGCGCTGGACACCGCGTATTTGCGGAATGCACTTTCGATTTCGATGATTCCGAGCACGAGCTGCGGGTCGAGACCGGCTCGTGTCGCTTCGTAGTGGATCGTCGTGAGCAACTCCTCGCGGTAGCGCGCGTCGGGAATGCGCTTTTCCAGCCGACCGGACATTTCTCCGAGCCAGCGGTCACGTTCGGCGAGGTCGGCAATCAGCAGCCGTGGCACGCCCCTGTCACTGACCGCAGCATGAAGGGCGGCACGCACGCTTGCCGACATCGGCTCGTATTGCTGGCTTCCCGCCGTACCGAAGCCGCTCGCAAGCGCCAATGCGAGCGTGGCGGCGAGGCGGGCAAAGCGCGACACGAGCTTGCATGAGAGCATTCCGTGCGCTTCCTCAGGCGGTTCCCTGCGCGGCGATCTTCATCTTCACCAACTCCACGGTCTGGCCGAGCGCGATTCGGGTAGGCTCGGTATCCCTGCGGCCCTGGTATTCGGCGAGCCCTTCCTTGAGGCCTCTGTCGCCGATCACGAGCCGATGCGGCACCCCGATGAGCTCCCAGTCCGCGAACATCACCCCGGGGCGCTCGTTGCGGTCATCGAGTATTGCGTCCACGCCGGCAGCGAGCAGAGCATCGAGAAGGCGCGTGGCCTCGGTGCGCACTTCTTCCGACTTGCTCCAGCCCACCGGACAGATGACGAGCTCGAACGGTGCGATCGATGACGGCCAGATGATACCCCGCTCGTCGTGATTCTGCTCGATTGCCGCGCCGAGGATGCGGGTCACGCCGATGCCGTAGCAACCCATCTCCATGACCTGCTCCCGGCCGTTGTCATCCAGGAACTTGCAGTTCATCGCTTCCGAGTATTTCGTGCGAAGCTGGAAGATGTGTCCCACCTCGATCCCGCGGCAGATATCGAGTCTGCCCTTGCCATCCGGCGAGGGGTCGCCCTTGACGACGTTGCGCAAGTCGTCAACCTCGGGTTCGGGAAAATCACGGCCGATGTTGGCGCCGACATAGTGCCAGCCATCATCGTTGGCGCCGACGACGAAGTCCGACATTGCCGCCACGGTACGATCCATGATCACCCTGCCTTTGAAGCCTATCGGGCCGAGTGATCCGGGGTTGGCACCAAATGCCCTGACGATGTCGTCCTGCGTTGCGAACGTGAGTGGCGCGTGAATGCCGTCGATCTTCTGCGCCTTGATCGCGTTCAGTTCGTGGTCGCCGCGCAGCATCAACAGCACCGGCTCGCCGCGGGATTCCTCGTCGCCCCTCACCACGATTGCCTTGACGGTGGTCTCGACCGGAATTCTCAGGAAATCGACAAGCTCCGCGATGGTCTTCGCCCCTGGTGTGTGTACCTTCTCGAGACTGCGCGATGACGGGGGACGTGCGAAACCGGGACCCACGGCTTCCGCCAGTTCGACGTTGGCCGCGTAATCCGAATCGGGGCAATAGGCGATGCCGTCTTCACCGGTTTCCGCGATCACGTGGAACTCGTGCGAGCCCGTTCCGCCGATGGAACCCGTATCGGCCGCGACCGCCCGGAACTGAAGGCCCATGCGCGTGAAGATGCGGCCGTAGGTGTCGTACATGTTGCGGTACTCGCGCTCCAGGTCCTCGAATGAGGCATGGAAGGAATACCCGTCCTTCATGGTGAATTCGCGGCCGCGCATGACGCCGAAGCGAGGCCGGATCTCATCCCGAAACTTGGTCTGGATCTGATAGAAGTGCCGGGGCAATTGCCGGTAGCTGCGCAGTTCGCGGCGTGCGATGTCGGTGATGACCTCCTCGTGGGTCGGACCGATCACGAAGTCTCGGTCATGGCGATCCTTCATGCGCAGAAGCTCGGGCCCGTAGGCGTCCCATCTGCGCGATTCCTGCCACAGTTCGCCGGGCTGGACGGCGGGCATCAGTACTTCCACCGCGCCGGCACGATTCATCTCCTCGCGCACGATCGTCTCGACCTTGCGCAGCGAACGCAGCCCCATCGGCATCCAGCTGTATATGCCGGCGGCCACTTTGCGGATCAACCCGGCGCGCAGCATCAGCCGGTGGCTGGTGACCTCGGCATCCGAGGGGGCCTCCTTGAGGGTGGAGATGAAGAACCGACTTGCAAGCATGCTGTGATCCCGTGATCGCGGTTGAGCAGGACGTGAATTCTAGCAGCCTACAGCGTTTCGGCTAGGGCCGTGAACCGACCGGGAGGCCGCCCCGCATGGTGATGTATTCACCTCGATGGGCGCCAGGGACGTGCGGAGGGAGAGGAGCCTCGCCAAGAAGCCCGCTTTCCAAGCCCGTGTAAGTGTGGAAGAATCCAATCAACTACCGAATCAAGGGTTCGATCATGCTCGATCGTGAAGGCTATCGCCCGAACGTCGGCATCATTCTGGTCAATGTACGAAACGAGGTCTTCTGGGGTAAACGCATTCGTGAACACTCGTGGCAATTTCCGCAAGGCGGCATCAAGCACGGCGAGTCGCCGCAGCAGGCCATGTATCGGGAATTGTTCGAGGAAGTCGGTCTGCGCCCTGAGCACGTGAAGATTCTCGGACGTACTCGTGGCTGGTTGCGATACGACGTTCCGAAACACTGGATCCGCAGGGAATGGCGGAATACATACCGTGGGCAGAAGCAGATCTGGTTTCTGCTGCGGCTGGTCGGGAGGGATTGCGACGTCTGTCTGCGCGCCAGCAAGCACCCGGAGTTCGATGCCTGGCGCTGGAGCGAGTACTGGGTCCCGCTCGAGGCAGTCATAGAGTTCAAACGGCAGGTCTATCAGCAGGCACTGTCGGAATTGTCGTCGGTGCTGTTCAGGGCTCGTCCGCCCCAGCCGCCGGAGGCTTATCGCGAGTTGTTGGCCGCCCGTCAACCGTAATCGTCTGAAGTGCCGGCTTCGCCCGGCACCGCATCGCCCGGCACCGCATCACGTGTGCCTGCGTTGCAGCATCAGGCCGATGATCCTGTCACGGGAATCTGGCAATAGACATAACCTATCGGTATGTTAGATTTTCACAATTTTCGTGATTCTGTGTTCGTGCGCTACAGTGAAAGTGCTGGAGTCAGTTCAGGCTCCGTGCCTGTCCGTCTCCGGCAAACAACTCAATCGAGCAACAGGAGAGAATGTATGCCGCAACTCAAGGGTTCCAAGACCGAAACCTGTCTCAAAGAAGCGTTCGCGGGCGAGTCGCAGGCCAATCGTCGGTATCTGTACTTCGCAAACAAGGCTGACATCGAAGGTCAGAATGACGTGTCGGCGCTCTTCCGGTCGACGGCTGAAGGCGAAACCGGCCATGCTCATGGCCACCTCGAGTTTCTCGAGGCCTCTGGCGATCCGGCCACAGGCATGAAGATCGGCGCGACTCGCGACAATCTGATGTCTGCGGTGGCCGGTGAGACGCACGAGTACACCGACATGTATCCCGGCATGGCAAAGACCGCGCGGGAAGAAGGCTTCGACGAGATTGCCGACTGGTTCGAAACGCTTGCCAAAGCGGAGCGGTCGCACGCGAATCGCTTTCAGAAGGCGCTCGACGCACTGGTCGACTGATCGGTTGGCGTTGATCTGTCGGCGCAGCATGCGCCGTCAGGATGTGGATCCGCGCTGCCTCGTGCAGCGCGGGCTCATTTTCCGTCCCCATTGCACCATCAGGTGAGTCCATGAGCGTACGCGAAGGCAATCTTGAAGCGCCGACCCGGCATCCCCTCGACTGGAAGAACCCCGACTTCTACGATGAAACCAAGCTGACGAAGGAACTGGAACGAGTCTTCGACATATGCCATGGCTGTCGTCGCTGCCTCAGTCTGTGCCACGCGTTCCCTACGCTTTTCGACCTGGTCGACGAGACCGATGAAGGAGAGGTCGAGGGGGTCGCGAAGAAAGACTACTGGAAGGTCGTGGACCAGTGCTACCTGTGCGATGTCTGCTACATGACGAAGTGCCCCTACGTCCCGCCGCATCCCTGGAACCTGGACTTCCCGCACCTGATGTTGCGGGCGAAGGCGGTGAGGTACAAGAAGGGTGAAACGGGATGGCGTGACAAGCTGCTCTCGTCTACGGACAGATTGGGCAGCTTCGCCGGAATTCCGGTAGTGACGCAGACTGTCAATGCGGTCAATCGCACCGGATTGATGCGGAGCGTGATGGAGTCGACACTCGGTGTCGATCGCAACGCGTGGATTCCCGAGTATGCGCCGAAGAAGTTCCGTTCGATCGCCGGCGAGTCGGGCAGCGACAAGGTCGTCGATGGCGAGCGCACGCCCGGCAAGGTGGTCGTGTACGCGACCTGCTACATCAATTTCAACGAGCCTGGAATCGGCCAGGACCTGCTCAAGATCCTGCGTCACAACGCGATCCCGTTCGTACTGATCGAAAAGGAAGTGTGCTGCGGCATGCCCAAGCTCGAGCTCGGCGACCTGGATGCGGTGGCGGCAAGCAAGGAAGTCAATATTCCCCAGCTTGCCAGGTATGCGCGGGACGGCTACGCGATCTTGACACCGATTCCTTCCTGTACACTGACCTTCAAGCAGGAATTGCCCTTGATGTTTCCCGAGTGCGCGGATACGCAGGCCGTCAAGGGAGCAATGTGGGATCCGTTCGAGTATTTCGTCGCGCGCAATCGCGATGGACTGCTCAAGACCGATTTCAAGAACGAACTCGGGCGCATCGGCTATCACGTTCCCTGTCACAGCCGTGTGCAGAACGTCGGAAAGAAGACTGCCGAGGCCCTGCAACTCGTACCCGGCACTGACGTGACCGTAGTCGAGCGCTGTTCGGGGCACTCCGGAACCTGGGGCGTCAAGAAGGCATTTCACGCCACCGCGATGAAGATTGGTCGCCCCGTCTTCAGGGCCATGGGCGAGGCCGAGCCGAACTACATCAGCTCGGACTGCCAGCTTGCCGGTCATCATATCGCCCAAGGGATGGAAGAGGCCGGACTCAAGCAGGCGGAGCTGATGCACCCGCTGTCGCTGCTCGCCAAGGCCTATGGAATCTGAACGAAACAAGAGAGGAAGATCGAGCATGGCGACCAAGATCACTCCGGACAGCCTCCTGTCGCTGGAGGAGTACCACAAGGCGCGGCCGCAGATCCGGCAGCGCATCATCGCTCTGCGCAGACGACGCACCGTTCACCTGGGAGAGCACCTGACCCTCATCTTCGAAAACGAGGAGTTGATGCGATATCAGATTCAGGAAATGCTTCGCGTGGAGCGCATCTTCGAAAGCGAGGGCATACAGGACGAACTGGATGCGTATAACCCGTTGGTCCCGGACGGCTGCAATTTCAAGGCCACGATGATGATCGAGTACACCGGCGAGGCCGAGCGACGCGAGGCTTTGGCGCGGATGCGCGGTATCGAGCGGCAGGTCTTCGTGCAGGTGGAGGGCCAAAAGCGCGTATATCCGATTGCCGACGAGGATCTTGAACGCACGACGGAAGACAAGACCTCTGCGGTGCACTTCCTGCGCTTCGAACTGACCCCGGAGATGCGTGCTTCATTGAAAGCTGGTGCGCAGATGAAGGTGGGCTGTGATCATAAGGAGTATCCTATGCACTTGGATACGCTTCCGCCGGAAACCCTCGCGGAGCTGATTACGGATCTGGCCTGAAGTCTGGACGGACGATCCGCGACTTTGCGGCTCGCTTCTTCCCGGTCTTGCCCACGTGTCGTGCGGAGGCGAGACTGGCGAACAATCAGGCCACGGATTGTGGGGAATTGCAGCTTGTATTCGATGGGACGATCGCTCTCGGTGGTGTTTGTGGCCTGCATGTTCCACTCCGCTGTGCTTCACGCGCAGATTTTTTCCGCGCCCGACCCGAACTGGCATGAGGAGGAATTCTTGATGCCGCCGCCACCGTCGGAGCGGGCGCTGCGGGAGTTCGAAGTCAGTCGTGCCTCATCCAACCGGTTTCTGGTCGACGAATCGTCGCTCACCGTCGGGGAGGACGGGGTCGTTCGCTATGTGCTTGTGGTTCGCACCCCGGGAGGGGCGCAGAACGTGAGCTTCGAGGGTGTTCGTTGCGCGACCGCTGAGCATCGCATTTATGCGTTCGGCCGCCCCGATGGGGAATGGGTAAGTTCACGCCGTGAGGACTGGGAGCGCATCGGCGGGGGCAGCTTCAACCGGCCCAGTGCAGTTCTGGCGAGGGATTACTTCTGCGATGGCCGATCGCCGCCGCGCAACCGAGATGTGGTGGCGCGCCGTCTGCGAGAAGGCTTGAAGCCTGTCGGACAATGATGCGCCTCGCACTCGATCCGAATGAGGCCGATCATGCTAGATGACGCAATTGTCCAGTTCGACAAGGCACTTCGCAGTGTATTTGCGCCTGCGGTCAGCATCAGACCGGTGCCGGGGCATGACGTGCCTGAAGCGCCCCTGTCCGAGCAACAGCGCCGCGAAGTTTCCGCCCTGATGCGTGTCAATCACTGTGGTGAAATCTGCGCGCAAGCGCTGTACCAAGGCCAGGTGCTTACGTGTCGGGATGAAGGTGTCCGCCGCGAACTGGAACAAGCGGCTGTCGAAGAGACGGAGCATCTTGCCTGGACGGAGCACAGGATCACGGAATTGGGCGGTCGAACGAGCCTGCTCAATCCGTTGTGGTACGCGGGTTCCCTTGCCATGGGGCTTATTGCCGGCAAGCTGGGCGAGCGTTGGAATCTGGGTTTCCTCGCCGAAACGGAACGGCAAGTGGAGGCTCACCTCAATGGGCACCTCGATCGCCTGCCAGAGATCGACGGACGATCGCGCGCGATCCTCGCGCAGATGACAATCGATGAAATGCGCCATGCGGACAACGCAGTGGCCCTCGGCGCTCATGAGTTGCCCTCTCCGGCAAAATCGCTCATGAGGCTCATGGCGCGCGTGATGACGACAGTGGCGTACCGGTTGTAGGCCGTGGTACGTGCTCGCCTCAGGGTGTCTCCACGATCGTCCACTGATGGGTGATTGCGGCTGTGCTCGCAAGCATTATCGATGCCGAGCAATACTTCTCTGCTGATAGGTGAACTGCTCGTTCTACGGCTTCAGGTTTCAGGCTCTTGCCGCTGATCGTGTAGTGAAACGCGATCCTCGTGAAGATCTTTGGGTCTGTATCGGCACGTTCGGCCACCAGCTTCACTTCGCACCCTCGCACCTCGTGCCGACCCCGCTGCAGAATCAATACGATATCGAACGCGGTACACCCACCCGTTCCCGCAAGAAGCAACTCCATCGGGCGCGGCGCAAGATTTCTCCCGCCGGCGTCTGGCGCGCCGTCCATCGGCACGAGATGGCCCGTGCCGGTCTCCGCAACGAAGGTCATTCCGTCCAGCCATTTGACTGTGCATTCCATTGATGTCTCCACAAGATCTGCCGGATCGCTTCCGCGCACAGCACGCCATCACCGCCCACGATTCTGCGATTGTCGGGCAAGCGGGGCCGCGAGCGTACGGCCCGAACCCAGGCTCGGCCGAAGGAATCCGGCTGCGCTAGGGCGCCCCATTTACTGCGAGGCGAATCTTACCGGGTCCACGGCGCCGGACCCAGAGATTCGTCGGCATGGCGCTCACGCTTCAGATCATGTGCTGCGCCGCAACGCAATACAGAAATGTGACTTCTTGATCTGCATCAAGTAACCGTATAGCATGCTTAAAAAGTCATAAAAAGAATAGCAACTACAAATAGTTATAGTTCAATAAACTTTGTTTATGCGAAGATCAAAACATTTGTAGTGCGATGCACAAAAAGTGCTTGATCTGGGTCGAGTCTTTCCGGATAATGACCTTCAGTCGGGTCGAAACGAGCTTGATCGATCCAAACGGTGTCTCCTCCACCCTCCTCCTTTGGTGTGGATTTAACGCAGTCCCGAGCGGACTGCGTTTTTTTTGCCTGAATCCCGGCGTCGCGTCCAATTTGACAGCGGCCACGCCTTCCCTTTAACATCACGAGCTTTCCGTTCATTGGCCACCACGCGAGGCCGGACAAGATCGAGGATTCGAATGAAAACGTTTTCTGCCAAGCCGCACGAAGTCAAGCGCGACTGGTTTGTTGTCGATGCGTCGGACAAGGTGCTTGGCCGGCTTGCTGCCGAAGTCGCCCGTCGTCTGCGCGGCAAGCACAAGACCATCTATACGCCTCACGTGGATACCGGTGATTACATTGTGGTCGTCAACGTCGAAAAGTTGCGCGTGACGGGCAACAAGGCGTTGGACAAGAAGTACTACCGGCACACGGGTTACCCTGGTGGCATCTATGAGACCAACTTCGCCAAGATGCAGCAGCGTTTTCCCGGGCGCGTCCTGGAGAAGGCCGTCAAGGGCATGCTGCCGAAGGGGCCGTTGGGGTACGCGATGTTTAAGAAGCTGAAGTGCTACGCCGGAGCAGAACATCCGCACAGCGCCCAGCAGCCGAAAGTTCTCGAGATCTGACAGGAGCCCGTCAATGGCCGTGAGTTACAACTATGGTACGGGTCGTCGCAAGACTGCCGTTGCCCGTGTGTTCATCAAGCCGGGGTCCGGCGCGATCGTGGTGAATGGCAAGCCCGTCGACGAGTTCTTTTCGCGTGAGACCGGGCGCATGATCGTGCGCCAGCCGCTGGTACTGACCGAGAACGAGAACCGCTTCGACATCATGGTCAGTGTGGTCGGGGGCGGTGAGTCGGGGCAGGCCGGAGCGGTTCGCCACGGTATCACCCGTGCGTTGATCGACTTCGATGCCGAACTGAAACCAGTGCTGCGCAAAGCCGGATTCGTGACGCGTGACGCGCGCGAAGTCGAGCGCAAGAAGGTTGGTCTGCGCAAGGCGCGCCGCCGCAAGCAGTTCTCCAAGCGTTGATGCGTTCGGCGCTGGCCGCAAGGCCGCCCCTCGGGGCGGCTTTTCGCTTTTTCGGACTGGGTGTTTGCATGGTCCAATGCCATAATTTCCCTGGTGGCAGAATTTGCCTGAGGAAGATCTGATGGTAAAAGTCGGCGTTGTGGGAGGTACGGGGTATACAGGGGTTGAGTTGCTGCGCCTGCTTTCACTGCACTCGCAAGTGGAACTGGTTGCCATCACATCTCGCGGAGACGCCGGAATGCAGGTCTCCGACATGTTCCCGAGTCTTCGCGGACGCGTCACGTTGCGCTTCGTGGCACCGCAGGACGCACCGCTCGAGCGGTGCGACCTGGTTTTCTTCGCGACTCCCAACGGGATTGCAATGCAGCAGGCGCGAACGTTGCTCGACGCAGGCGTTCGCGTTATCGACCTGGCGGCGGATTTCAGGATTCGCGACGTGTCGGAATGGCAGAAATGGTACGGAATGGAGCATGCGGCTCCCGATCTTGTTGCGGAGGCGGTTTACGGATTGCCCGAGATGAACCGCAGCGCTGTTCGCTCGGCTCGTATCGTCGCGAATCCCGGCTGTTACCCGACCGCCGTACAACTCGGATTTCTGCCCCTGATCGAGTCCGGGGTGGTCGACCTCTCCCACCTTGTCGCAGACTCGAAATCGGGTGTGTCGGGTGCCGGGCGAAAGGCCGAGATTCATACCTTGTTCGCGGAAGCGGCTGACAGCTTCAAGGCATATGGCGTCTCGGGTCATCGGCACCTGCCTGAGATCCGGCAGGGATTGAGCAAAATCGCGGGCGGACCTGTCGGTCTCACATTCGTACCGCATCTGGTTCCGATGATTCGCGGCATCCATGCGACGCTTTATGCCACGCTCGAGAAGGACGTCGATCTTCAGACCCTGTTCGAAGAGCGGTATCGCGGTGAAGCGTTTGTGGACGTCCTCCCTGCGGGCAGCCATCCCGAGACCCGCACGGTCAGGGCGAGCAATCTCTGCAGGATCGCGGTGCATCGACCGCAAGGTGCAAACGTTGTCGTGGTGCTTTCGGTTATCGATAATCTGGTAAAAGGGGCGGCCGGACAGGCCGTGCAGAACATGAACATCATGTTCGGCATGGATGAGACACTGGGGCTCGAAATCGTGCCCGTGAGTCCTTGAACTTCAGGGAAGTTGCGAGATCCGCGGTCGTAGGGAACTCGATCGGGGATTACTGATCAAAATGGCGTTTTCGGACGATTTGTCGCATCATTGCTCCGATACCCCGACTCAGGAGATGACATGAATACAGCAGTAGACACCCCCGAACTGATGGTTTTCACGGACAGCGCGGCCAACAAGGTCAAGGAGCTGATCGAGGAGGAGGGGAACCCCGGCCTGAAGCTTCGTGTCTTCGTTAGCGGTGGAGGATGTTCGGGATTCCAGTACGGTTTCACGTTCGATGAGGAAGTGAACGAGGATGACACGTCGTTCGAGAAGAACGGTGTCACGCTTCTGGTAGATCCGATGAGCTACCAGTATCTGGTCGGTGCAGAAATCGACTACACGGAGGGTCTCGAAGGATCACAGTTCGTCATTCGCAATCCGAATGCGAGCAGCACCTGTGGTTGCGGGTCGTCCTTCTCCGCCTGATCGCGACACGTACCAGACGAAGACGGGGTGCATCGCACCCCGTCCGTCGTTTACCCGCTTGGGCTCCGGGTTTACTCTGCGCTGGCGACGAGATTCGCGCCGCTCTGGTAATTCAGCAAAGCCAGGCGTTCAAGCATGGGTTCGGCGGTAGCCTGAAATGCGGATAGTTCGGACCCTTCGAGGGGCTGTACGGCGGGCAGGGCAATCTTCATCGGATCGTGCGGCACGTTGTTGATCCGAATCTCGTAATGCAGGTGCGGGCCGGTGGCCCAGCCTGTCATCCCCACGAACCCGATGATTTCGCCCTGGCGGACTCTTTGTCCCTTGGCAAGTCCGCGTGGGAAACCGTTGAGATGGGCATATAGCGTCGAATAGTTTGCACGGTGCTGGATGATGACCGTGTTGCCATAGCCGCGCTGACTTCCGACGAAAGTGACGCGTCCGTCGGAGGAAGACATGATCGGCGTGCCGGTGGGTGCCGCAAAATCGGTCCCGTTGTGACTGCGCCAGCTTCGGTGAATCGGGTGCATTCTCCGGCCGAAGGTGGAGGAAATTCGGGTGAACTCAAGCGGGTAGCGGAGAAAGGCCTGGTTGAGGCCCCGTCCGTCGGGCGTATAGTACGCCTCATTACCGTCCGACTCACGATAGAGCAGGACGGTATGAGTTCTGCCCCGATTCTCGAACTCGGCGGCCAGAATCCGACCAGCACGAAGTGGTATGCCCTGGTCGTAAACCGTTTCGTATACCACGCTGAATCGATCGCCTTCGCGCAGGTCGCGGGTGAAATCGATCTGTGTCCCGAAGATTCTGGCGAACTGGTTCGCAACGCTTTCCGGGACCCCGGCTGCATCGGTTGCGCCGAACAGCGAATGGGTAATCGTGCCCGAACGCATCTCCACCAGGGTATCGACTGCGGCTACCTGGTCGCCCGAGGTGCGGATTCCGTCGCCTGTGCGTTCGACGACGAAACGTTCGGCACTGCGTCCGACCGGAAGGTTGAGCGATGAGACGCTGCCGTCGGGCGAGACCATGGCAACGATCGAGCGGCCCGCACGCAGTTGCGTCAACACCCGACGTGCGTGCTCATCCCGCATCAGAAAGGAAAGTACTTCGGCGTCGCTGATCCCCAGGCGTCGAAAGATCGCCTGGATGGTGTCGCCGGACTGTATCCTTTCGTCGAAAACATAGGGCACACCGGAATCGGGAATCAGCTCGATCGGAGGCGCACCCAGTTGCTCGAGTATGGTTTCGGGCGAAAACCCTGTTTCCGTTTGTCCCGGGACCACGGCCGTGGCCGCCACGACGCCAAGCAGTGATACCGCGAGCACCGTACCGATGAGCGACAGGCGGCGCATCGATGGGAATTGGCGCCGCGGTTCGGCTAGAATTCCTGACTTTTGTGCCTGCATGTGATCTCTTTGGCAAAATTTTTCGAATTCTATCAAAGATTGTCGCAATACCGTAAAGATTGGAGGGGTTAATGGGGGATTTGAAGGCGGCACTCGAGCTGATCAAGCGGGGTGCGGAAGAACTGCTGGTGGAGTCCGAGCTGGTCGATCGGCTCGGTTCAGGCAGGCAGTTGCGTGTGAAGGCGGGTTTCGACCCCACCGCACCCGATCTTCACCTTGGCCATACCGTGCTGATCAACAAGCTTCGTCACTTCCAGGAACTTGGCCATAAGGTAATGTTCCTCATCGGCGACTTCACCGGCATGATCGGCGATCCATCGGGGAAGAACGCGACCCGGCCGCCATTGTCGCGGGAGCAGATTGCCGATAATGCCCGTACCTACCAGGAGCAGGTCTTCAAGATCCTCGATCCCGAGCGGACGGAGATCTGCTTCAACTCGTCCTGGATGGAGGCGCTGGGTTCGGCCGGTATGATTCGCCTGGCATCGCATCATACGGTGGCGCGCATGCTCGAACGTGACGATTTTTCGCGGCGCTACGAGAACGGCCAGTCGATCGCGATTCATGAGTTCCTGTACCCCTTGTGCCAAGGGTATGACTCGGTGGCGATGCGGGCGGACATCGAGCTCGGCGGCACCGATCAGAAGTTCAACCTGCTGGTCGGTCGCGAACTGCAGAAGCATTATGGCCAGCCTTCGCAGTGTGTGCTTACGATGCCCCTTCTCGAGGGGCTTGATGGTGTCAACAAGATGTCGAAGTCGCTCGGAAACTACATCGGCATCACCGAGCAGCCCAGGGAGATGTTCGGCAAGCTCATGTCGATCTCGGACGAGCTGATGTGGCGCTATCTCGAGCTTCTTTCCTTCCGGCCTATGAGCGAGATCGCACAGTCTCGCCAGGATGTCGAGCGTGGTCGCAATCCGCGTGATGTCAAGGTGATGCTGGCGCAGGAGCTCGTCGCGCGTTTCCATGATCAGCGGGCGGCCGTCGATGCGCTTGCCGAGTTCGAGGCGCGGTTCAAGCGAGGCGTTCTTCCCGACGATCTCCCGGAGGTGGTTGTCAACGTCGGCGGTGACGGGATGCCGGTGGCGCAGATACTGAAGCAGGCGGGCCTGGCGGGGAGCACGTCGGAGGCGATGCGGATGATCGGGCAGGGTGCCGTTCGGCTCGACGGCGAGAGAATCGAGGACCGCTCGATCGTCCTCAAGGGCGGCCGGACGGTGGTCATGCAGGTGGGCAAGCGAAAGTTCGCCGCGGTCGTACTTGTGTGAACGGTTTGCGGTTTGCTTGCGCGGTTTTTTGAGAGGCGA
>DAOMNN010000022.1:11881-45077 GCA_035443825.1 Rhodocyclaceae bacterium | reverse complement strand
ACGGTATGCTCGCACGAACCTTTCTGTCCAGATTCTTTCCGAACAACAATGCTTCGACCGATGCCTGCCAGATTCCACGGGTCAGTCATCCCACTCTTGCGCGCATACACATCCCAGGAGCGCTTGTGCCCGCAGCCTTCTACCAGACCCTGACAGGTGTAAAGCGTCACGAAATCTACCCGGTCGCGTGGTCTGCGGTCTACTTCTTCTGCCTGCTGTGCAGCTACTACGTTCTGCGTCCGGTGCGCGACGAGATGGCGATCCAGGCCGGGGTCGAGAATCTGCAGTGGACCTTCACTGCGACCTTCGTGGTCATGCTGGCGATCGTGCCCGTGTTTGGATGGGCGGTGAAACGCTTCGCACTGTCACGCCTGCTGCCAGGCGTGTACGTGTTCTTTGCGGCCAATCTGCTGCTCTTCTACGCACTCATGGAAAGCGGTGTCGAGCGACGCTGGACCGCGCAGGCCTTCTTCGTGTGGGTCAGCGTGTTCAACCTGTTCGTCGTGTCGGTCTTCTGGAGCTTCATGGCGGACCTTTTCGAGAGTACCCAGGCCAAGCGTCTGTTCGGCCTGATCGCCGCGGGCGGAAGTGTCGGTGCCGTATCAGGTCCACTCATCACGGTATGGCTGTCGACCCGCATCGGACCGGAGAACCTGCTCCTCGTATCGACCGGCTTTCTGCTCCTCGCGCTGGTCGCCGTTAGCGCCCTGCTGCGTTATGCGAGACCTGCCGGCGACGGCGTGGCGCAGCACGACCGAACTCTGCCGATCGGCGGCAGCATCTTCGGGGGCATTCGCCTCACCCTGCAATCGCCATATCTGCTGGGTATCGCGCTCTACATCGTGCTGTTCACGACACTTGCAACTTTTCTCTACTTCGAGCAGGCGCGCATGGTCCGCGACGCTTTCGAATCTTCGGCCGAGCGGACACGCCTTTTTGCGGCTATGGACCTGGCGGTCAACAGCCTGACGCTCCTCGGTCAGATCTTCGTCGCCGGGCGCGTGATGACACGTTTCGGCCTGGGCACGGCTCTTGCGGTCCTGCCGCTGGTTTCGGTTGCGGGATTCGCCGTTCTGGCGGTGTTTCCCCTGCTCGGCGTCATCATCGCGCTCCAGATCCTGCGGCGTACGCTCAACTTCTTTCTGGCGAAACCGGCACGCGAAGCGCTTTATACCGTCGTACGACCTGAAGAGAAATACAAGGCCAAGAACTTCATCGACACCGTCGTCTACCGCGGCGGAGATGCAGCAAGTGGCTGGGTTTACACGGCTTTGCGTGCACTCGGCCTCGGTTCGGCCGGCATCGCGCTGACCGCCCTTCCCCTGGCGGCAATCTGGATGCTGCTCGGGCTGAAGCTCGGTGCGCGCCACGCGGCACAGGAGAAGGTGCAGCTCGCAGCGGTCGCACGAGAGAAGTCACGTGACAATGCCGGCGAGGAGGAGATATGAGCAAATTGCATTCGGCTTCACGCCGCCGAGCCCTCGCGATGATGGGATCGGCTGCAGGCATCGCGGTCACCGGCATCACCGGACTTGCAAGCGGCGCTGCCGCAGCTCAGGTGGGCGCCACCGCTCCACTGCACAAGCGCCCGATTCCGCGCAGCGGCGAACGACTTCCGGTGGTCGGACTGGGCACCTACCGTACCTTCGACATCGGCCCGACCAAAGCGGCGCGTGAACCGATCCGCGAAGTTCTACGGCGATTTGTCGATCTCGGAGGCACGGTGATCGACAGTTCCCCGATGTACGGGCGTGCCGAATCGATCGTGGGCGAACTCGCAACGGAACTTGGCGTCGGAGATCGGCTCTTCCATGCGACCAAGGTGTGGACGCGCGGTCAGGCCTCCGGCATCGCCCAGATGGAAGCGTCGTTCGAGCGTATGCGGGTCAGGCAAATGGACCTGATGCAGATCCATAACCTGCTCGATCTGGAGACCCATCACGCCACCCTCGAGGCATGGAAGGCCGAGGGTCGCATCCGCTACATTGGCATCACGCATTATCAGGCAGGGGCCCATGAGACGCTGGAGCGTCTCATCCGCAAGCGCGAATTCGACTTCGTGCAGGTGAACTATTCGATCGCCGAACGCGAGGCCGAAGCCCGTCTGCTGCCACTCGCGCACGAGCACGGCGTCGCCGTGCTGGTGAACCGCCCGTTCGCCCAGGCCGGACTGTTCGGGCGCGTGCGCGGCGTCGATCTTCCTGCATGGGCCGCAGACTTCGATTGCCGAAGCTGGGGGCAGTTCTTTCTGAAATACATCCTCGCCCACCCGGCCGTGACGTCGGTGATTCCCGCGACGAGCAATCCGATGCACCTCGAGGACAACATGGGGGCCGGAACCGGCCGGCTCCCGGACGAGACCACCCGGCGCAAGATGGTCGAATTCGTCGCGAACCTCTGACCCGGGGTCTCAGGCGTCGCAGATCCGCTCGAGGATCAGCCGCACCCGTGCCATCGACTCGTGCAGCACCTGCTCGATGCTGTCGAAACGGATGCCATGCTCGCTGGCTGCTCGTCCGGCAGCGTAGTTCGCCACCACGTTGATCGCCGCGTAGGGCAACGCAAGCTCACGTGCCAGTGCCGCCTCGGGCATGCCGGTCATGCCCACGAGTTCGGCGCCGTCACGCTCCAGACGATTGATCTCTGCGGCAGTTTCGAGTCGCGGCCCCTGGGTCGTCGCATAGACGCCCCCATCGGTGATCGCCTCCCCTGCCCGGCTGGCAGCATCCAGAATGCGCTGGCGCAGCCCAGCGTCGTAAGGATCGGTGAAATCGATATGGTGCACCGCTTCGTCACCTCCATCGAAGAAAGTGCTGGTGCGTCCCCACGTGTAGTCGATGATCTGGTGCGGGACCACCAGGGTACCGGGACCGAAGTCGGGGCGAATGCCCCCCACCGAGGCCACCGACACCACCGCACTTGCCTGGGCATCCTTGAGCGCCCAGATGTTCGCGCGATAGTTCACGAGATGCGGTGGAATGGTGTGTCCATAGCCGTGCCGGGCGAGAAACACGACCGGATGCCCGCACAGTTTCCCGAAAATCAGGGCGCCCGAGGGCTCACCGAACGGCGTTCGGGCAACCTCGCGGCGCACGATTTCGAGGTTCGACAGGCTGGTTAGGCCACTGCCGCCGATGATTGCCAGCATGAGATCGGACTCCACAAGATTCGCGCGAATTCTAGCACGACGCTCGGGAGCGCCCGCCGGCAAGGGTGTACGAAGCAGCGATGGTAGCGGGCGCCCGGCACACGAAACTCGGATGTTGCGCCGCCGCATCACATGCTATAATTATCGGCTTTTCAGACACTTCCGGCCTGTCCATGTCCCGCGCCATTCGCAATATCGCCATTATCGCCCACGTCGACCACGGCAAGACCACGCTCGTCGACCAGTTGCTGCGCCAGTCGGGGACCTTCGCGGCCCATCAGGCGGTTTCCGAACGCGTCATGGACAGCAACGATCTGGAGAAGGAACGGGGCATCACGATTCTGGCCAAGAACTGTGCGATCCAGTACGGGGACACGCACATCAACATCGTCGACACCCCGGGACACGCCGATTTCGGCGGCGAGGTCGAACGGGTGCTGTCGATGGTCGATGGTGTGCTCCTGCTCGTCGACGCCGTCGAGGGCCCGATGCCGCAGACGCGTTTCGTCACCCGCAAGGCTCTCGCCCTCGGCCTCAAGCCCATCGTCGTCATCAACAAGATCGACCGCCCCGGCAACCGCCCGGACTGGGTCATCGGCCATACCTTCGACCTGTTCGACAAGCTCGGCGCGACCGAGGAGCAGCTCGACTTTCCGGTCGTGTATGCATCGGCGCTCAATGGTTACGCAATGCTCGACGCGAGCGCGCCCGGCACCGACATGCAGCCGCTTTACGAGGCCATCCTGAAGTATGTGCCGCCGCCCGAGGTCTACCGCGAGGGGCCGCTTCAACTGCAGATCTGTTCGCTCGACTACTCCAGCTACGTCGGCCAGCTCGGTATCGGGCGGATCACGCGCGGTCGCATCCGGCCCAATCAGGAAGTTGTCGTAATGTACGGCAACGAGAACCGTGGCAAGGCCAAGGTCGGCCAGGTGCTGACCTTCAGGGGCCTGGAGCGCAGCCCTGCCGAGTCTGCCGAAGCGGGCGACATCGTCCTCGTATCGGGTATCGACCAGGTCAATATCGGAGTCACCATCTGCGACCCGGAAAAGCCGGAAGGTCTGAAACCGATCGCGGTGGACGAACCCACGTTGACGATGAACTTCATGGTCAACTCTTCGCCGCTTGCCGGGCGCGAGGGCAAGTACGTCACCAGCCGCCAGATTCGTGAGCGCCTCGAGAAGGAACTGCTCAAGAACGTCGCCCTGCGTGTCGAATACACCAAGGATTCGGACGTTTTCCTGGTTTCCGGGCGTGGAGAGCTGCACCTCACCATCCTGCTCGAGAACATGCGCCGCGAGGGATTCGAACTCGCGGTAGGTCGCCCGCGCGTCGTGTACCGGGAGATCGACGGCGTCAAGTGCGAACCCTACGAACTGCTCACGGTGGATGTCGATGAAGAACATCAGGGCGGGGTCATGGAAGAACTCGGGGGCCGCCGTGGGGAACTGCAGGACATGCAATCCGACGGCAAGGGTCGCGTGCGCCTCGAATACCGCATTCCGGCACGTGGACTGATCGGCTTTCAAGGCGAGTTCCTTACACTGACCCGTGGAACCGGACTGGCAAGCCACGTATTCGACGACTACGGTCCCATGGCCGGCCCGATGAGTGAGCGCCGAAACGGTGTCCTCATCTCCCAGGAGAACGGGCAGGCCGTGGCCTATGCCTTGTGGAAACTTCAGGACCGGGGACGGATGTTCGTTACCCACAACGACCCGGTGTACGAAGGCATGATCATCGGGATCCACACCCGCGACAATGATCTGGTGGTCAATCCCAGCAAGGGCAAGCAATTGACCAACGTCCGTGCGTCGGGAACCGACGAAGCCGTCCGACTGGTACCGCCGATCCAGCTCACGCTGGAGTCCGCGATCGAGTTCATTGCCGACGACGAACTCGTCGAGATCACGCCCAAGTCGATCCGACTGCGCAAGCGTCATCTCTCGGAAAACGATCGCAAGCGGGCAGCCAAGGCCGAAGCCTGAATCACGGAACAAGCGGCTGTGCGCGGCGACGGCCGATACGGCCGTTCTCTTCAGCCCCTTTTCGACAGATAGTCGGCGAACTCGTCAGCCACCTCAGGGTGGCGCAACGCGAATTCGACCGTTGCCTTCAGGTAACCGAGCTTGGAGCCACAATCGTAGCGCACCCCATCGAACTGATAGGACAACACGGCCTCCTCCTTCAGCAGTGACGCTATGGCGTCGGTGAGCTGCAGTTCGCCGCCGGCGCCCGGCCGCAGTGCCCGCAGATGGTCGAAGATTCGCGGCGTCAGGATGTAGCGCCCGACCACCGCCTGCGTCGTCGGCGCCTCCTCGGGCTTGGGCTTCTCTACGATGCCGTTGACACGCTGAACGTCGCCGTTCTGACTTTCGGTGCTCACGATGCCGTACTGGCGCGTATCCTCTCTCGGAACCTGCATGGTGCCCAGCACGGAACAGCGGTGATAGTTGTACACCCCGACCATCTGCTGCATGATCGGTTCGGCCCCGTGATTGTCGAGCAGGTCATCGGCCAGCATCACGGCGAAGGCCTCGTCACCAATCACCGGCGCGGCACAGAGCACCGCATGGCCCAAGCCCAGCGCCTCCGCCTGGCGGATGTAGATGCAGTTCACGCCCGCCGGCACGGTCTTGCGCACCAGCTCCAGCATGTCCTTCTTGCCGCGCGCCTCGAGCTCCGTTTCCAGTTCGTACGCCTTGTCGAAGTGATCCTCGATCGAGCGCTTGGTCCGCCCGGTGATGAAGATCAGATCGGTCACGCCCGCAGCAACCGCCTCTTCGACGGCGTACTGGATCAACGGCTTGTCGACGATCGGCAGCATTTCCTTGGGACTGGCCTTGGTCGCGGGCAGGAAGCGCGTACCCATGCCGGCAACCGGGAACACCGCCTTTGTGACATTCTTCATCGTGTTTGCTCTCCTTCGTCGATTGCGATACCGGCCTGTTCAGCCACCAGCTCGCGCAACCCGTCCTCGTCCAGGATGACCAGATCGAGTGCACGGGCCTTGTCCAGTTTCGAACCGGCTTCGCTGCCGGCGACCACGTAGTCGGTCTTCTTCGACACCGACCCGCTCACTTTCCCGCCATGCGCTTCGATCAGCGCCTTCGCTTCGTCCCGGGTCATTGTCGGCAGCGTTCCGGTAAGCACGAAGGCCCGCCCCGTCAGAACGCTCGACGCAACCGAAGCCGGCTCACCTTCGTCCCAGCGCACGCCAGCCGCGCGCAACTGCTCGATCACCTCGATATTGTGCGGTTCCCCCACGAACGCGACGATGCTCCGAGCCACCACCGGCCCGACGTCGGGGACCTGCTGCAAGCCCTCTTCCCCGGCAGCGATCAAGGCATCCAGGCTGCCGAAATGGCGCGCGAGATCGCGTGCCGTGGTTTCCCCGACATTACGAATTCCAAGCGCAAAGATGAAGCGCGCCAGTGTCGTATGTCGACTCCTTTCAATGGCGGCGAGGAGGTTCCGCGCCGACTTCTCGCCCATGCGCTCGAGATTTGCGAGCGCGAGCAAACCCAGGCGGTACAGGTCGGCCGGGGTCTTGACGATGGCATCATCGACGAGCTGATCGACAAGTTTCTCGCCGAGCCCTTCGATGTCCATCGCCCGTCGCCCGGCGAAGTGCAGCAGGGCCTGCTTGCGCTGGGCTGGACAGAACAGGCCTCCGGTACATCGCGCCACAGCCTCGTCTTCCCCCCGGACCACGTGTGAACCGCACACCGGGCACGTCGGGAAGCGCGCCAGCAGATCGAAACGCGGGGGGTTCCCTTCACGACGCTCGAGCACCGGCCCGACCACTTCCGGGATGACGTCCCCTGCCCTGCGCACGATCACCCAGTCGCCGATTCGAATGTCCTTGCGCTCGATCTCACCCTGGTTATGCAGGGTTGCGTTGGTCACCGTTACGCCGCCGACGAAAACAGGCTCCAGCCGCGCAACCGGTGTCAACGCACCGGTACGGCCGACCTGAACGTCGATGCCGAGCAGTCGCGTGACCTCCTCCTGTGCCGGATACTTGTGCGCCACCGCCCAGCGTGGTTCGCGCGTGACGAATCCGAGTTCGCGTTGCAGATCGATACGGTTGACCTTGTACACCACACCATCGATGTCGTATGGCAGGCTGTCGCGCAAGGCCGCGATCCGCGCGTGAAATGCGACCAGGCCGGCGGGCCCGTCGGATACCGTGCGATGTTCGCACACCGGCACGCCGAAAATGGCCAGCGCATCCAGGAGGCCGGACTGCGTGTCGGACAGCTCGAATCCTGCATACTCGCCGATACCGTAAGCGAAGAAGGATAACGGCCGGCGCGCCGCCACCCGTGGATCGAGCTGGCGCACCGCACCGGCGGCGGCATTGCGTGGATTGACGAAGACCTTCTCGCCCGCGGCACGCTGGCGCGCGTTGAGCGCCTCGAAAGCGTCCCGGCGCATGTAGATCTCGCCGCGCACTTCGATCAGCGATGGTGGATTGCCGTCGAGCCGCAGCGGGATCGCACGAATCGTGCGCACATTGTGGGTGACGTCCTCACCGGTTTCTCCGTCGCCCCGGGTTGCGGCGCGCACCAGCAAGCCGTTCTCGTAACGCAGACTGATCGCCAGACCGTCGAACTTGAGTTCTCCCAGATAGGCGACTGGCGGGTCGTCCGGAGTCAGTCCGAGTGCATTGCGCACACGCGCATCGAAATTGCCGACCCCTCGCGCACTGGTATCCGTCTCGGTGCGGATCGACAGCATCGGCACCGAATGGCGGACTGCAGCAAGTTCCGGTGCCGGCGCCCCGCCCACCCGTTGCGTAGGCGAATCGGGAACAAGCAACTCCGGATACTTCTGCTCCAGCGCCTCGAGCTCACGAACGAGCCGATCGTACTCCGCATCCGGAATCGTCGGAGCGTCGAGCACGTAATAGGCGTGGTTGTGGCGATCGAGTTCCGCGCGCAGCGTCGCGGCGCGCGCCACGAGTTCGGCGGGAACACCCATCATGCAGAGAACAGGCGCGTCGCAAGTTCCCCGCCCGCCGGGATGCGCCGGCTTGCCATCTCTGCCTGGTACTGCTGGATCTGGCTGCGGATCAGCGCGGCAGCCTGGGGGCCGAACGGAACACGATTGTCATCGACCACGCTGCCGTGCAGCACCTCGGCCATCTGGTTGGCCTGACGCATCATGCGATCGAAGGTTCCGACCCCGTCCGCCACCAGTGGAATGTCGATCAGCAGCGTGATGCCGCTGGTTCGGATGTTGCGCATCTCTCCGGCGGAGAACAGTCCCGGCTCGAGATTGCTGAGCGAAAACAGGGTCCGTCCCTCCTCGTCACGCGCGTGGAAGGCGCCGTCGTCGCCGAGAGTCATGCCGCCGGACTCCGCCAGGGCGCGAATCTTCGTGCCGGCAAAGGGCTCGCCGTTGCTGACGATATTGACCCCCACCTGGACGTCGACGCTCGCGCAGAAAGCGTCCATCTCGGCGGCACTCGCCAATGCCGCCGCACGTGCGGGAATGTCGGCGGGAACGGCCAGGAATTGGTCCGCAACACGTTGCACGCCACCCGAGAACAACTGAAACTCCTCTTCGCCGATCGCGCCGCGCCGATCGACCATCTGCATGGCGACGCAAAACCAGTGGTGGGCACCAGCGCTGTGGGGCGTGAGGGCACGCCACACGTTCTCGCGATCGTCGAACGCGAACCAGCAGATCGGTTTGTTCAGACTCTGCATCTGTTCGCGCTGCGCGCTCCACAGTCGCGGCACATCGAGCGGCTCGATCGACTCGATCCTGATGATGCAGTCGAGTCGCGGATCCGCCGCATCCGGCACGCCGGGACTCGATCGCCTCCCGGAGGGCTGCATGACCGGCGTGGCCCTGGGTCGCGGCACCGCAACCACCGCATCGTCGTCTTCCTCATTCTCGAGGCGTGGCTCCATCCGGCCGTCCCGCGTACCCTCGGGTTCGTGGGCCTCGAGAAGCACGTCGCGATGCTCGGACCTGAAAGCCTTCTCCGCATGACGACGGTGCTTGCTTTCCTGCCACTTGTTATAGGCAACGATTCCGACAACAGCGGCCACGCCCAGCGCAACCAGTCCGATCTGCAGTTCGCTATCCATCGCTATTCCTGTCCTGAAAACGCTCCCGGTATGGGCGGTTTCCGCAACCCACAATGTTCGCCGCGCGCTGTCGCCCCGTCATGAATCAGGCCAGCGCCGGTTCGGCCATTCGCAAGGCCGCCTCGATATCCACTTCAACCACTCTGGATACGCCCTGTTCCTGCATTGTGACACCGACCAGCTGCTGCGCGATCTCCATCGTCACCTTGCTATGACTTATGAAGACGAACTGGGTCTGCGCCGCCATGCGTTTCACCAGCTGACAGTACCGTTCGGTATTGGCATCGTCCAGTGGTGCGTCGACTTCGTCAAGCATGCAAAACGGGGCCGGGTTGAGCTGAAACATCGAGAACACCAGCGCAATTGCCGTCAGTGCCTTCTCGCCACCTGACAACAGATGGATCGATGTGTTCTTCTTTCCCGGCGGCTGGGCGACGATCTGGATGCCTGCATCGAGGATCTCCTCACCTGTCAGCACAAGCCTGGCCTGACCGCCGCCGAACAACTGCGGGAAGAGCGTACCGAAGTGGCGCGTGACCGTGTCGTAGGTTTCCTGGAGTTGCTCACGCGTCTCGCGATCGATGCGTCGGATCGCGTCCTCAAGTGTAGTGATCGCACGCACCAGATCGTCGTTGTGCGCATCGAGATAGTTCTTTCGCGCGGAAGCGCTGCGCAGTTCGTCGAGTGCCGCCAGGTTCACCGGCCCCAGCTCTGCGAGCTCGCGCGCAAGTCGATTGACCTCACGCTGCAATACGCTCTCGCGCAGGTCGGGAGCAAGCAAGGGCAACAACGCAGCTTCGTCGGCGGCAGCCTCCACAAGACGCTCCGCGAACTGGGCTGCGGCCAGCTCCGCGGCCTGAACCTCAAGTCGCAGCTCGCCGACGCGAGCTCGCACCGGTACCGCTTCGTGCTCGGTACGCAGGCGCAACTCCTCGGTCTGCTTCAGCCCTGCCGCACCCTGCTCCTGCTCTTCGCGGCACACGGCCAAAGTCTCTTCCCGCCGCTGCCTCAGCAACAGTGCTTCCTGCAGTGCGGCCGCGCTGCGCGTATTGTCGGTTGCATCCAGCTCGCTTTCGCGCGCACCCGTCTCGGCAACGACGCGCTCCCGTTGCTCCATCGCAAGTTCGAGGTTTCGCTGGATGTCCTCGAGCTTGGCGGCACACTCGCGCGCAGAGAAACGTGCCTCCTGAAGTTCGCGCGCACTCGTCTGCTCCAGCGTGCGGCCCTCCGTGAGGACCGCATCCCGATCGGTCAACACGGCAAGGGCGGCGTCGAGGCGCTCTCGCTGCAGACCGGCGAGTTCGACACATCGGGCATGCTCGATCTCGGCCCGGGCAATGTGTTCCCGTTCCGTCGACTCGATATGGACAAGGTCGGTCAGATCCCGTGCGATCTGCTCGTTTCGTTCGAGGTAGCGCTGCCTCGCCTGCGAGAGCTTGAGCAGCTGCACCTGCCCGTCATGCACACGCTGCTGCACCGCCTGGATCTCGCGCCGCACGACGGCGATGCAGTCCTGGAGCCCGCTCGCAAACGTTTCCGCCGTTTGAAGCGCTTCATGCGCGACCAGTGCCTGTCCCTCCAGTTCACGCTGGTGCATGTCCAGCGTGTCGATCTCGCGTTGCCGTTCGATGACTCCGTGAGTCCGGTCGTCGGGGGCGACATGACACAGGCTGTTTCGTGTCAGGATCGTGCCCTTCGGGCAAACCAGGCTCACGCCGGCATCGATCTCGCCACGCCGCTGCAGCCATGTGTCGATCGAGTCGGCCGCAACACAACCGCGCAGCCATTCGCTAAGGAGCGGCGTCAGTCGGGAGTCGCGCACGGTGACCTTTTCGAGCAGGAGCGAAAGCCCCGCGGGTGCGCGATCCTTCGCTGGCGGCTCGCCGTTCGATTCGTCAACGAAAGCGACCACCAGTGAATCCGGCGGAATGTCCTCCAGCATCGCGGTGGCGACCGATGAAACGTCTCCGGTCAAGCCTGCAAGCCTTTCGCGCAAGACACTCTCGATGGCCACCTCCCAGCCCGGGTCGACCTCGATGCCCTGCCACACGGCCGACAGACCATCGACGCCATGACGATCAAACCAGTCACCGATCTTTCCCCTGGATTGAACGCGGCTCTGAAACTGCAGCAGCGCTTCGCGCCGGGCCCTCAGCTCGGTCAGTTGACGGTGAAGTTGGCGCTCTGTGTCGAGCGCTGCCTTGAGCGCATCCTGGGCATTGGGCACCTTGGCCTGCGCCCGTGCAAGCGCCGCCTGTCCTTGCGCCAGCTCGGTTTCCAGTGCGGCCACTCGGGACTGCGCTGAAGCAAGCGCTGCTTCATCGGGACCGTCCATGACGCCCCGGTCGTTCTCCAGGCGCACACGACGCTGTTCGAGAGCTTCAAGCGCGCGCGCGGCACTGGCCCGGTTCGCTTCCTCGACACGCAGCTGCTGTTCCGTCAGGCCCAGTTCGCGCCGAGCCCCCTGGACCGCAGCATCCGCTTCGTGGCGAGCTGCTTCGAACGCCGGCAGTTGCCCCGCGACTTCGGCATGCCGCGCTTCGGCCTGCTCGACCCGTCGGCGGGCGTTGTCGAGGAGTTCCGTCCAGCGCTCGAGATCTCCTGCCAGCGACTCCTGCCTGGACTGCCAGTGTGCGTATTCCGCGGCGAGTTCTCCAAGGCGGGCTTCGAGACGTCGGCGCGCTTCATCGAGGTGCCTGAGTTCGCCCTCGATGCGAGTGACCTCGGCCGATGCAGCAAAAAGCGCACTCTGCGCCTCGTGGGTCGCCTCGGATGCAGCGAAGTGCGCTTCCCGAGCCACTTCGACAGCTGCCTCCAGTTCCTGCAGTCGGGCGCTGTCCGCCTCCATCCGTGACGTCAGCAGGTTGAGCTCGCCCTGATGCTTTTCGCGCTCCGTATCCGCTTCAATACGTTTCAGCAGCCACAGGAGTTGCTGGCGTTCGGTGTGCGCGGCGCTCAGGTCGCGGTACCGACTCGCCACGTCGGCCTGGGTCTGCAGGTGCTCGATGCGTTCGCCCAGCTCATTGCGGATGTCGTCCAGACGCGCCAGATTGTCGCGCGCGTCGGCAAGCCGGCCCTCGGTCTCCTTGCGCCGCTCGCGGTACCTGGTAACGCCTGCAGCCTCTTCCAGGAAGCCCCGGATCTCTTCCGGACGGGCCTCGATGATGCGTGAGATCATTCCCTGCTCGATGATCGCGTAAGCGCGGGGCCCGAGGCCTGTCCCGAGGAAGAGGTCGATCACGTCCCTGCGTCTGACATGGACGTTGTTGATGAAGTAACTCGACTCCCCGCTGCGGTCGAGGACCCGCTTGACCGAGATTTCCGAATAACGCGACCACTGCCCGGACGCGCGACCTTCGTGATTGTCGAAAACGAGTTCGACGCTCGCTCGAGATACGGGCTTGCGTGTCGTCGAACCGTTGAAGATGACGTCCTGCATGGACTCCCCGCGCAAGGCGCTGGCACGCGACTCACCCAGAACCCAGCGCACGGCATCGATGATGTTCGACTTTCCGCACCCATTGGGGCCCACGACACCGACCAGGTTGCCCGGCGTGAGCACGGTGGTCGGGTCGACGAAGGTCTTGAAACCGGCGAGTTTGAGCTTGGACAGACGCACTTCGGAAAGGTGTGCTTGGAAGGTTGAACGGGCGCGCCATGATAACATTTGCCGCTAGCCCGGATGTTTCGTGAATGCGTGTGATGATCGCGCCGGGATTTGTTCCGTAGGGGAATTCCGAGAAGGTGCGGCGTAGTGGTTCGTACGCCCGACTGAGCGGGATTTCGATACGGAACAAAGGCCAAGCGAGGGCGCGTGCAATTCATGAAAGATCCGGGCTGACAGCATTCAGTCTCCGAAACCTTTTGTTATGCAGATCTGATCCCGCGTGAACCCCCATCTCGACCGACTTCATCCCTACCCCTTCGAAAAGCTCCGAACCCTTTTCGACGGCATTCGCCCCCATCCGACCCTGCGGCCGATCAGACTCTCCATCGGCGAGCCGCAGCACGCGACGCCGGACTTCATCGTTCGGGCGATGGCCGACAATCTCGCAGGACTGGCCAATTATCCGACTACGCAGGGCAGCGACCGGCTTCGCGAGGGGATCGCTGCATGGCTGATGCGGCGTTACGAGCTGCGCAGCGTCGATGCATCGACGGAAGTGCTGCCGGTCAATGGCTCGCGCGAAGCGCTGTTCGCATTCGCGCAGTGCGTCGTCGACGCCGGCAAGCCCGGCGCGAAAGTGCTGTGCCCCAATCCCTTCTATCAGATCTACGAGGGGGCGACTCTGCTGGCCGGCGCCGAGCCGATCTTCATCAACAACCTCCCGGAGAATCGCTTCGCATCGGATTTCGGTGCCATCTCCGAAACGGTCTGGCGCGACATCCAGCTCGTGTTCGTCTGTTCGCCGGGCAATCCGACCGGACGCGTGCTTTCGCTCGACGAATGGGCGCGTCTGTTCGCGCTGTCCGATCGCCACGGGTTCGTCATCGCAGCCGACGAATGCTATTCCGAGATCTACTTCGATGACGACGCCCGACCCATCGGTGCGTTGCAGGCTGCCAGCGCCCTCGGTCGCGACGGCTATCGCAACATCGTGGTGTTCTCGAGCCTCTCCAAGCGCTCTAACGTGCCCGGCATGCGTTCCGGTTTCGTCGCCGGTGACGCGCGTATCCTGAAGGCATTCCTGCGCTACCGGACCTACCACGGCTGCGCGATGAGCCCGGTGGTCCAGCTCGCCTCGTTGGCCGCCTGGAACGACGAAGCGCACGTGGATGAGAACCGCCGCCTGTATCGCGACAAGTTCGCCCGGGTTACGCCCATGCTGGCAAGGCATCTCGTCGTCGAGCGTCCCGATGCAGGCTTTTATCTTTGGGCTCGAACCCCGATTCCGGATACCGAGTTCGCCCGTCGCCTGCAGGACGAATATAATGTAACGGTTCTGCCGGGCAGTTTCCTTGCCCGCGAATCGGACGGCCGCAATCCCGGCGCGGACTTTGTCCGGATCGCCCTGGTCGCCGAACCTGACGAGTGTCTGGAAGCAGCCGAACGCATATCCGCCTTCTGCCGCAGTCTCTGACCCGAAACCGACCAATCGCACTACGGAACCCTCAACGATGCATGAACTGCAGAAAGTCATCGACGATGCCTTCGACAATCGGAGCAATCTGTCCCCCACATCAGCCCCTGCGGTCGTCCGCGATGCCGTGGCAAGCGTGATCGATGGCCTAGATGCCGGCACGCTGCGCGTTGCCGAAAAGCGCGATGGCCAGTGGGTCGTAAACCAGTGGATCAAGAAGGCGGTACTCATCTCGTTCAGGCTTTCCGACAACCAGGTCATGCCCGGCGCGGCGAGCCAGTATTACGACAAGGTTCCGACCAAGTTCGGCGACTACACGCCCGAACAGTTCCAGGCCGGCGGGTTCCGCGTGGTGCCACCCGCCGTCGCACGCAAGGGCTCGTATATCGCGCGCAACGTGGTTCTGATGCCGTCCTACGTCAATATCGGCGCCTACGTCGATGAAGGCACCATGGTCGACACCTGGGCAACCGTCGGATCATGCGCGCAGATCGGCAAGAACGTGCATCTGTCAGGCGGCGTGGGCATCGGCGGCGTGCTCGAACCGGTGCAGGCGGGCCCAGTGATCATCGAGGACAATGTCTTCGTCGGCGCCCGCTCGGAAGTGGTCGAAGGCGTGATCATCGAAGAGAATGCCGTGCTTTCGATGGGTGTGTACATCGGCATGAGTACGAAGATCTATGATCGCGAGAGCGGCGAGATCTCGTACGGACGCGTCCCGTCCGGTTCGGTGGTGGTCCCGGGCAGCCTGCCCTCTGCCGACGGCAAGTACAGCCTTTACTGCGCGGTGATCGTCAAGCGGGTCGACGCCAAGACGCGGGCGAAGACCGGCATCAACGAGCTTCTTCGGGGTGCCTGAAGCCCCGCACTCGTTTATCATCCTGACATGACGGCGGGCGAGAACACGCCCGCCGCATGCCAACCCTGTTCCGGAGGTCCGCAGAGATGATGTTCGACAAACTGTTCCAGTTGATGGCCGAGAAGCAGGCCTCGGACATCTTCATCACCGCGGGCGCCCCGATCCATATCAAGATCCAGGGACACACAATGCCGATCAATCAGCAGATCATGGATCACGCCATGATCAAGCGGATGCTCTACGAGATGATCGGGCCCGAGCAGGCGGAGGCATTCGAACGCGAGAAGGAACTCAACATCTCCCGTGGTGTGAAGGACATCGGCAATTTCCGTATCAACGCGTTCTGGCAGCGCAACAGCATCAGTGTGGTGATGCGTTTCATTCAGGGCGACATCCCCACCCTCAGCACGCTGGGGCTACCGCCGATCCTCTCCGAGATCGTCATGGAAAAGCGGGGGCTGGTGCTGGTCGTCGGTTCGACCGGGTCCGGTAAGTCGACCACGCTCGCATCGATGATCGATCATCGCAATCGCAACCGTACGGGACACATTCTCACCGTCGAGGATCCGATCGAGTATCTGTTCCGCCACCGCAAGTCGGTGGTGAACCAACGCGAAGTCGGGATCGACACGTCGAGTTGGCAGGAGGCCCTGCGCAATGCGATGCGCCAGGCCCCCGACTGCATCCTGATCGGCGAAATCCGCGACCGCGAGACCATGCAGGCCGCGCTTGCCTATGCCCAGACCGGCCACCTCTGCCTGGCCACCTTGCACGCGAACAATGCCTATCACGCGTTGAACCGGATCGTGAATTTCTTTCCGCTGGAGAACCGTTCACTCCTGTACCTCGATCTCGCCGTCGCACTGCGGGCAATCATGTCTCAGCGCCTGGTGCGCAAGCCGGACGGCAAGCGTATTCCGTCGGTCGAGATCCTGCTCAATACGCGCCACATTGCGGAACTCATCGAACGCGGAGAACTGAACGAGATCAAGGAGGCGATGGAACAGAGCCTGGCCCCGGGCTCGCAAACCTTCGAGCAGGACCTCTTCCGCCTTTACCGCGAGAAAGTGATCTCGCTCGACGAGGCGCTCTCCAATGCCGACTCGCCTACCAATCTCTCCTGGCTCATCAACAACGCGCAGTTCGGCAAGGACGACGACGAAGACAAGCCCAGGCCGAAACCTGGTGTGATCGACTTCGAGCGCACCGAGCCGGACGGGGCCTCGTTCCGCGAGTTCTCGCTCAACGTGGATGATGCTCCCAGCCAGTGAGCGTGGCATCCGTACCCGGTGCCGCTCGTGTCGGCGCCGGGTACGGATACGCGCGCAGACTCCGCCAACCGCTGCAAGGCAACATGAACCCGAAGTTCCCCGACCCCACCCTGCATCTGGCCATCCAGTTGATCTCGCGTGCTTCCGTGACGCCGGAAGACGCCGGCTGTCTCGACCTGATCGAGGAACGGCTCCGTCCCTTGGGCTTCCAATTCGAGCGCATTGATACCGGTGGCGTGCGCAATCTGTGGGCGTGCCACGGCAACGCGGCGCCCGTGCTGTGCTTTGCCGGCCACACCGATGTCGTGCCGCCGGGCCCCCTCGATCGCTGGATTTCGCCGCCCTTCGAACCGACCTTCCGGGACGGCAAGCTCTATGGCCGCGGTGCAGCCGACATGAAGACATCGCTCGCCGCCTTCGTCACCGCGATCGAACGTTTCGTGGCGTCGGAGCCTGCACATCGCGGGTCGATCGCGCTGCTGCTCACCTCCGACGAGGAAGGAATCGCGACGAACGGCACCGTGAAGGTCGTGGAAGCGCTCGCCGCGCGTGGAAAACGGCTGGACTACTGCATCGTCGGCGAACCGACCTCGGTGTCCATGCTCGGAGATACGATCAAGAACGGACGGCGCGGCTCACTGTCCGGAACGCTTCGGGTTCACGGTCGGCAGGGCCATGTGGCGTATCCACAGCTGGCGCGCAATCCGATTCATGAACTGGCACCTGCACTGGCCGAACTCACCGGTATACGCTGGGACCAGGGAAACGAGTTCTTTCCGCCCACGACCTGGCAGGTTTCCAACATCCATGCCGGAACCGGTGCGAACAATGTCATTCCTGGCGAATGCGAGGTGATGTTCAACTTCCGCTTCGCCTCCGTGAGCAACGCGGCGTCATTGCAGCGCCGCACCCACGAAGTACTCGACCGACACGGACTGGACTACACGCTGGACTGGCACCTTTCGGGCAAGCCCTACCTCACCGGTCGCGGTCGACTGGTCGAAGCCATTTCGGGAGCGATCCGGGACACCGTCGGCGTCGAAACCGAACTGTCGACCAGCGGCGGCACGTCCGACGGTCGCTTCATCGCCGACATCTGTGATGAAGTGGTAGAGTTCGGGCCGGTCAATGCCACCATTCACCAGATCAACGAATGCGTCGAGCTCGCGGCCATCGAGCCGCTGTCGGCAATCTACGAGAAGACATTGCAGCGCCTGCTCGCACCCGGGAGAGAGTGAGATGGAGGACACGCCGGCGGAAATGGATGACGCCAACGACCACGAGCACGAGAGCGGACCACTGGCCGAACTGGTGACGCTGCGCGACTGGTTGCGCTATGCGGTAAGCCGGTTCAACCGCGAGGGCCTGTTCTTCGGTCACGGCTGTGCGGACGCCTTCGAAGAGGCAGCATGGCTGCTGTTGCACACCCTGTCCCTGCCACTGGACAAACTGGAGCCGTTCCTCGATGCGTGCATCACGTCGGAGGAGCGCGAAGCACTGCTCCAGGTAATCGAACGCAGGACCACGGAACGGCTACCGGCCGCCTACATCACGAATGAAGCCTGGCTCGGAGATTTTCGCTTCTACGTCGACCCTCGTGTCATCGTCCCGCGTTCCTACTTCGCCGAACTCCTGGGAGAAGGCTTTTCCCCCTGGATCGAGGACGAACGATCGATTTCCGACGTCCTGGATCTATGCACCGGCTCGGGCTGTCTGGCGATCCTGATGGCACACGTATTCCCGAACGCCCACGTGGTCGCCGCCGACCTTTCAGAGGACGCACTCGACGTCGCGCGGCGCAACATCGCCGACTATCATCTCGAAGAACGTGTGGAACCGGTCAGAAGCGATGTCTTCAGCGGACTGCAGGGCCGCAGATTCGATCTCATCGTGTGCAATCCGCCGTATGTCACCGCGGCTTCCATGCACGATCTCCCGGAAGAGTATCGCCACGAGCCGCGCATGGCGCTAGCCGCAGGCGATGACGGCCTGGACGTGGTTCGTCGCGTGATTGCGGAAGCGGGACGGCATCTCGCGCCGGGCGGTGTTCTCGCGGTCGAAGTGGGCCATAATCGGCACATGATGGAACAGGCCTTCCCGGACTTGCCGTTGATATGGCTCTCGGCGACCGGTGGGGACGACAAGGTCTTTCTCCTCAATGCGGAAGACCTGCCGGCCACCGCCGGTTGACATCGGGACGTGAGCGCCATGAACAGCGAAGCCCCCATTCTCCTCGTCGAGGACAATCCCGACGATGAATCACTGGCCTTGCGGGCATTCAGCAAACGCGGGATCAAGAACCCGGTCGTGGTTGCACGCGACGGTGTCGAAGCACTGGATTATCTTTTCGGTACCGGCAGATATGAGGGGCGGGACCTGTCGGTGATGCCGGCGGTGATCCTGCTCGACCTGAAGTTGCCGCGCATCGACGGTCTAGAGGTTCTGCGGAGGATTCGTGCGGCCGAAGGCACGGCACTTCGCCCGGTCGTGGTGCTCACCACGTCAAGCGAACCGCGCGACATCGAACAGGCGTATCAACTCGGCGCCAACAGCTATATCCGCAAGCCGGTCGACTATCAGGAGTTCGTTACGGCGATCGATGCGATCGTGACCTACTGGCTGTCACTGAACGAGCCCGCCAACGGACGTTAGCGGTGTGGCAGAGGGGCCCTTCGGATCCCGGCAGATCGGCAGCCTCAGGCCCCCAGAAGCGCCTCGATCGGTGCCGCAAGGTCCTCGGGGCGCGTCATCGGCGCAAAGCGCTCCACGACCACGCCGTCGCGATTGACCAGGAACTTGGTGAAGTTCCATTTGATCGCCTCGGTGCCGAGCACGCCCGGCGCCGCAATGGTGAGATGGCGAAACAGCGGATGTGCGTGCTCGCCGTTCACGTCCACCTTTTCCGCAACCGGAAAGCCGACACCGTAGTTCTGCTCGCAGAATGCCGCGATCTCCTCGACGGTACCGGGCTCCTGGGCACCGAACTGGTTGCACGGGAACGCGATCACCGAGAAGCCACGCGCCGCGTAGCTATCCTGCAGTTTCTGCAGGCCCGCGTATTGAGGGGTGAATCCGCAGCGACTGGCGGTGTTGACCACGAGCAATACTTTCCCGGCGAATTGCGCCATCGGCATCGGCGAGCCGTCGAGGGCATGCAACTCGAAATCGTAGACCGACACGCTCATCCCTGATGTCCCTGCCCGCTCACGCGATCTCGTCTATCCACGCCTGCTGTATCGCTTCGAGGATGCGTTCGCCACAGTGCTTCGGGTCGTCGTCGAATTCGGGCAGTGCCATCACCCAGTTCATCAGGTCGACAAAATTGATCCGCGTCGGATCGGCATCGGGATGCGCATCCGCGAGCTGGATCGCGATTTCTTCGACTTCCGTCCATTTCATCAGTGCTTCCCCTCCCGCGCCATGTTGATGGTATAGCGAGGAATCTCGATCACGAGTGGCGTATCGCCGACCGTCGCCTGACAGGAAAGGCGCGACTGGGGCTCGAGGCCCCATGCCTTGTCCAGAAGATCTTCTTCTTCCTCCCCGGCCTCCTCGAGAGACTGGAAACCCTCACGCACGATCACGTGGCAGGTCGTGCACGCACAGGACTTCTCGCATGCATGTTCGATCTCGATGCCGTTATGCAGCAGGCTTTCGCAGATCGACGTACCGGGGCTCGCCTCCATGACGGCGCCGTCAGGGCACAGTTCGACGTGGGGCAGGACGATAATCTGGGTCATGTCTCAAGCTCGTTCACTTTGCGGCCGGTCAGTGCCGTCCTGATACTCTTGTCCATGCGGCGTGCCGCAAATTCGTCGGTCGCACGCGACAATGCGTCGATGCCGGCCTTGATGGCACGGTGGTCCGTTCCCTGACGCAGTTCCCGCAGCCTGGCGATCGCCACTTCGATCTGCACTCGCTCGCTATCGTCGAGAAGTTCATGATCGCGCGCAACAGCATGTTCCGTGGCCTCGATCACACGATCTGCCTCCACCCGTTGTTCCTGCAGGGCACGCGCATGCATGTCGTCGCCCGCATGGTCAATGCCCTGCCTGAGCATTTCGGCGATCTCGTCGTCGCTCAGTCCGTAGGACGGCTTGACCAGTACGCTGGCCTCGACTCCGGACGACATTTCACGCGCGGAAACCGACAGCAGACCATCGGCGTCCACCTGAAACGTGACACGGATCCGCGCGGCACCGGCCACCATGGGCGGAATTCCCCGCAGTTCGAATCGTGCCAGCGAGCGACAGTCCGAGACCAGTTCGCGCTCACCCTGGACCACGTGAAACGCCATCGCGGTCTGCCCGTCCTTGAACGTGGTGAACTCCTGGGCTCTCGCAATCGGCAGCGTCGCGTTGCGCGGCACGACCTTCTCCACCAGCCCGCCCATGGTCTCGAGGCCCAGCGAAAGCGGAATCACGTCCAGCAAAAGCCAGTCGTCCTCGTCCTTGCGATTGCCGGCAAGGATGTTCGCCTGGATTGCCGCACCGAGCGCAACGACCTTGTCGGGATCGAGATTGGTCAAGGGTTCCTGTCCGAAAAACTCCGCAACCGCGCGCTGAATCTGGAGCATTCGCGTCGCACCCCCGACCATCACCACGCCCTTGACCTGTTCGGGAGACAAACCCGCATCCCGCAGGACCTTGCGCATCGGCGCCATGGTCTTTCTGACCAGATGTTCGGTAATGTGGGCAAATTCGTCTCTCGTTACGACGACGTCGATTTCCTCGCCGGAGGAAAGCTGTGCCTCGATATGGGCTTCCTCGCAGACGGTGAGCAACTCCTTGGCTTCGCGCGCTTTCATCAGGAGGCGACGCGCATCCTGGCTGGATGGGGGCGCAATCGCCGCGCTGTCGAGAATCCAGCAGAACAGGCGATGGTCGAAATCGTCACCGCCAAGGGCACTGTCACCATTGGTCGCGAGGACTTCGAATACGCCACGCGAGAGCTTGAGGATCGACAGATCGAATGTGCCGCCTCCCAGGTCATACACCGCGTAGACACCCTCGGACGCGTTGTCCAGACCATACGCCACCGCCGCGGCGGTGGGTTCATTGAGCAGGCGCAGCACGTTGAGTCCGGCAAGCTGGGCCGCATCCTTGGTTGCCTGGCGCTGGGCATCGTCGAAATATGCCGGAACGGTGATGACCACGCCGGTGAGTTCGCCGCCCAGGCTGGCCTTCGCACGTGCGCCCAAGGCCTTCAGAATCTCCGCCGACACCTCGACCGGGCTCTTCACCCCCTGCACCGTGCGCAAGCGCACCATGCCCTCGGTGTCGAGAAAGTCGTAAGGCATGGACTCGACGTGCAGCACGTCCTTCAGTCCCCGCCCCATGAAACGCTTGACTGACATGATCGTGTTCTTGGGGTCGGTCGCGTGCGCCCGTGCAGCGGCAGCACCGATCTCGATCCGACCATCCGCACAGTAGTGCACCACGGAGGGCAGCATCGTACGGCCGCCTTCGTCCGGTAGACAGACGGCGATTCCATTGCGCACGGTCGCCACGAGCGAGTTGGTGGTACCGAGATCGATACCCGCGGCGAGCCGCTGCTTGTGCGGTTCGGCGGACATTCCCGGTTCGGAAATCTGTAGTAGGGCCATCAGCTCTCAAGCGCCTCGAGGGCGTCATCAATTTCGTGCTGCAGCTTTTCAATGAACATGAGTCTGCGCACGGTCTCCGCGGCGACGGTCAGGTCATCGCCCTGGTCGAATTCACGTTCCATCTCGAGAAAAAGTTCGCGCGCGTGCTGGCGAAGACGCAGATGCAATTGCTCAAGTTCACCCACGTCGCCCCCGGCGCGAGCCTCCTCAACGGCCTCGCGCCACTCCATCTGCTCCATCAGGAACTCGGGCGACATCGAGGTATTCGTATGCAAACCGGCGTCGACACCCGCCAGTTCGAGAAGATAGTGTGCCCTGGAGAGCGGCTTCCGCAAGGTAGTGAAAGCCTCATTGACCCGCGTCGCCCACTGCATCACGCGACGCTTGTCGGCATCCGGAAGGTGAGCGTGACGGTCGGGGTGCACCTTGCCGTGCAGTTCATGATAGGCGGCCTCCAGCGCAGGCTCGTCGAGCCTGAACCGACGCGGCAAACCGAACAGGGCGAAGAAGTCCTGCTGAAGATCGATACTCATCGTGTCCCGATAATCGCGTTCAGACGTTGAAGCTTTCGCCGCAGCCGCACTGGTCCTTGACGTTCGGGTTATTGAACCTGAAGCCTTCGTTCAGGCCCTCACGGATGAAATCGAGTTCGGTTCCTTCGAGGTAGGGCAGACTCTTGGGATCGATCACCACCTTCAAGCCGTGGCTCTCAAACACCAAGTCATCCTCCTGGGCCTCGTCGACATACTCGAGCTTGTAGGCCATTCCGGAACACCCGCTCGTACGCACCCCGAGCCGAATTCCGACGCCCTTTCCACGCTTCTCGAGGAAGTTTGCGACATGCCTTGCAGCACTCTCGCTCAGTGTCACACCCATGATTCGTGCCTCCGTCATTCAGATCTGATGCTTCTTCTTGTAGTCGGCCACCGCCGCCTTGATCGCGTCTTCGGCAAGAATCGAACAGTGGATCTTGACTGGAGGCAGTGCCAGTTCCTCGGCGATTTGCGTGTTCTTGATCTCCAGCGCCTGATCGACGGTCTTGCCCTTGACCCACTCGGTCACGAGCGAGCTCGATGCGATCGCCGAGCCGCAGCCGTAGGTCTTGAATTTCGCATCCTCGATCACGCCGTCCTGACCGACCTTGATCTGCAGCTTCATTACGTCGCCACAGGCGGGTGCCCCGACCATCCCGGTTCCGACCCCGTCGTCGTCCTTGGTGAATGAACCGACGTTGCGCGGATTTTCGTAGTGATCAAGAACCTTGTCGCTGTATGCCATGATGCTTCTCCTTCCAAATCCTGTGAATCGTCCTGATCCCACGATCAGGACTCATGCCCTATGTCTGGTCAGTGGGCTGCCCACTGCACGCTGTCGAGATCGACCCCCTCCTGCACCATCTCCCACAAGGGCGAAAGCTCGCGCAGCTTGCCGATCTTCTGGTGCAGCAGATCGATGGTGTAATCGATTTCCTCCTCCGTGGTGAAGCGACCGATGGTGAAACGAATCGAACTGTGAGCCAGCTCGTCGTTTCGCCCCAACGCGCGCAGCACATAAGAGGGTTCAAGGCTGGCCGAGGTACAGGCCGAGCCCGACGATACGGCGACGTCCTTGATCGCCATGATGAGAGACTCGCCCTCGACATAGGCGAACGAGATATTCAGGTTGTGCGGCACGCGGCTGTCGAGATCGCCATTCACGTACACCGCTTCCATATCCTTGAAACCGTTGAGCAACTTGTCGCGCAACATGCGGATGCGCTCGTTCTCCGCACCCATCTCCTCGCGTGCGATCCTGAAAGCCTCGCCCATGCCGACGATCTGATGGGTCGGGAGCGTTCCGGAGCGCAGACCACGCTCGTGACCGCCGCCGTGCATCTGCGCCTCCAGCCGCACACGCGGCTTGCGTCTGACGTAAAGCGCACCGATACCCTTCGGGCCGTAAGCCTTGTGGGCCGAAAACGACATCAGGTCCACCTTGAGCGTACGCATGTCGATCGGCACCTTGCCGGCTGCCTGCGCAGCGTCGACGTGAAACACGATGCCCTTGTCACGACAGATTTCGCCGATCTCCGCAACCGGCTGGATCACCCCGATCTCGTTGTTCACCAGCATCGCCGATACCAGGATCGTGTCCGGTCTGAGCGCCTGCTTGAAGGCCTCGAGGTCGATCAGGCCATCCTCCTTCACATCCAGGTAGGTCGCCTCGAAACCCTGGCGTTCAAGTTCGCGCACCGTATCGAGCACGGCCTTGTGTTCGGTCTTGAGCGTGATCAGGTGCTTGCCCTTGCCCTTGTAGAACTGGGCGGCACCCTTGATCGCGAGATTGTTCGATTCGGTCGCGCCCGACGTCCAGATGATCTCCTTCGGATCGGCGCCGACCAGGGATGCGACCTCCTCGCGGGCATCCTCGACCGCCTTCTCCGCCTCCCAGCCATAGGCGTGGGAGCGGCTTGCAGGGTTGCCGAAGTGCTCGGTCAGCCATGGAATCATCTTCTCCGCGACGCGCGGATCCACCGGCGTGGTGGCCGAATAGTCGAGATAGATCGGGAACTTCAGCATTGCATCTCTCCGTTATCCTTCTTGCGTTCCACTCAGACCGACATCGCGGTCAGATTTTTCAGTTCCTTCAGCACCCGCGCAAAGGCGGCGATGAAGGCGGTAACATCATGCGCCGTGGTGGTCCGCCCGAAACTGACCCGAATCGCATTGCGCGCAAGCGCAGGGGCCACCCCCATCGCCAGCAACGTGTGCGAGGGTTCGGGATTCGCGCTGGAGCAGGCCGACCCGCTCGCGCAGGCAAAACCCGCGCGGTCGAGCTTCGCCACCAGGGTCTCGCCGTCGACACCCTCGACGGCGAAGAACACCGTATTGGGCAGGCGCGGTGCCTCGCCGGAGAATATCCGCGCACCGCACTCCGCAAGAAACCCTTCGACTTGTGCCTGCAGGGCAAGCAGGCGCGTCGCCTCGTCGGTACGCCTGTGCACAGCCAGTTCGCATGCGGCGCCGAACCCGACGATCGCTGCCACGTTCTCCGTACCGGAGCGCAAACCCCGCTCCTGCCCACCACCCGCGATCAGTGGCGCGAGTTCGACGCGCTTGTCCAGCACCAGCGCACCGGCGCCGATGGGACCTCCGACCTTGTGCGCTGAAAGCGTCATCGCATGCACGCCCAACTCGCGAAAATCGAGACGCGTCTTGCCCAGCGCCTGCACCGCGTCGCTGTGAAACCATATCCCGGCCGCCCTGGCGTCCGCGGCCATGGCGCCGACATCCTGCAGCACGCCGGTTTCGTTGTTCGCGAGCATCACCGAAACGAGCCCGGGTCGGCGTTCGATCGTCGCGCACCAGTCGAGTTCATCGATCCGGCCTGCCGTATCGACAGCGATCTCGTGCATGGTCCAACCATTGCGTGCAAGCTGCCTGGCCGGTTCGCGCACACAGGGGTGCTCAATCGCACTCACGGCAACCAGCCCCGGCTTCATGCACGCCGCAGCGCCCTTGACGAAGAGATTGTTCGCCTCGGATCCACCGCTCGTAAATACCACCTCGGTGGGATGCGCACCCACCGCTGCTGCCACTCTGGCACGTGCTTCGTCGATCGCGGCACGTGCCTGCCGCCCGTACTCGTGGCGACTCGACGCATTGCCGAATCGCTGCTCGATCCATGGCAACATGGCATCGCGCACCGCCGGATCGAGCGGCGTGGTCGCATTCCAGTCGAGATACACGGGGGCAAACATCGAACAAGCCTCGAAGTTCAAGCCACAGCCGCTTCGCGCAGCGAAATGGTTGCGCGACGCCGTACATCCTTGATCACGGCCGTATCCGCCTCGGGTTTCACTCGCTGATCAACAAGTGCGCCCAGCGTCACCGAGTCGAGATACTCGTACATGCGTTTGTTCAGATTGGCCCACAGATCATGCGTCATGCAGCGGTGTTCGTCATGACAATTCTGCTTGCCACCGCATTGCGTGGCGTCGAGCGGTTCATCCACCGCAATGATGATGTCGGCAACGGTGATACGGTTCATGTCCCGCGCCAGGCGGTAACCACCACCCGGTCCGCGGACACTGCTCACCAGTTTGTACCTTCTCAGCTTCCCGAAAAGCTGTTCGAGATACGACAACGAAATTCTCTGGCGATCTGCAATACCTGCAAGCGTCACCGGCCCCTCGGCGTCTCGCGCCGCCAGATCGATCATTGCCGTAACCGCGAATCGCCCCTTGGTGGTCAGTCTCATCGTGTTTTCCTCACGCTGCGGAAAAGTTCGTCCGAGCGAATACCCGAACGATTCACTCAACTATACGGTTCCCGACAATTACGGTCAACTACTCCAAAGGGTGCGTAGCGACACTACTCCGGTCGGCTGGGTCGCAAGGACGGCGGGACTTCTGCCTCTCACTCCCCTGCCTGCCACGATGCCCACCAGAACACTCTCTATCGTGACTCAATCGACCATTTTCGATAGGCGCTGCGCATCGAACTCATCGCTTTTCTCGATCGTCTCGTCAAGGTGTACGCCCGCCTTTTCCAGTCTCTCGACCAGTACCTGGATCCTTCGGTCAGTCTCCACCGCATGATCAAGCAGGCCATGCAGGGCCTTCGCAAGCGGATCGTCCATCTGTCGCGTGATTCCGTAAGCGGAGAAACCCATTTCCTCGGCCTTTTTCTCCCGCGCCCGGTCTTGTTCGCCGGCGCGTTCGGGTTCCAGAATCCGCGCCGGGTTGCCCACCGCAGTCGCGCCTGCCGGCACCGGTTTGACCACGACTGCGTTGGAGCCGATCCGCGCCCCCTCGCCAATGCTGAAGCCACCAAGCACTTTGGCACCGGCCCCCACGACAACGCCGGCACCCAGCGTCGGATGACGCTTCTCGCCACGGTACAGGGAAGTCCCGCCGAGGGTCACGCCCTGATAGATGGTGCAATCGTCCCCGACTTCAGCGGTCTCCCCGATCACCACGCCCATGCCGTGATCGATGAATACCCTCCGCCCGATGGTCGCTCCCGGATGGATCTCGATACCCGTCACGAAGCGGCTCAGGTGGCTGACGAAGCGTCCCAGCCACACGAAACCATGCCTCCATGCGCAATGGGCCAGGCGGTGAAAGAGCAGCGCATGCACACCCGGATAACAGGTCAGCACTTCCCATGTCGAGCGCGCGGCGGGATCGCGCTCCCGCACACTGGAAAGGTCTTCACGCAGACGGCTGAACATCGCAGGAGTCTCCCCGGTCAGGTGTTATTGCACACTATAGTTGACTATTTTAATCAGGTTTGCGTTCGAGTGCACCGAGAATGCCGCGAAGAATGTTGATCTCCTCGCGCTCGAGACGGATGCGGCCGAACAGGCGCCGTACTCTCGGCACCAGTCGCTTGGGGTTGTCCGGGTTATGGAAACCGCTTGCGATCATCGCCTGCAGCAAGTGCCAGTGAAAACCCTCGATCTCTTCGAACGTAGCCAGGACTCCTGCCGGTTCGACCAAGGCAACCGGGTCGAGCGCAGCCATTCTGAGTTCATAACACAGCAACTGAACTGCCGCACCGAGATTCAGCGACGGAAAATCCGGGTTTGCGGGAATCGTGACCGGCACCGAGCACAGTGCGACTTCGTCGTTCGTCAGGCCGCTCGTCTCAGTGCCGAACACCAGGGCCACATCGCCCTGTGCGGTACAGGAGAGCATGTCGGGCGCGGCCTCACGCACGAGGCGCGCGGGCACCGACCATTCACGGCGCCGCCCGGTCACCGCAGCCGAGAATACCGTCCCATGCAGCGCCTCCTCGAGCGAACCGACCACACGGGCACGCCGCAGAATATCGTCCGCGCCCGACGCCCGCGCGTCGGCAACGGGATCCGGAAAAGACCCCGGCTCCACCAGGTACAGCGCGGTGAAGCCCATCGTCTTCATTGCGCGTGCGGCTGCGCCGATGTTTCCCGGATGAGAAGTCCGACTCAGCACGATTCTCACTCGCTCGAGTGCAACACCCCCGCTCATGATCGACCCAGGTCCGGCCCACGACCGCCAGGGATGCGCATCGAGATCATGTCCCCGAACACCTCGATGTGCCGGGCCTGCGTGGCGTCGGCACGAAGGGAAGCCGACGCAGGGATTGCGTCACCGCGCCCGTTCAACTTGAGGATCTGGGTTAAAATCATGTGTTTTTCGACTTCACTTCAGCGCAATCACGGCCAGACGGCCTTCCGTCATCGAGACAAGATCCATGCACCCCACAATGAACATCGCAGTCAAGGCCGCTCGCCGTGCCGCCAGCATCATCAATCGGGCCTCGCTGCAACTCGATCTCGTCACCGTTCAATCCAAGTCGCCGAATGACTTCGTGACCGAAATCGATCGCGCAGCCGAAGCTGCGATCATCGAGGTGCTGCGCGAGACCTATCCGCAGCACGGCATTCTAGCAGAGGAGTCGGGCGAGTCCGGTCAGAGCGAGTACCAGTGGATCATCGATCCGCTCGACGGCACGACCAACTTCATCCATGGCTTTCCGCAATATGCGATCTCCATCGCGCTCGCCAGAAAAGGGGTTCTCGAGCAGGCCGTGGTCTTCGATCCGACACGCAACGAGTTGTTCACCGCGACCAAGGGCAGCGGCGCCTTTCTTAACGATCGGCGCATCCGCGTCAGCAAGCGCACGCGGCTCAGCGAGTCGCTCATCGGCACCGGTTTTCCATTTCGCGCCTTCGATCACATCGACCCCTACCTGGCGATCTTCCGCGAACTGGCGCAGAAAACCGCGGGCATCCGTCGCCCCGGAGCGGCCGCGCTGGACCTCGCCTATGTCGCTTGTGGCCGTCTTGACGGATTCTGGGAGTTCGGCCTGAAGCCGTGGGACATGGCCGCCGGAACCCTGCTCATCCAGGAGGCGGGTGGCCTGGTGTCCGATCTGGCTGGCGAATCCGGCTTCCTGGCTTCAGGTAACGTGGTCGCCGGCACACCCAAAGTCTTCGCCCAGCTGTTGCCGGTGATCCAGGCCCACCGCCCGGCCGACATGCCTGCCTGACCCCACGCCGGAAACGAGCGCCCCATGACGATGGAGCATCCTGCGGCCGCCAACCACACCCCGATGATGCAGCAGTACCTGGGGCTGAAGGCACAGTACCCGGACACGATGCTGTTTTATCGAATGGGCGACTTCTACGAGCTGTTCTTCGAGGACGCCGAGAAGGCCGCACGCCTGCTCGACATCACTCTGACCACCCGCGGCCAGTCGGCCGGACAGCCGATCAAGATGGCGGGGGTGCCGTTTCACGCGGTGGAACAGTACCTCGCCCGCCTGGTGAGGCTGGGCGAGTCGGTAGTGATCGCCGAGCAAGTCGGCGAGCCTGGCGCCGCCGCCAAAGGGCCGATGGAACGCGCCGTCAGCCGCATCGTCACGCCGGGCACCCTTACCGATGCCGCATTGCTTGAAGACCGCAGGGATTCCCTGCTGCTCGCCGCAACCGTCCATCGGGGGATGCTCGGCCTCGCATGGCTAAACCTCGCAAATGGCGACCTGCGCGTCCTGGAATGCCCGTCTGATCAGCTCCAGAGCCAGTTCGAACGCCTGCGTCCGGCCGAAGTGCTGATCCCGGACGCTCTTTCACTGCCGTTGGTCGAATCCCTCTCGCCGGTACTGCGTCGACTGGCCGACTGGAACTTCGACCCGGAATCCGGCCTTCGGCTTCTCAGCGGACACTTCGGCACGCGCGATCTTGCGGGTTTCGGCGCCGACAAGCTTGGGGTCGCGATTGCCGCTGCCGGCGCGCTGATCGAGTACGCGCGCAGCACGCAGCGGCAGAGCCTCGAACACATCACCGGCCTCGTGGTCGAGAGCGAGTCCGAGTTCCTGCGCCTCGACGCCGCGACGCGACGCAATCTCGAACTTACGGAAACGCTGCGAGGCGAATCCTCCCCCACCCTTTTCTCGCTGCTCGACTACAGCGTGACGAGCATGGGTTCGCGCTGGTTGCGGCACGCATTGCATCATCCGTTGCGCATTCGCGGTGAAGCAGCGCAGCGCCACGAAGTGATCGCTGAACTGACCACCGACGCAGACACGCGCCAGCTCGAAGGACTCCGCAGTGCGCTGCGGGGTGTGGCCGACGTGGACCGGATCACCGCAAGAATCGCCCTGCGCAGTGCCCGACCCCGTGACCTGGCAGCCCTGCGCGACAGCCTTGCGCGGCTGCCGGCCGTGCATGCGCTCATCGAGCGACCCTTGAGCACCTTGCTTGCGCAGTTGCTGTCGGCGCTGCAAGTCCCGCAACCGGCGCTCGATCTGCTCATGCGCGCGGTCGCACCCGAACCCGCCGCGGTGGTACGTGACGGCGGCGTAATCGCCAGCGGCTTCGATCAGGAACTCGACGAACTGCGTAGCATCCAGACGAACTGCGGCGAATTCCTGTTGGCACTGGAAATGCGCGAGCGGGCACGCAGCGGGATCGCGAACCTGAAAGTCGAGTTCAATCGCGTGCACGGTTTCTACATCGAAGTTGGGCGCGCCAGCGCAGACAAGGTTCCCGACGACTATCGTCGTCGCCAGACGCTGAAGAACGCCGAGCGCTACATCACCCCCGAACTCAAGGCCTTCGAGGACAAGGCCCTGTCGGCCCAGGAACGCGCCCTGGCACGCGAAAAGCTGCTGTACGAGTCCCTCCTCGAGTCGCTTGCACCCCACATACCGGCGCTGCAGCGCATTGCAAGGGCACTGGCCGCCCTCGATGGCATCGCCGCATTGGCCGAAGCGGCGCAGTGCCATGGCTATTCCCGCCCGCAGTTCGTCGACCAGCCCGGCCTCGAGATCGTCGCCGGACGCCACCCGGTGGTGGAGCGGCAGGTCGAGAACTTCATCTCGAACGACTGCACCCTGGCTCCCACGCGCCGCATGCTGCTTATTACCGGACCGAACATGGGGGGCAAGTCGACCTTCATGCGTCAGGTCGCACTGATCGCACTGCTGGCGCATATCGGCAGTTTCGTCCCGGCCAGCTCGGCACGCATCGGCCCCCTCGATGCGATCTTCACGCGTATCGGCGCGTCCGACGACCTGGCCTCGGGCCGCTCGACCTTCATGGTCGAAATGACTGAAGCATCGGCGATACTTCACCGAGCGAGCGAGAACAGCCTGGTATTGATGGACGAGATCGGGCGCGGCACCTCGACCTTCGACGGACTGGCGCTCGCATTCGCGATCGCGCGCCATCTGCTGCAGCGAAACCGCTGCCTGACGCTCTTCGCAACACACTACTTCGAACTCACCCGCCTCAACGCCGATTACCCGGAATGCGCCAATGTGCATCTCGACGCGATCGAGCATGCCCATCGCATCGTGTTTCTTCATGCCCTCGAGGAAGGTCCGGCGAGCCAGAGCTACGGGATCGAAGTCGCCGCACTCGCAGGTGTGCCCGGCTCGGTCATCCGCGATGCCCGTCGCCGCCTGCGCGCACTCGAGAATCGCGAGATCGCTGGCGGTGCGCAGCCGGACCTGTTCGCAGCCCTCCCGGACAACGATCCGGAACCAACGTCGCACCCGGCCCTGACCGCGCTGGCCGAACTCGACCCCGACAGTCTCTCACCCCGCGAGGCTCTCGAACGCCTCTACGCGCTAAAACGCCTCGCACACTGACCCATGCCGCCGATCGAGATCAGCGAAGAACAAGGCGTGCGCTTCCTGCACTTCGGCTCAGAGTGGATACAGGGCGCGATGCGCCTGCGCAATCCCAACGCCCTCGAGCTGACCTATACGCGCGAGATGATGGCGGGGCTGCTTCTCAAGCCCGACGACTGGCCGCGCAACGCCTTGCTGATCGGCCTGGGGGCCGCATCGCTTACCCGCTTTCTTTATCATCACTGCCCGCACACTCGCCTTCATGTAGTGGAGATCGACCCCCGCGTCGTGGCCGCAGCCAGGCACTTCTTCAAGCTTCCGGAAGAAGACCGCCGACTCACGATTCAGATCGGCGACGGCGTCCGGTTTGCGCTGGAATCCGATCGCCGCTTCGACTACATCCTGGTCGACGGTTTCGACCGCAATGCGCGCGCCGGTGCGCTCGACACCCTGCCCTTCTATCAGGCTGCACGGGCGCGTCTCTCGGAGCGAGGCCTGATGGCGGTGAACCTGTTCGGTCGCTCGCGCGGCTTCAAGTCCAGTGTCGAACGCATCATCACCGCATTCGAGGACCGCGCGCTCGCCTTCCCGTCCTGCGACAGCGGCAACGTTATCGCATTCGCGGCCGAAGGTGAGGCGGTCTCGATGCCGCTATCCGAAATACGCCAGAATGCACGGGTGCTCAAGGCGCGCACGGGTCTGGACCTGCTGCCCACGGTGGCGCGCCTCGAGCAGGCCGGCAGCCTTCCCGGCGGCAGACTGATACTGTGAGCGCTACTGACCATCTCGATTGCGTCGTGATCGGCGCCGGTGTAGTGGGACTCGCCTGCGCGCGCGCACTTGCCGCGACCGGCCGCGCCGTGCTGATCCTCGAAGCAGAGAATCGATTCGGCAGCGGTGCGTCGAGTCGCAACAGCGAAGTCATTCACGCCGGACTCTACTATCGACCGGGGTCGCTGAAGGCAAGCCTGTGCGTGCGCGGACGCACCCTGCTCTATGAATACTGCCAAGAGCGCCACATCCCTTACCGACGCTGCGGGAAACTTCTCGTAGCCACCAAGACCGCCCAGCTTGACGCACTGGACGACCTCGGGACCACGGCACGTGCCAACGGGGTCGATGATCTGCGCCTGATCGACGCCGCCGAGGCAATCGCGCTCGAGCCGGCACTGAACTGTGTCGCAGCGCTGCATTCCCCGTCCACCGGCATCGTCGACAGCCACGCCTTGATGCTGTCGCTGCTCGCTGACGCCGAAGCCGATGGCGCCGTGCTGGTACTGAGCACACCCGTCATCGCCGGCGCTGCAGAAGCCGGCAGCATCATGCTGGAGACCGGCGGAGCGGAACCGATGCGAATCAGCGCCCGAACCGTCGTCAATGCCGCCGGTCTCGCTGCCCCTGCCATCGCGGCAAGACTGCACGGACTGGACCGGGCGCACGTGCCGGAAGCCTACTATGCGAAGGGAAGCTATTTCTCCTTGCGTGGCAAGGCGCCATTTACGCATCTGATCTATCCCGTACCGGAA
>DAOMNN010000022.1:0-11781 GCA_035443825.1 Rhodocyclaceae bacterium | reverse complement strand
AAATTCCGCCCGACGCGCTCGACCCTGACTACGCCGGCATCCGCGCCAAGATCAGTGCCCCGACTGAAGCCGCGGCCGACTTTCGCATCGACGGCACCGAAAGGCATGGCATCCCGCGCCTGGTCAACCTCTTCGGCATCGAATCACCCGGACTGACCTCCTGCCTTGCGATCGCAGAACGCGTCGTCGATACGCTCAGGCGCGACTGAAGCAATCCTGCTCAGATGCTTTCCGCCTCACTGCCTGACGGCAACCAAAGGCACCCTTTGCCACTCGCCGCAGCGATGTCGGCAAGCACCTTCCGGTGCTCGGCGAGTTCCTCGTCCGACGCACGCACGACCTTCAGCGGAACCCGGTCCACCATGCCCTCGGCAATCTCGTCCGCGCCCGGGGCCGGTTCCTCGAGCGCAATGATCAGGCTCTCCTGACCTCGCGTCATCGCAAGATAGACCTCTGCCAGGATCTCCGCATCGAGCAGCGCACCGTGAAGCGTGCGGTGGGCATTCTCGATCTGGTGCCGCTCGCACAGCGCGTCGAGCGAAGCCTTCTTGCCCGGATTCTGTTCCTTGGCCATCCGCAACGTATCGGTCACGCCGGCGCAGAACCGGTCCAGCGGCTCCCTTCCGATCAGGGATAATTCGTGATTGAGGAAGCCGACATCGAAACTCGCGTTGTGAATCACGAGTTCCGCATCGCGCACGAAATCCTCGAAATCGGCCGCGATATCACGGAAACGCGGCTTGTCCGCGAGGAACTCCTCGGTGATCCCGTGGATGGCGACCGCCTCCGCATCGATGCCGCGCTCCGGATTCAGGTAGGCATGGAAATGCCTGCCGGTGAGACTGCGGTTCACCATCTCGACGCACCCGATTTCGATCACGCGGTCGCCGCTGCGCCAATCCAGGCCGGTGGTTTCCGTATCCAGAACAATCTGTCGCAAGACCCTAAACCCCCTTCATCGATTCACAACCGGCTCACCGGACTTTCGAACGGCGTCGACGCCGCGCCGGGCGAGTTCATCGGCCCGTTCATTCTCCGGATGCCCCGCGTGCCCCCTGACCCAGATCCAGTCCAGGGCATGCGGTCCGGCGGCCTTGTCCAGTGCCTGCCACAGATCCACATTCTTGACCGGCGCCTTGGCTGCGGTCTTCCAGCCGCGCGCCTTCCAGCCGTGAATCCATTCCGAGATGCCCTTCTGCACATACTGGCTGTCGGTGTGGACACGCGCCGCCACGGGGCGCTTGAGCAATTCCAGAGCCCGAATCACGGCCATCAGTTCCATGCGGTTGTTGGTCGTGTGCGGTTCGCCGCCCCAGATCTCCTTCTCGTGCCCGCCCATGCGCAGAATCGCACCCCAACCACCCGGCCCGGGGTTGCCGCTGCAGGCCCCGTCGGTGAATATCTCGATCTCTTCCATCATTCGGCCTTGTGCGTACTTCCGGCGACCCCGCGTCCGCGCCGCGTGACCGGCGACAGCCCCTTCTTGTCTGCGGCATTGTCACGCCACTTGGGAGTGATCAGGCGCATCCCCTGCACCCGCTTGATCCCGTGAAGGATATACACACCACCACAAATCGGCCACCATCGCTGACCGGCCCGGTCCAGAAAACGCCAGCGCTCCAGCCATCTGTCACTGCGCACCGGGGGGGCGTACACGCCGAAACCGCCCGATTGCGTCTCGAAGCCGAGCAAGGTCAGCCAGTCCCTTATCCGCATCGCCGAAAAATAGTGACCTTGCCACGGACATTCGCCCGCACTGCGCACGAGCGCCCGACGCAGACCGAAGAGACTGAAGGGATTGAACCCCGCAATGATCACACTGCCTTCGGGCACGAGCACACGCTCGACCTCACGCAGCACTTGGTGCGGATGGCGCGAAAACTCCAGAACATGGGGCAAGAGCACGAGATCTATGCTCGAGCTCGCGAACGGCAACGCATAGGGCTGGGTCAGAATCTGTGCATCGCCCTCGACCGCGCTCGCAAACCGGTGCGACATGCGACTGCTGCGCAGAAACGCCTGCTCCGGGAGCCCGATCTGGAGTGCGTTATAACCGAATATATCGGCGACCTGGGCGTCGAACTTTGCCTGCTCCCACGCAAGCAGGTATCGTCCCGACGATGTTTCAAACCAATCCGACAGGCTAGAGATGGACATGAACACTCAACATTCGGAGATTGACGGACTGCAGATCGTTCCCCTGCCCACATTTCAGGACAACTATATCTGGTTGCTGCGCAAGAGAAACACCGCGGCGGTCGTCGATCCGGGCGACGCAGCCGTGGTCGAAGCCTACTTGCACAAGCATGGACTCGATCTCGTGGCAATCCTCGTTACCCATCACCACCCCGACCACACCGGCGGACTCCGCGCGCTGACCGCGGCACGAAGCATTCCCGTGTACGGGCCCGCCGGCCAGAGCATCGACCACGTATCCGAGGCCGTGAGCGAAGGCGACATGGTCGTACTTCCCGACCTTGACCTGCGCTTCGAAGTGCTGGAAGTGCCTGGGCACACCAGTACACATATCGCCTTCCATTCTCCCGGCGTTCTCTTTCCGGGAGACACCCTCTTCAGTGCCGGTTGCGGCCGCCTTCTCGGCGGCACTGCCGCACAACTGCATGCATCCCTGCAGCGACTCGCCGCACTGCCCGACGAGACCGCAGTCTATTGCACTCATGAATACACGCTCGCGAACCTGGCATTCTCGTCCGAAGCCGATCCTGACAACAGCGAACGTGACCGATGGAATGAAACGTGTCGCGCACTTCGCGCCAGCGGCAAACCGACCCTGCCGAGTACGATCGACCGCGAAAAGCGGATCAACCCTTTCCTAAGAACGAGCGCACCCGGGGTGATCCGCGCCGTCACGGCTCGAAACGGTGCGAAACCGTCAGACTCGCTGGAATGCTTCACCGCGCTAAGGGCGTGGAAGGACGCATTCTGACGCCTGTCTCATGAATCCGCGACCTCGGCCTCGACGGTCGCAGCACTGAAGCAGCGGTTACGGCCAGACCGCTTGGCCCGGTAGAGCGCGGCATCGGCCTGCGTAAGCAGGTCGCGGAAACCGTCCTCGTCATTGCGCGCGGGAATCATCGATGCGACGCCGATGCTGATCGTCAGGAAAGGTGCGACTGCCGAGAAATCGTGCTTGATCGACTCGGCCTCCACTGCGCGCCGCATGCCTTCGGCCACCTCGACTGCCCCCGATGGGTCGGTCTCCGGCAGCACCACCACGAACTCTTCACCGCCATATCGGGCCGCGAGGTCGGTCGGGCGGCGCAAGCGACCCGCAATGACGTGCGCGACCTTCTTCAGGCATTCGTCACCGAACTGGTGTCCATAGCCATCGTTGAAGTCCTTGAAATAGTCCACGTCCGCGATCAGCAGCGACACGGGCGAACTCTTGCGTGCCGCCCGTCGCCATTCGCGCTGCAACGCTTCGTCAAAGCTGCGTCGGTTGGCGATCCCGGTCAGCCCGTCCACCGCCGACAGACGCGTCAATTCACGATTGGCCTCATCGAGCTTGCGTGTCAGTACGAGCAGCGAATAACGCATCTGCGCGATCCGCTGCATCGCCCGGACCTTGGCCTTGAGGACGATCTCGGAAACCGGCTTGGCAAGATAGTCATCGCCACCCACGCTGATCCCGCGCGCGAGATCGTCGTCACTCGCACGTGCCGAGAGAAAGATGATCGGGGTCCATTCGCCGTCCCTCTCCAACTGGCGAATCCGCCGCGCAACCTCGAAACCGTCCAGTCCGGGCATGACGATGTCGAGCAGGATCAGGTCCGGGCGCTCACGCTTGAATACCTCGATCCCGGATTGACCGTCCCGCGCATGAATCGGCTCCAAGCCCATCTTGTCCAGCAGATGGCAGATCAGGGTCGCGCTCGTTACGGTGTCCTCGATGACCAGAGCCTTCATGCGATCCTGTTCTCTTCGTGTTGTCGAATTTCGTTCAATCGTATCAATTTCTGCCGCAAAGCGGCGAAAAACACGTCTACAAGCCGCACACGCCGATTCCCGAAGGCGGTTTGACGCAGTCCCCGCCCTGCCATAGACTGCAATCCCCTCTTCCATCCGACGCCGTTCCCATGGCGGACATGCCCACACGTATCGTTGCGTTGCTTTTCTGCCTTGCGGCCGGTAGCGCATCGGGGGCGGATCGGCAATCGGAAGCCCTGGCCCGGGCAGGCCTTCATCCACCCAGCACGGAGACAGGCAGAATCAACCCCAGGCCAGGCCTGCAGGTGTCCTCGCCCGACGTTTTCGAACTTCCCCTGCACCAGCCACGCATCCTCAAGCTCGATCTGACCCGTGATCCGAACGACATCTGGGATCGTATCCGACGCGGCTTCGCGATGCCTGACCTCGACTCCGACCTGGTGATCGAACAGCAGCTTTTCTACCTTCAGCGGCCGAACTTCCTGAAACAGGTATTCGAGCGCGGGGCGCGCTACCTCTACCACATCGTCGACGAACTCGAACGCCGCGGCCTGCCCACCGAACTCGCGCTGCTGCCGATGGTGGAGAGCAACTACAATCCGCTGGCCTATTCCCGGGCGCATGCGTCCGGCTTGTGGCAATTCATCCCATCCACGGGGCGCAACTTCAACTTGACGCAGGACAAGTGGGTGGACGAACGACGCGATGTGGTCGCCTCGACCTCGGCCGCACTCGATTACCTGGAGTATATCTACGAGATGCATGGCGACTGGCATCTCGCCCTGGCCTCCTACAACTGGGGCGAAGGCGCGGTGGGGCGTGCGATCCGCCGCAACCTGGAAGCAGGCCAGCCAGCCGAATACTCGCACCTGCAGATGCCCGCCGAGACGCGCAAGTACATTCCCAAGCTGCAGGCGCTGAAGAACATCGTGGCACGTCCCGAGCTGTTCGATTTCGAGCTTCCGCACGTATCGAATTATCGGCATTTCGTGTCGGTCGAAGCGCCACGGGGACTGGACCTCGCCACCGCGGCAGAAATGGCCGAAATGCCGCTTGACGAGTTCGTTGCACTGAATCCGGGCTTCAAGCGCCCGATCGTCGCATACACCGGCCTGTCCTTTGCCATTCCGGTCGACCGTATCGGGTCTTTTACCCAGCGTCTCGGCCAGGTCGACCACAGCGAACGAGACTGGAAAACCTACCAGATCCAGCGTGGAGACACGCTGTCCGGAATTGCAGGAAGATTCGGAATCCCAATCGGCGCCTTGCGTCAGGCCAACGGACTGACGCAAGGCAGCCAGATCCGTGCCGGGGACACACTCGTGGTCCCTGACGGTTCGCTACCCCTCGAAACCCGGCTTCCCGCTGCGACGACCCGCCGGGCTTTGCCTCGCTGATCAGGCAACGCCCCTTTCCCCGCTGCCTCAGTGGTGATGTCCGCCGGCGCCATGCACGTGTCCGTGCGAGAGCTCCTCGGCGCTGGCCATGCGCACCTCGGCGACCTTCCCGTCGAACACCAGCGCGATGCCTGCCAGGGGATGATTGCCATCGACGACGACCTTGCCGTCTGCGATGTCGGTGATGCGGTAGACCATGTCTTCCTCGCCGTCATCGGTGACACGCTCGAACGACATTCCGACCTCGACGTTCTCCGGAAACTGGCTCAACTCCTCGACCATGACGAGTTCCTCGTCATAGTCGCCGAAAGCGTCCTCGGGTTGAAGCTTGACCACGAACTGATCGCCCACCTTCTTGCCGTGCAGCGCCTCTTCCAGCGCGGGGAAGATGCCGTCGTAGCCGCCGTGCAGGTAGACCAGGGGATGTTCGCCGTCATCGATCATGTTGCCATCCTGATCGTGGACTGTGTAATTGAGTGTGACTACGGTGTTCTTAACGATTTCCACTTGCATGTTCCGTTTCCAGATTCCTGACGAGTTTGAGAACCTCGGCCGCATGGCCGCGGGGCGATACATCGCGCAGTATATGGCGAATCACTCCGTGCTTGTCGATGACGAAGGTCGTGCGCATCACGCTCATTCTCGCAACGCCATCGACGGTCCGGGTGCGCCAGACATCATAGAGTCGGCACACTTCGGTGTCTTCATCCGAAAGCAGGCGCACCGACAGTCCGTGCAGATCGCGAAACTCGGCATGTGTCAGGCAATCATCCGGGCTGATGCCGATGACGAAGCAGTCCAGCCGCGAAAACTCGTCCTCATGATCGCTGAACTCGGCCGCCTGGATCGTGCACCCCGGTGTGTTGTCACGCGGATAGAAGTACAGCACGACGTGATGCCCGCGCGCTTCCGCAGCAAGCTCGAACAGCTCCATGTCAGCATCCGGCAATGCGAAATCCGGCGCGATGTCACCGACTCGAATCATGTACCCTCCCTTGCGTCGGGACGATTCTAGCCGAGTGCCGGGATCAACACTACCGGCGTCGGTACCTGTGCGCAGCGTCATGTTCTGTCTCCTGTCGGGCAAGGCGGTTGTTGTCGCTTGGCTGTTCCCGCTATTTCAAGGAATAGACCAGCAATCCTTCCGGCTCAAGTCGCATCGCGCATCCGGACGTCGGTGTTCGGACTTGCATCAAGCGCAAAGCTGTCTAAAAATACAGTATCATCCGGATCGCCGACCCAGCCCGAAGGAACCGACATGACTACCCGTCGAGCGCACGTACCGGCATTCATGCCGGAAGAACCCGCTTCCCAGGAACGGAATCTCACCTTTCGCCAGCGCGAGATTCTCAATTTCATTCGCGACACCCTGGAATCCGAAGGACGTCCACCGACCCGAGCCGAGGTGTGCACTGCCTTCGGCTTTCGTTCGCCCAATGCCGCCGAGAGCCATTTACGCGCGCTTGCCGCCAAAGGCGCAATCCAGCTCGAGGAAGGGCGTGCACGCGGGATCCGCCTGCCCGAGGGGCTCGGTTTGCCCCTCGTCGGCCGTGTCGCGGCGGGCAACCCGATTCTCGCGATCGAACACATCGAATCCCGCCGTCAGGTCGACCCGGCCCTGTTCTCGCCTCGCGCCGATTACCTGTTGCGGGTGCACGGCCTGAGCATGCGCGACGCCGGTATTCTCGACGGCGATCTTCTTGCGGTGCATCGCAGCCCGGAGGCCAGGGCGGGCCAGATCGTCGTTGCCCGGGTGCACGACGAAGTGACCGTCAAGACCTTTTCACGCAAGGGTCCGATCGTCAGCCTGTTGCCGGCCAACTCCGACTTCGAGCCCATCGTGGTCGACACCCGGCGCGACCCGCTGGTGATCGAAGGGATTGCCGTCGGACTGATACGCAACGGCATCAAGGCCTGAACGGATTTCTGAAATGAGTGCACTTCCGGCAGCCTCCGTTGCAACACTCACATCGCTGCCGCCCGGCCTGGTGTGGACAGCCGGCAGGCTCGCCCGGCCGACACGCAAGGGCTGGACCACCGGTTTTCCGGCACTCGACGCGGCATTGCCTGGCGACGGCTGGCCGCGCGGAGCGATCATCGAACTGATCAGCGCGCATCCTGGCATCGGGGAGATCCACCTGCTGCTGCCGCTGCTGCGGCGTGCGCCTGCGGACAAATGGATCGCATGGGTGGCTCCTCCCTGCCTGCCCTACGCTCCGGCACTGGCGTCACTCGACATGCCCTTGTCGCAACTGCTGTTGATCGACGTCCCAGATCATGCCGGCACCATATGGGCTACCCGGCAGGCACTCGCGTCGGGCGCGTGCCACGCGGTACTCGCCTGGAACCGGCATGTCGACGCCGCTGCCCTGCGACGGCTGCAACTTGCCGCAGAGGAGTCCGACACCCCCCTGTTCCTGTTCCGCCCACCGGCTGCCGCCCGCCAGCCTTCGCCCGCAACACTGCGCCTGCAACTCGTGGCTGCCCACGATGGTCTCGACATCGTGATCCTGAAGCGTCGTGGCCCTGCAGCGGCGCACCCGATCCGGATTTCCGTGAACCGGCGTCTCAACGATCTCTCATCCCATGCTCTGGATAGCCCTGATCCTGCCCGCCTTGCCCCTGCAGGTATTCACACGCAGTGTGGCTGATCCGGGATCGCTCGCCGTCGTCGAATACCGCCCGCGCCAGCGGGTGGTGGCCGTTTCGGCGGGTGCACGTGCCCGCGGTGTCGAACCCGGAACCGGCCTCGCAGGGGCACGGGCCATCGCCCCCGACCTCGAATTGAAAGAACGCGACCCGGCTCTGGAGCAGCGTACGCTTGCGGAGTTCGCCACCTGGGCCGGGTGCTTCACCCCTGCGGTCAGTATCGATGCCCCCGACGGCATCGTGATCGAGGTCAGTCGCAGTCTGCGACTGTTCGGCGGCCTGCCGAAGCTCGCTGCAAAACTGGAGAAGGATGCCGCCAGCCTGGGATTCGATGTCCGTCTGGCCGCCGCCCCCACCCCGCTGGGCGCACGCTGGCTGGCTGAAGCGAAGCCTGGGACGCTGACTCGACCCTCATCCGGTTGGGATCGCTGTCTCGATAGCCTGCCGCTGCACGTACTCGCTGCCGACCCCGCGGTTTCCCGCGCCACCATCGACCTGCTGCACGGCATCGGCGCCCGCAGCATCGGCGATGTCGCCCGTCTGCCGCGCGATGGGCTGGCCCGGCGCCAGGGCACGAGCGTGACCCATGCGTTGGCCCGGGCGCACGGCGAAGTACCCGACCCGCGTCCCTGGCACCATCCTCCGGAGCGCTTCGATGCCCGGCTGGTATTGCCCGCCGCCGCCGACAAGATCGAACCCCTGCTCTTCGCCTCGCGCCGCCTCGTCACCAGCCTGGTTGCGTGGCTGACCGGTCTGCATGCGGCAGTCGACCGTTGCTGCCTGTGCCTCGAGCATGAAGACCGTCCCGCTACGGTCGTGCATATCATCACCGGGCAACCCGGTCGCGCCGAGGATCGTTTCCTGATGCTGATGCGCGAACATCTTGCCGTGCTGCAACTGGACGCACCTGTCGAGGCGCTGCGCCTGAGCGCGGACACCCCGGTCATCCGCTCCGCCTGTACCCCGGACCTGTTCGGCGACCCCGGACAGGCCCGGGACGCTGCAACCTTGCTGCTCGATCGCCTCCGGGCCCGCCTCGGCAAGGCTGCCGTGCGCAGTCTCCGACCCTGGCCAGATCACCGTCCGGAACACGCCTGGCGCGAATCCGAGCCTGGAGCCCATAACCTGGTGCAATCCCGGAAAGGGTTGCCACGCCCTGCCTGGCTGCTCCCGGAACCACGTCACCTGCCCTCGATCGACGGTCTCGTAATGCTTGCCGGCCCCGAACGCATCGAGTCCGGCTGGTGGGACGGTGAGGACGTACGACGCGATTATTTCGTCGCCCGTACCCGCAACGCCGCCCTGTGGTGGATATTCCGCCGTCTCGATCGGCCCGGAGGCTGGTATGTTCACGGCTACTTTGGATAGACTCCGCAACCTTTCGCCTGCGACCGAACCCGATGCCCTTGCTACCCCAGCGCCGCCACGCCGAGACCGACGGTGATTTTGCCCGACGCCGTGCGCGATTCACCCTGCAGCTGTTCGTAATGCTCTTGCCGATCTCGATCTGGCTGTTCGCCCGAATCGACCGCATATGGTTTGCCATCATGCCGCTCGAAGGCGGGCTGTTCCTGCTCGCCGCGAGTCTTCTCGGTGCCGTTCTCGCGATCACCCCCGTGGCGACTCTCGTCGCCCTGCTGCTCACGGTGTGGTACGGCGTGGAAAGTGTCTATCTTGTGCGCACCCGCCCCACACCCCTCGTCGATCGCACGGTCGTAGTCGGCGGCCTGCTGGTCTGGTTCTCGCCGTCTCTCGCACTCGTTGCCAGCGCCCTGCGCGCGATCCTCGTCGGCTCGATCAGTTTCTCGCGCCCCCAGCGCGAATACCTCCTCGCCACCGACCCCATCGCCTTCTGGCAAAGCATCGGTTTCCTCCTGATCGTCGCCGCGGCCCTCGCCTATCCAGCGTGGCACTACTGGCGCGGCAAGCTCGCTCGAGCTCTGGCGAGCTGATCCGGATCATGCCCTCCCGAGTGAAACTGGCGCAGGGAGACGGACTCACGAAGGCGCGTCAACCGACTGCTGCCGCAGGTAGTGCACGAATTCCCGAACCGGAAGCGGTGGACTGAAGAGGAAGCCCTGCCCCTGGGTACAACCCTGTTCGAGCAGGAAGCTGCGCTGCGCCGCAGTTTCAACGCCCTCAGCGATCACATGCAGTTGCAGACTGTTGGCCAGCGCGATGATTGCGCGGGCAATGGCCTCGTCATTCGCATCCTGCGGAATGTCGCGGACGAAGGACTTGTCGATCTTGAGCGTATTGATGGGCAGGCGCTTGAGATACGAAAGCGATGAATAGCCTGTCCCGAAATCGTCGATCGCAAGCGTGACCCCGAGGGCGCGCAACTGATCCAGAACCTCGATGGCCTTCTCCGCCTGCAGCATGATGAAACCCTCGGTGATCTCAAGTTCGAGTGAATGTGCCGGCAACCCAGTCTGCGCGAGCGTCCGCCGAACTGTCTCGACCAGATCGCCGCGGCGCAGTTGCTGGCCGGAAAGGTTGACTGCGACTCGCCGGATCGGCAGACCGGCCGCCTGCCATTCGCAAAGCTGCCGGCACGCCGCCAGCAGCACCCATTCTCCAATGCCGAGAATCAACCCTGTCTCTTCGGCCAGCGGAATGAATCGATCCGGTCCGACCAGACCCATTTCGGGGTGATTCCAGCGCAGCAGGGCCTCTGCGCACATTACGCACCCAGTGTGCAGGTCAAGTTGCGGCTGATAGTAGACCTCGAACTGACCCAGCCTGAGCGCCTGGCGCAGGTTGTTTTCGAGCAGTACGCGTTCGATGGCCGACGCCGTCAGTTCCGCGGTGTAGAACTGGTAACCGTTGCGTCCGCGCGCCTTGGCCTTGTACATGGCGGCATCGGCATTGCGCAGCAAGGTGGAAAAATCCTCGCCATCGTCGGGCGAGATGCTGATGCCGATACTGATGCTGACATGGAGTTGGTGGCCGCTGACGAGGAAAGGCTCATCGAAAGCGCGAATGAGCTTGGTCGCGATCGTTCCGGCGGCCTCGGGATGCTGCAGGCGCTCCAGCAACACCGTGAACTCGTCGCCACCAAGCCGTGCCACCGTGTCGTCCTCGCGCACCTGGCCGCGCAGGCGTATCGCCGCCTGTTCCAGCAGCGCATCGCCCACCGGATGGCCAAGACTGTCATTGATGTTCTTGAACCGATCGAGATCGATGAACAGAAGCGCCACACTGGTGCGCTCCCGCCGGGCCCGATCGAGCGCATGCTCCACCCGAGCGGTGAACAACAGACGGTTCGGCAATTCAGTGAGCGGGTCGTGATGCGCCAGATATTCGAGCTTCTCTTCAGATTGCTTGACGCTGCTGATGTCCGAAAACACCGACACGTAGTTGGTCACTGTGCCTGCCTCGTCGCGCACGGCGTTGATTGCCTGCCAACCCGGGAAGAAGTCGCCATTCTTGCGTCGGTTCCAGATCTCGCCCCGCCAGTACCCGAGTTCCTCGATCGCATGCCACATCTGCCGGTAGAAGTCGGCATCGTGTCGTCCCGAGGCCAGTAATTTCGGATTCCTGCCCAGCACCTCCGCCCTGCTGAAACCGGTCACTTCGGAAAAGGCCGAATTGACCGCGATGATGTTGCATCCCTCATCAGTGATCATGACCCCTTCGCGGGTGCTTTCGAAGACCGTTGCAGCCTGGCGCAGATGCTCTTCGGCACGCTTGCGTTCGCCGATTTCGTTGATCACCCCGGCAAAATGCGTGGCCCTGCCCGAAGCATCGAAGAAAGCCGTGCCGCGCCCGTGGAACCAGCAATAAG
>DAOMNN010000021.1:9608-45250 GCA_035443825.1 Rhodocyclaceae bacterium | reverse complement strand
CCGAGCACGTGCCCGCCGTCGACCTTGCGCCGTTACTGTGTGCCGGGCTGATCGGCTACCGGGCGTTGAGCATGGCGGGTGATGCACAGCGTATCGGGCTGTACGGATTCGGTGCTGCCGCTCACATCCTTGCACAGGTCCTGGTACACCAGGGGCGCCCCTTCTATGCATTCACGCGCACGGGCGATACGCAGGGCCAGGCCTTCGCGCGTCGCCTCGGCGCTGCATGGGCGGGAAACAGCGGAGACGAGGCACCCGAGGCGCTCGATGCGGCACTCATCTTCGCTCCGGCCGGAGAACTCGTCCCCGCCGCGTTGCGCCAGGTGCGGAAGGGTGGAACCGTAGTCTGCGCCGGGATCCACATGAGCGAGATTCCGGCATTCCCCTACGACATCCTGTGGGGCGAGCGGGTGCTGCGCTCGGTGGCGAATCTGACGCGTGAAGACGGCACCCGCTTTCTTCGCATCGTCGGCGAGGCGCCGATTCATACCAGCGTCCGGACCTACCCGCTGGAGCAGGCAAACGAAGCGTTGGCCGCGCTGCGATGCGGGCAGATCCAGGGTGCGGCGGTATTGGTCCCGGGCTAGGTGCGAGCGTACTCCATGACGCGTCTCGTGCCGGCCAGCCGGGGGTCAGGCCACGATGCCATACACCAGGCCGGCAGCGATTGCGCCGAACAGCGCGAAGCCGAGATAGGCAAGGAACACGGGTACCCGGGCGAGTGCGAAAACGGCAATCGCGGCGGGAATGCTGGATACGCCGCCGGCAAGGAGGAAGGCCATCCCCGCTCCCGCAGACATGCCCTGGTCGATCAGCCCACCCACCAGCGGGAGTGCGGCATAGCCATTCAGATAGGCCGGAATTCCGACCAGCGCCGCGACAAATACCGACACCCAGCTTGCATCACCGACCCACTGCGCCACCCACTCGGCCGGGACGTATCGCACCATCAGGCTCTCGAGCACGAATGCCAGCGCCAGCCACTTGCCGAGAAAGAGCAGATTCCTGCCCCCTTCGCGTGCGAACGCATCCCGACGTTGCGCCTCACCCCAGAACCGCCATACGACGGGCTTGGGGTTGCGAACCCTGGCTCCGCCGCAACCGCCGTTGCCCACGTCGTCACGCAAGGGGGTGCCGAGTCCTCCCATGTGCTGGATCATCCAGATGCCGAGTCCCCCAAGCAGTCCGATCGCTATCGCCGCGACGGCCTTTCCCAGTGCGAACGTGGTGCCCAGCGTGCCGACGGTGAGTACGAACATGGATGGATCCATCAACGGCGACGATAACCAGAACGCCATCACCGGTGCCAGCGGGACGCCCATTGCGAGAAGCGCGGCGATCAAGGGAATTACGCCGCAGGAACAGAATGGTGAAAGTGCGCCGATCAGCGCCGCCAGGCCGATCATGCTCAGGGTGTGGCCCCGAAACGCCTGGGCGATCAGATTGTCGGCGCCGCTCGCTTTCGCGTAGGCCGCGATCAGAACCGACAGCACGAGAAACGGTGCGACGCTGGCGAGGGCGTTCAGTGTGAACACCAGAGAGGCTGCTGCCTGCGCGGGCACCAAGGCCGCAAGCAGCAGTAGTAGCGCGATGATGGCCAGCACCACACGGTCGACGCGCGGGAAGCGACGGGACCAGGCGTCAATGGCAAAGCGTATGGCAGTCATGATGCGATACCTCTAGAAGTATGGTTATATGAGCGCAAAAAAATCAGCCGCTATGCCCGCCTTGCTTGTGGCCCACCCCGTGGCAGCACTGATCCGTGAGGTAGGTCAGCAGCCCGTCCATTCGCGTGTAGTCAGCCGTGCAGATGACTTCCCGGCCGTGGCGTGCCTGCACGATCAGGCCGGCGCCGCTCAGTTTGGCCAGGTGGTGAGCCAGCGTCGAAGCCGGCTGGTCGAGCAGACGCTGTATCTCGCCCACGTTGAGCCCGTCGTGTCCGGCCCGCACGAGCAGGCGAAACAGGCGCAATCGGGTGACGTTGCCCAGTGCTGCCAGCGCGTGTGCGGCGTGATCCTCGGATGACATTGCGCCCGACTTCATGTGCGCATTAAATAACTAGAGATATAGATATGTCAACCGGCAATCTCTTGTCGCTGAACACGCACGTACTGTCACAGGGCCGCTTGCTACTCTGATCCCTGTCGGGAAGTGGCCGTATCGCAGGTCGCGAGCCAGTGGCGTGCCACGTCGACCATCCGGTTGGCGAAGCCCCATTCGTTGTCGAACCAGACCAGCAGGTTGACCAGGCGTGTGCCGATCACCCGTGTCTGACCGCCGTCGACGATCCCAGAGTGGGCTTCGTGATTGAAGTCGATCGATGCGTGGGCTTCCTCCGAATAAGCGATGAGTCCGGCGTACGGTCCGGACGCAGCGGCCTTGAAGAGGGCATTGAGCCGTTCGGCCGTGACGTCCGAGCGGAGGCTCAGCACCATGTCGATGGCCGACACGTTATGCGTCGGTACGCGAATCGCCTTCGCCTGCACGCGTCCGTGCAGGTCTGGCAGGAGACGCTCGACGCCGCGCGCGAGACCGGTCGCAACTGGAATGATCGATTGCATCGCCGAGCGCGTCCGACGCAAATCCGCATGATGGTATCCGTCGATCAGGGGCTGATCGTTCATCACCGAATGCAGCGTGGTGAGCAGGACCTGCTCCAGTCCGAGTTCGCGGTTGACGATGTCGAGCACCGGCACGGCCGCATTGGTCGTACACGATGCATTCGAAACGAGAACCTCACCGCCGTGCAGGGTTTCGTGGTTGGCGCCAAAGACGATGGTGGCGTCGACATCTTCGGCACTGTTCCCAGGATGCGAGAGGAGTATTCGTGGGCAGCCCGCAGCGACGAACCGATCGAGATCGCCGCGGCTCCCGTACCGACCGGAGCATTCCACCAGCAGATCAAGCTCCCGCGCGGCCCAGTCGACGTCCTCAGGGGTACTCGCATGCGATACGGCAATCGTCGTGTCGTCGATCAGCAGCGACCGCTCCCCGGTATTGATCCGGGCAGGAAACCGCCCGTGGGTGGAATCGAAGCGGGTCAGATAGGCGATGCTCTGCAGGTCGGCCGGCTCGTTGATGGCGACGACGCGGATCGCATCCGTCAGGCCCTGTTCGTGCAGGGCACGCAGGAAACAGCGCCCGATCCGGCCATAGCCGTTGATCGCAAGACGGAAGGTCGGTTCGTTTCGGTGCGACACGGTGACGGCATCCCGACGAAGGAAAACAGGTTCCGATTCTACTGACTTGTGCCGTGCTTCAGGCATCTGTCAGGGATACAAGCGGCCTCCTGCCACTTTCATCCCTCTGCTGCAAGGGTGAGCCCGGCGAGGGAGTGACGATTTTCGTCCGGACCTCCAGTGCGTCCCGGGAGTGCCCTCGCAAACCTTGCAAGCTCATGTTCCGGAATGAAAATCCCGTGAAACAATGCCGCGAAACACTGGGCATCCGGTGTGTGAGAGCGTAAAATCCAGCCCCTTCCAGCCTTGTTCGCGCCGGGGGCGCCATGCAGCAGTTGACGAACTATCCAACCCGTTTCGACGTGATCGTCGTCGGTGGCGGTCACGCCGGCACCGAGGCGGCGCTCGCGGCTGCACGAATGGGAGCCAGAACGCTGCTGCTCACGCACAACATCGAGACCCTCGGGCAGATGAGTTGCAACCCGTCCATCGGCGGAATCGGCAAGGGGCATCTGGTCAAGGAGGTCGATGCGCTCGGGGGTGCGATGGCCGCGGCCACCGACGAGGGGGGCATCCAGTTCCGCATCCTCAACGCGTCCAAGGGGCCGGCGGTGCGGGCGACACGGGCGCAGGCCGACCGCGTCCTCTACAAGGCGGCGATCCGCAAGCGCCTTGAGAATCAGCCGAACCTGTGGCTGTTCCAGCAAGCCGTTGACGACCTGACCCTGGACGGTGAGCGGGTGAGTGGCGTGGTCACGCAAATCGGCCTGCGTTTCGAGGCGCCGGCGGTGGTGTTGACCGCGGGCACCTTCCTCAACGGGCTGATTCACGTCGGACTGCAGAACCACTCGGCCGGTCGAGCGGGCGATCCGCCGGCGATATCCCTGGCGCAGCGGCTCAAGGAACTTGCGCTGCCGCAGGGCAGGCTCAAGACGGGTACGCCGCCGCGGCTCGACGCGCGCAGCATCGATTTTTCCGTGATGCAGGTGCAGCCGGGCGACGATCCTGTGCCCGTGTTCAGCTTCCTCGGATCCGCGGAGCAACACCCTGCGCAGATGTCATGCTGGATCACGCACACCAACGAGCACACGCACGACATCATCCGCGCAAATCTCGACCGCTCACCGATGTACTCGGGCGTGATCGAGGGCGTCGGGCCGCGTTACTGCCCCTCGATCGAGGACAAGATCCACCGTTTCGCGGACAAGGCGAGTCACAATATTTTCCTCGAACCCGAAGGTCTCGAGACACACGAGATCTATCCGAACGGGATCTCGACTTCCCTGCCCTTCGATGTCCAGCTTGCTGTCGTGCGCAGCATACGCGGGCTGGAGAACGCGCACATCCTGCGTCCGGGCTACGCGATCGAGTACGACTACTTCGATCCCCGCAATCTCAAAAGCAGCCTGGAGACCAAGTCGATCGGCGGCCTGTTCTTCGCAGGGCAGATCAACGGCACGACGGGCTACGAGGAGGCGGCGGCCCAAGGCCTGCTCGCAGGCGTGAATGCAGCGTTGCAAGTCCTGGGTCGGGAACCGTGGTGCCCGCGCCGCGACGAAGCCTATCTCGGCGTGCTCGTGGATGACTTGATTACGCGCGGCGTCTCCGAGCCGTACCGCATGTTCACCTCGCGCGCGGAGTATCGACTGCAGCTGCGCGAGGACAACGCAGATCTGCGCCTGACGGCAAAAGGGCGTGAATTGGGACTCGTGGATGATGTGCGCTGGGCAGCGTTCTGCGCCAAGCGTGAGGCGATCGAGCGCGAGACGGCGCGGCTCAGGGCGACATGGGCTCATCCCGAGCGCATCTCCCCGGCCGAGGCCGAGCGGGTGGTGGGAAAGGCGCTCGAGCGCGAGTATCGATTCTTCGATCTGCTGCGTCGTCCGGACACGACCTACGCCGGCTTGATGACCCTGCCCGGCGCGCCCGGCGATGCCGAGACGGATCCGCAGGTGATCGAACAGATCGAGATTGCCGCCAAATACCAGGGCTACATCGATCGTCAGCAGGACGAGGTGGCACGACAGTTGTCGGCCGAATCAACTCCCCTCCCGCCCGGACTCGACTACGGTGAGGTGCGTGGCCTGTCCAGCGAGGTGCAGCAGAAACTCAACCAGTACCGGCCCGAAACCATCGGTCAGGCGGGGCGCATACAGGGGGTGACCCCCGCGGCCGTGTCGCTGCTGCTGGTGTGGCTCAAGCGTCGCGAACTGATGCACGGCGCCCAGTCCCAAGGGAAGCAGAAGAGCGCATGAGCAGGGCGCTTCTCGATCGGGGTCTGAGCGCCCTCGGCCTCGACCTGCCCGGCGAGGCATGCGACCGCCTCCTTGCGTACTCCGCATTGCTGCTCAAGTGGAACCGCGTCTATAACCTGACCGCGATTCGCGCGCCCGAGCAGGCGGTTACTCACCATCTGCTCGATTCGCTGGCGGTGCTTCCATATCTGGCCGATGTGCGCACGCTGGCCGACGTCGGCTCGGGCGGAGGGCTTCCTGGCATTGCGCTCGCCATTGCGCGACCGGACCTCTTGGTGACTTCTATCGAGGCGGTGAGCAAGAAAGCAAGCTTTCAGCAGCAGGCGAGGATTGAACTCGGCTTGAGCAACGTGACGGTCGTGAACGAGCGGGTCGAGAATGTGCGCGTCGATGACCCATACGACGCAGTCATTTCGCGCGCGTTCTCCGAGCTGTCGGAGTTCGTCGAATTGACCCGCCATCTTCTTGGGCCGTCCGGACGCTTCTTCGCCATGAAAGGCGTGTATCCTCAGGCCGAGATCGACCGACTGCGCGGCGCCGTGCGGCTGCGCGGGGCACATCGCCTGTCGGTGCCCGGTCTCGACGCCGAAAGGCATCTGATCATTCTCACTGCGGAATCGAACTGAATGGCCCGTATCTTCTGTGTCGCCAACCAGAAAGGCGGCGTGGGAAAGACCACGACCTGCGTTAACCTGGCTGCTGCGCTCCACGGAGCCGGGCAGCGGACCCTGCTTGTCGATCTCGATCCCCAGGGCAATGCCACGATGGGGAGCGGCATCGACAAGCGCGAGCTGAAGAGTTCGGTCTATCAGGTGCTCGTCGGACTGGTGCCGCTCGACCGGGTCAGCGTGACCTCGCCCAGCGGCGGTTTCGACGTGCTGCCTGCCAACCGCGACCTGGCCGGCGCCGAGGTCGAACTGGTCGATCTGGAGCGGCGCGAGCATCGCCTGCGGGATGCGCTCAGGGCATACGAGGCCGACTACGACTTCGTGCTCATCGATTGCCCGCCCTCGCTTTCGATGTTGACGCTTAACGGCCTGTGCGCCGCCGACGGCGTCATCATTCCGATGCAATGCGAATATTACGCGCTGGAAGGACTTTCCGACCTGGTCAACACGATCAAGAAGGTCCATGCGAATCTGAATCGCGACTTGAAGATCATCGGCCTGTTGCGCGTCATGTACGATGCACGCATGACGCTTCAACAACAGGTGTCGGCGCAGCTCGAGAGCCATTTCGGCGACAAGGTGTTCCGTGCCATCGTGCCGCGCAACGTACGGCTGGCCGAGGCCCCCAGCCACGGCATGCCCGGCGTCGTGTTCGACCGCAACGCGAAAGGTGCGCAGGCCTACCTGGCCTTCGCGGAAGAAATGATCGAGCGCGTGAAGACGCTCTGACCACTGATCCGATAACGCCATGACACCACCAAAACTGAAAGGGCTCGGCCGCGGCCTGGACGCGTTGCTCGCCGGAAATCGCGAGGACGAAGCGGACAAGGGTTCGCTCCAGTCACTCCCGGTAGACTGGCTGCAGCCGGGGAAGTATCAACCGCGCACGCGCATGGACCCGGGTTCGCTCGAGGAACTGGCGGCATCGATCAGGGCCCAGGGGGTAATGCAGCCGGTACTGGTGCGGCCCGTTGGACGTGACCGCTACGAGATCATCGCCGGCGAGCGGCGCTGGCGTGCGGCACAGCTCGCGGAGCTGGCGGTGGTGCCCTGCCTCGTCCGCGAGATCCCCGACGAAGCCGCCCTGGCGATGTCGCTGATCGAGAACATCCAGCGCGAGAATCTCAATCCGCTTGAAGAGGCGGGAGGGATTCAGCGTCTGATCGACGAGTTCGGCATGACCCACCAGCAGGCCGCCGATGCAGTCGGGCGATCGCGCCCGGCGGCGACGAATCTGTTGCGCCTGCTCAACCTCGCGCAGCCGGTGCAGGAGCTTCTGATGGCGGGCGATATCGACATGGGCCATGCGCGCGCGGTACTCGCCCTCGATCCGGCGAACCAGATCCAGGTCGCGAACCAGGTGGCCGCGCGGGGGTTTTCCGTACGCGAGACGGAGCGTCTGGTGCACCGCATGCTCAATCCCCGCCAGCACAAGCCCGGACTCGAACCCGATCGCGACCTGCTGCGTCTGGAAGAAGAGATTGCCGACGCGTTGGGCGCGACGGTGAAAATCCGCGCGAACCGTCGGGGTGCGGGACAGCTCAGCATCCGCTTCGGCGATCTCGATCAGCTCGATACCCTGCTGTCACGCCTGCGCTGATTCGCGGCAGGGCAGGCTCCTTTGGTCGGCCGCGTTTCGAGCCGCCTCGATCCCGCGTGCTTCGTCGATCGTTGCGAGCGGCACGAGTGCAAGCGCGAACAGGACGATACAGAACAGCACTGCGCCTTGAAGGCCGAACACGAGTTGCAGCAGGCCGACCGCAAACAGGCCGAAGATCGCCGCAAGCTTCGAGAACAGTCCCCAGAACCCGAACATCTCCGCGGCGCGGGCTTCGGGCGAAAACATCCCCACCAGGGCCCTCCCGACCGACTGGCTGGAACCCAGGCTGAGGCCGGACAGCAGGCCGGCGAAGAGAAAGGTGTTCTCCACCGCAAGCTCGGTCGCGAACCGAACGTTCAGCCAGTCGGTGAGTTCACGGACGTAATAGATCACCAGAATCGCGACGATCCAAAGGACCAGAGTCAGTGCATAGGAGAGTCGCCCGCCGATCACGCCATGCAGCCATCCGAACAGGAGTGCGCCCGCCAGTGCCGTGACCTGGACAACGATGAACATCAGGTTGCGCGTCGTCTCGCTCCAGCCGATGACCTGGGCTCCGTAAATGAATGCGAAGGCGACAATCACATAGACGCCTGCCATCGCAAACAGAATCGAAATGAAGACACGGGCGAGATCCGGAAAGCGACCGGCCGACTTCACGGTCTCGAGCACCCTGACGTATCCGGTTGCCAGGAACGCCGGACTCAGCGACCGGTGGCGCCCGATTGCCGGTTCGCGCACCCACAGGAAGGTCGGAATCGCGGCCAGCAGGAAGAACACGCCCGCAAATGGGCCGACCCATCGGATCCGCTCGAAATTCTCTGCGCTGACTTCGCCCAGCACCAGCAACGTGAAGCCGGCGGCGACCAATCCGCCCGCGTACCCCAGCGCCCACCCCACCCCGGAGATCTTTCCCTGCTCCTCGGGTCCCCCGAGAAACGGCAGGAAGCTCGCAATGAAGGATTCGCCGGCCGAATAGGCCGTATTCGAGATCACGATCAGAACGAAACCGAGCCACATCCAGCCGGGTTCGACGAAGTAGAGCAGTGCCGTCGTCAGCACCGTGAGGATGTAGCTGACGAAGAGCAGGCGCTTCTTCGCCTGAGCGTAGTCCATGACCGCGCCGAGTAGCGGTGCGGTGATCACCACCAGCGCATAGCTCAGACACAGGGCCAGGCTCCAGAGCAGGTTCCCGAGGCGGTAGTCAGGCGCGTCGCCCACGATGATCCGGCTGTAGAGGTCACCGAACACCACAGTGATGATCAGCAGTGTGTAGGCCTGGTTCGCGAAATCGAACATGGACCATCCGAAGATCTCCCTGCGACCCGCTTTCGTCGTCCTGATCATCTCGCAATCCGGTCCGGAAACAATCCCCAATGTACCCCGAAACGCCCGATTCGCATGTTCCGGCGACACGAAAACGGCGTTGGTCGACGTATCTTCGCGCCAAATCGGAAGCGCGCCAGCCCCTTACTCATATATAAGATGCATGACTTCCGAAAAATCTCGTGCTGCAGTGCGATACGGATTTGACTTCGTGCAGGTTAACCCCTACCATTGCCGCACTTTCAGGCAGCCGGCGCATCATCCGCAGCGCCCGCGGACCCATGTACAGAATGGTTTTCCTGCAGTTCGGCGCGACCATCGCGGCAACGGCCATCGCGGCCGTTTTTTTCGGACTGCACGGGGCCATCTCGGCGGCACTTGCCGGCATGGTGTGTGTCGTGCCCAACGCGCTGTTCGCGCTCAGGCTCAGCCTTGGCGCGAACCAGTCAGGTACGGTGTCCGTGGCTGCCTTTTTCGTCGGCGAATTCATCAAGGTCGCGACGATTGTGGGATTGTTGGTGCTGGTTTATGCCGTGTACGACGACCTCCACTGGGGGGCGCTCTTCATCGGGCTGATTCTGGCACTTAAGGCGAATTTGTTTGCATTTTTGGTGAAGAACTGATCATGGCTACAGGGCACGCTCCCACTGCTTCCGAGTACGTCATCCATCACTTGACGCACTTCAACACCACCGGTCACGCACAGAAGGACGTCGTCGACTGGAGCGTTATCAATATCGATTCCATGTTCTGGTCGATCGCGCTCGGTCTGCTCACGATCTTTATCCTGTGGCGCGCGGCAAGCCGGGCGACGTCCGGGGTGCCCGGACGCTTCCAGGGTTTTGTCGAGATGATGGTCGAAATGGTCGCCGACCAGGCCAAGGGCATCGTGCACAGCGCCGAATCGCGCAAGTTCGTCGCGCCGCTCGCGCTGACCGTGTTCGTGTGGATCTTCCTGATGAACTTCATGGATCTGATCCCGGTCGATCTTCTACCGCGTATCTGGGAAGGCATGGTCGCGGCCACCGGTGGCGACCCGGCCCATGCCTATCAGCGCGTGGTGGCGACGGCCGACCTCAACATCACGCTCGGCATGTCGTGCGGGGTGCTGCTGCTGTGTGTCTACTACAACATCAAGATCAAGGGCTTCGGCGGATGGGTGCACGAACTCTTCACCGCACCGTTCGGCAGTCACCCCGTCCTGTGGCCGTTCAACTTCGTGATGCAGATGATCGAGTTTCTCGCCAAGACGGTCTCTCACGGGATGCGTCTGTTCGGAAACATGTATGCGGGTGAGTTGCTGTTCATCCTGATCGCGCTGCTTGGCGGCACGGCAAGCGTGTTCGGGTTTGCCGGACACCTGATCGCGGGGACGGCGTGGGCAATTTTCCACATCCTGATCATTACCCTTCAGGCCTTCATCTTCATGATGCTGACCCTGGTCTATGTCGGCCAGGCCCATGAAGGTCACTGATATTCTGTATCATCGCAGGTTTTAACTAAGTCACCTTTACTTCAAGGAGTTGTCATGGAACACGTACTGGGTTTCGTAGCGCTGGCGTCTGGTCTGATCATTGGCCTGGGTGCCATCGGCGCATGTATCGGTATCGGCATCATGGGCAGCAAGTACCTCGAAGCCTCCGCCCGCCAGCCGGAACTCATGAATGCGCTGCAGACCAAGATGTTCCTGCTCGCCGGTCTGATCGACGCCGCGTTCCTGATCGGTGTCGGTATCGCAATGATGTTCGCGTTCGCCAACCCGTTCGTTCTTTGACCGTTCGGACCTCTAACATAACCGAGGGCCAAGAACAGTGAATTTGAACGCAACCCTGATAGCCCAGATCGTTGTGTTCTTCATCCTCGGCTGGTTCACGATGAAGTTCGTGTGGCCGCCGATCATGAAGGCACTCGACGAACGTGCGAGCAAGATCGCCGACGGGCTGGCAGCTGCGGACAAGGCCAAGGCTGATCTCGCGCTTGCCGAGAAGAAGGTCGTCGACGAAATGCGCAAGGCTCGCGAGTCTGCGGGTGATGTGCGGGCCAATGCCGAAAAGCAGGCCGCCAAGATCGTCGAAGACGCCCGGTCCGAAGCCCACCGCATCGTCGCCCAGGCCCGCGAAGCGGCCGAAGGCGAAGCCGCCACTGCAGCCCAGCGTGCCAAGGAAGATCTTCGTGATCAGGTCGCGCAGCTCGCGATCGCCGGTGCGGAGAAGATCCTTCGCCGCGAGATCGATGCCAAGGTGCACGGCGAGCTGCTCGCCAACCTGAAACAGGAACTTCAATAGCATGGCCGAGAACGTCACCATCGCCCGCCCCTATGCCGATGCCGCCTTCGAGCTGGCTAAAGGGGCCGATGCGCTGGGGCCTTGGTCGGAAGCACTCGACAAGCTCGCCACGATCGTCGCCGATCCGGCGATTCAGGAGTGTGTCAGCGATCCGAAGCTCAGCGACGACCAGATCGATGGTCTGATCGTCGAGATCGCCGGTGCCACCCTGAATCAGGATCAGCGCAATTTCGTGCGCATTCTGGTCGAGAACGAACGCCTGAAAGTGCTTCCCGAGATCCGTGACCTGTTCGTTGAGCAAAAGAACGAACATGAGGGTGTCATGGAGGCGAATATCGCCTCCGCCTTCCCGATCGACGACACAAGCCTGGCGAACCTCAAGGCCGATCTTGAAGCCCGCTTCAAGGCCAGGCTGAACATCAAGGTGCGCCTCGACCCCGAACTCATCGGCGGGGTCAGGATTGCTGTCGGTGACGAAGTGATCGACGCCTCGGTCCGCGGCAAACTCGCGAACATGGCCGCTGCGCTTAAGAACTAGGAGCATACATACATGCAACTCAACCCCTCTGAAATCAGTGACCTGATTAAGAGCCGGATCCAGAACCTGCAGCTCGCCGCCGCGTCCCGTAACGAGGGCACGGTGGTGTCGGTTACCGACGGCATCTGCCGTGTTCATGGTCTGGCCGACGTCATGCAGGGTGAAATGCTGGAATTTCCCGGCAATACCTTCGGCCTCGCACTCAACCTCGAGCGGGACTCCGTGGGCGTGGTCATTCTCGGCGACTACGAGCACATCACCGAGGGCGACACCGTCAAGGCGACCGGGCGGATTCTCGAAGTTCCGGTAGGCCCCGAGCTGCTCGGCCGCGTGGTCAACGCGCTGGGCCAGCCGATCGATGGCAAGGGCCCGGTCAACGCCGAGATGACCGACAAGATCGAGAAGGTCGCACCCGGCGTCATCGCACGTCAGTCGGTTTCCGAGCCGGTTCAGACGGGCCTGAAGTCGGTGGACTCGATGGTGCCGATCGGCCGTGGCCAGCGCGAGCTGATCATCGGTGACCGCCAGACCGGAAAGACTGCGGTTGCGGTTGACACGATCATCAACCAGAAAGGCCAGAACATGTTCTGCGTCTATGTGGCGATCGGTCAGAAGGCCTCGACGATCAGCAACGTGGTGCGCAAGCTCGAAGAACACGGTGCGATGGGGTACACCATCGTCGTTGCTGCGTCGGCGTCCGAATCAGCGGCAATGCAGTACCTGTCGGCCTACGCCGGCTGCACGATGGGCGAGTATTTCCGCGACCGCGGGCAGGACGCGCTGATCGTCTATGATGATCTGACCAAGCAGGCTTGGGCCTACCGCCAGATTTCGCTGCTGCTGCGCCGTCCGCCGGGTCGCGAAGCCTATCCTGGCGACGTGTTCTATCTGCACTCCCGCCTGCTCGAGCGTGCCGCACGCGTCAATGCCGACTACGTCGAGAAGTTTACCAATGGTGAAGTGAAGGGCAAGACCGGCTCGCTGACGGCGCTGCCAGTCATCGAAACCCAGGCAGGCGACGTGTCCGCGTTCGTTCCGACCAACGTGATCTCCATCACCGACGGTCAGATCTTCCTCGAGACCGACCTGTTCAACGCCGGTATTCGCCCCGCGATCAACGCCGGTATTTCGGTGTCCCGCGTCGGTGGCGCGGCCCAGACCAAGGTCATCAAGAAGCTCTCCGGCGGTATTCGTACCGACCTCGCGCAGTATCGCGAGCTTGCGGCGTTCGCGCAATTCGCCTCGGACCTCGACGCCGCCACCCGCAAGCAGCTCGAGCGCGGCCGTCGGGTGACCGAACTGATGAAGCAGGCGCAGTATTCCCCGATGTCGATCGCCGAAATGGCCGTCGTCCTCTATGCGGTGAACAACGGCCACTTCGACGACGTGGACGTCGGTCGTCTGCTCGCCTGCGAGCATGCGCTGATCCAGCACATCAAGAGCAAGCACGAAGGGCTCGTCACGAAGATTCTCGACACGCGCGAACTCGACGCTGATGCCGAGAAGGAACTGGCCAGCGCCGTCGAAGAGTTCAAGAAGAGCTGGTCCTGAGCCGCTGACGGAGACGGAATATGGCAAGCGGTAAGGAAATCCGAACCAAGATCAAGAGCGTCCAGAACACGCGCAAGATCACCAAGGCCATGGAGATGGTGGCCGCCTCGAAGATGCGCAAGGCGCAGGAGAGGATGCGGTCCGCCCGTCCGTATGCCGACAAGATCCGGCGCCTCGCCGCGAACCTGTCGCAGGCCAACGTCACCGAGTACAAGCACCCGTTTCTCGTCCACAAGGACGAGAAGAAGCGGGTGGGCCTGATCCTGGTCACGACCGACAAGGGTCTTTGTGGCGGTCTCAACACCAACATCCAGAGAATTGCGATCAACGCAATGAAGGAGTGGGAGGTTGCGGGCGCGAACGATATCCGCGCGTGCTGCATCGGTAACAAGGGTCTCGGCTTCATGCAGCGGATGGGGGCAAAAGTCGTTTCTCACGTGGTCCAGCTGGGCGACACGCCGCATCTCGAGAAGATGATCGGCCCGGTCAAGATCATGCTGGATGCCTTCCAGAACGACGAGCTCGATGCGGTCTACATCGCCTATACGCGCTTCATCAACACCATGAAGCAGGAACCCGTGCTGGAGCAGTTGCTACCGCTGACCGGCGAACAGCTCGGTACGCCGGAGACCACCTGGGACTATCTGTACGAACCTGATCCGCAGGTGGTGATCGACGAGATGCTGGTGCGTTACGTCGAGGCGCTGGTGTATCAGGCTGTTGCCGAAAATATGGCTTCGGAGCAGAGCGCGCGAATGGTGGCCATGAAGGCCGCGTCGGACAACGCCAAGAATGTGATCGGTGAGCTTGAGCTCGTTTACAACAAGACCCGTCAGGCAGCGATCACCAAGGAACTGTCCGAGATCGTCGGCGGCGCCGCAGCGGTATAACGATTTTTGATTTAAGGAAACGACGATGAGTACTGGTACGATCGTTCAGTGTATCGGCGCCGTGGTGGATATCCAGTTCCCGCGCGAGTCGATGCCCAAAGTGTTTTACGCCCTGAAACTCGAGGACACCGGCAGTTCGTTTGCCGAGGAAGGTCTCACGTTCGAGGTGCAGCAGCAGATCGGTGACGGGGTGGTGCGTACGATTGCCCTCGGTTCCACCGACGGCCTGCGCCGCGGCATGAAGGTCAGTGACACCGGTGCTCCGATCGCCGTGCCGGTCGGCCCCGGTACGCTGGGCCGGATCATGGACGTGCTCGGTCGCCCGATCGACGAAGCCGGGCCGATCGATTCGGAAGAGCTGCGTCCGATTCACGCCAAGGCGCCGAAGTTCGACGAGCTTTCTCCTTCCGTCGAATTGCTCGAAACCGGCATCAAGGTCATCGACCTGATCTGCCCGTTCGCCAAGGGCGGCAAGGTCGGTCTGTTCGGCGGTGCGGGTGTCGGGAAGACGGTCAACATGATGGAGCTGATCAACAACATCGCCAAGCAGCACTCGGGCCTGTCGGTATTCGCCGGCGTGGGTGAGCGGACCCGTGAAGGGAACGACTTCTACCATGAGATGAAGGACTCCAACGTTCTGGACAAGGTCGCGATGGTGTTCGGTCAGATGAACGAACCCCCGGGCAACCGTCTGCGCGTCGCGCTGACCGGCCTGACCATGGCCGAGCGTTTCCGTGACGACGGCCGCGACATCCTGTTCTTCGTCGACAACATCTACCGTTACACCCTGGCCGGTACCGAGGTGTCCGCACTGCTGGGCCGGATGCCCTCCGCGGTGGGTTACCAGCCGACGCTGGCGGACGAAATGGGCCGACTACAGGAGCGGATTACCTCGACCAAGGTCGGCTCGATCACCTCGATCCAGGCGGTATATGTTCCCGCGGATGACCTGACCGATCCGTCGCCGGCGACGACCTTCCTTCACCTCGACTCCACCGTCGTGCTTTCGCGTGACATCGCTGCGCTCGGTATCTATCCTGCGGTCGATCCGCTCGATTCGACCAGTCGCCAGCTCGATCCGCTGGTGGTCGGCGAAGAGCACTACAACGTCGCACGTGACGTGCAGCAGACGCTGCAGCGCTACAAGGAACTGCGCGACATCATCGCGATTCTGGGCATGGACGAACTGTCGCCGGAAGACAAGCTGGCCGTGGGACGCGCACGCAAGATCCAGCGTTTCCTGTCGCAGCCGTTCCACGTTGCGGAGGTCTTTACCGGGTCGCCCGGCAAATATGTCTCGCTCAAGGACACGATCGCCGGCTTCAAGATGATCGTCAGTGGCGAGTGCGATCACATGCCGGAGCAGGCCTTCTACATGGTCGGCAACATCGAAGAGGCCATGGAAAAGGCGAAGAAGCTCTAACAGGGCGTTCCGCGCGGCGACATTGTGCCGTCGCGCGGTCAAGACAAGGACAACACTATGGCAATGACGGTTCATGTCGACGTCGTCAGCGCGGAAGAGGAGATCTTCTCCGGCCTGGCGGAATTCGTCGTCTTGCCGGGTGAGACTGGTGAACTCGGTATTCTGCCCGGCCACATGCCGCTGATGACGAGGATCAAGCCGGGCGCGGTACGGGTGAAGGTGCCCAATCAGGCCGAGGAGGAGTTGATCTTCGTGGCCGGCGGTATTCTGGAAGTACAGCCAGGCCTCGTGACCGTACTCGCCGACACCGCCATCCGGGGCGGTGATCTGGACGAAGCGAAGGCTCTCGAGGCCAAGAAGCTTGCCGAAGAAGCATTGCGCAATCAGTCGTCGAAGATCGACTACGCGAAGGCGCAGGCCGAGTTGGCCGAAGCCATTGCTCAGATTTCGGCCATCCAGAAACTGCGCAAGCGCGGTCACTGATCGGGAGACGTGCCGGCCCCGGAGGTCGGGGCAAGAGGGCGGGCAGCCTTTTGGCTGCCCGCATTTTTTTGTGCCTGCCGGCCGGCTCGTCGCCGGGATCGCCGAGCCCGGAACCCGTCAGCCGGGTGGTCGTTTTCGGAGTCGGTCCAGCCGTTCGGTGCGCTTCGTCAGGCGTGCGATATGGTCGCGCAGTTGTGCGACATCGCGCGTAAGATCGGAAAGCGCCTGACGTGTGATCAGCAGGCGCTCCTCATCCACCAGGTATTCCGCGAGATTGCCAGCCAGCGATCGCAGTGCGTGGTCGTGCGCGCGCCGGAGTTCGCGTGCGCTCCCGGTGATGCGATGCGCGGGGATATCGCCGACAAGGCGTGAAATATCCTCCTCGACATCCCACTCGAGATTACGGAATACGAAACCCAGCGTCTCGGCGAGCTCCGCATGGCCCTCGATGCGCACCGCATTCATCAGGCTGTCCAGCCCCCCCGTGACGAACAGGGGAAGTTGCCCGAGAGGAACCGATATCGTGACGTCCGCCCGCTCAATGGCCGAGCCGGCATCGGCCAACAGCCCGTCGTCATCGAGTGTATAGAACAGTTGCACAGGATCCGCGCTAAGGCGCAAGGTACTTCCCGAGTAGCCGGAAAGGCGGTCGCGTGCCCATCCCGCCTGCCCGAGCAGGTGATTCATGGCGACACGAAAACCTTGCGAGATCAGATTCATGCGGCTCCCGAGCGCGTGGATGGAAACGCCCGCACCGCGTTCGCGGCCTCAGTTGACCTGCTGGATTCCGGCGATCACCCAACCGCTCGTGCCGGACCTGGGCTTGCTCAGATGCCAGATCTCGTCGAAGGCAATCGGCGCGGCATCCCTGTCCTCGCGGATCAACCCATGGAACCGTACGCTCGCCACATAGCGTGTCGGTTCCTCCACGAGCTCGACGACCTCGGCATCGAGGTCCACCACGTCGGTGTGCTGGGCGAGCGCTCCACGATCAGCAAGCTGAAGTCGAATCTCGGCAAACACTTCGGGTGCGGTGAACTCCCGGATATCGTCCAGATTGGCCGCATCGTAGGCGGCCTGCAGACGAATGAACTGAAGCTTCGCCTGCCGCATGAATGCTTCTGCGTTGAAGTCCTCGTCCGTAGCGCCGGAGCGGTATGAAATCGAGCGAGGCAAGGCCTCGGCCTTGGGCAGCGTGAGCGCGTCCGCCGAACCGACCCCCGCGTAATGCAGGCGGTTGGCGGCCTGCGTGGCGGCTGCACGGCGCCCGACCAAGCGATAGATCGTCAGCGCACCGAACACCAGCAGGGCGATGAGGAAGAACGATGCGAACTCCTCGCCAAGCCCGAGGTGTGAAAAAAAGGCTACCAGCCCAAGGCCCGCGGCAAGCCCGGCGACCGGACCCATCCACGACCGCCCTGCCGTTTGCCCCGCCGCGGTTTGTTGTGAGCCCTGGCGATTGAGGTTCTGTTGCGGCGCTGCGGGTTGCCGCGGCGGTTGCTGTGGGCTGATCTGCCGCTGCATCCCGAAACTCCCGCCACCGCCGAAGCGCCTCGCTTCGGCCTCGGGAATCATGATTCCAAGCGTGAAGATTGCTGCAAAGACACTGATGATCAGCCTTTTCATCGGCGAAAACCCTCCAATAGACGGAAGCGAAGACGGGGTGCAACGGAATGCCGTGAAGGTCGCGACTCAGTACTTGTAGCCGCGGTGAAGTGCGACGACGCCCCCGGTCAGATTGAAATAATCGACCCGTTTCAGACCCGCTTGTTCCATCATCGCCTTCAATTCTTCCTGCGACGGATGCATGCGAATCGACTCGGCCAGATAGCGATAACTGTCGGCATCCTTGGCGACCTTCTCACCCATCCACGGGAGGATCTTGAACGAGTAGAGGTCGTAGGCAGGCGCGAGCGGCTTCCACACCTTGGAAAACTCCAGCACGAGGAGGCGCCCGCCCGGACGCAGTACCCGCATCATCTCCGCAATTGCGACATCCTTGTGCGTCATGTTGCGCAGACCGAACGCCACCGTTACGCAGTCGAACCAGTTGGAGGGAAACGGCAGCTTCTCGGCGTCGCATTGCGCAACGGGAAGCGCAAAGCCCTTGTCGATCATGCGATCCCGGCCGCGCGAGAGCATGGCATGATTGATGTCGGTGAGCCAGACCTGTCCGGTGTCGCCGACCCTGCGTGCGAACGCGAGCGAAAGGTCCGCCGTGCCTCCAGCCACGTCGAGCACACGGTCACCGTGGCCGACGCCGGACACCTGGATGGTGAACGCCTTCCACACGCGGTGAAGACCCAGCGACATCAGGTCGTTCATGAGGTCGTAGCGACTCGCCACCGATGAGAACACCTGGGCGACCTTCTTGTGCTTTTCACCCTCGGCAACGGTTTCGAAGCCGAAATGGGTTTCCTTGTGACTCATGATCAGTGCTTGCCGCAGCCGCCACCCTTCGGTGCAGGCGGCGGGACCGACGCGGGGTCACGGCTGCCGCCTTCGCGCTCGAGGCGCTCGAGATACTCATGCCACAGCCGTTCATGCTCGGTGCCGAGCATGTGGAGGTAGTCCCACGAGTAGAGGCCGCTGTCGTGTCCGTCGGAGAAGGTGGGGCGAACCGCATAGTTGCCGATCGGTTCCAGCTCGACGATATCGACATCACGCTTGCCGAGTTGCAGGGTCTCCTGTCCGGGACCGTGACCGCGAACCTCCGCCGAGGGCGAATAGACCCTCAGGTATTCGAAGGGCAGTGAGAAGCGTGATCCGTCATCGAACGCGATGTCCAGCACGCGAGACTTGCGGTGCAGGGTGATGTCCGTGGGGGTTGGGGTCTTGTTGTCCAGTCCGGCCATGGTCTTTTGCGCTGCCTGTGGCGAATCGATAGGTGTAATCATACCTGAAGACCGATCCGCCACACCTCCGTTACAGGTCTAGCCTTGTGTGGCGAGCCGCGCCTGCAGACGCGCGATATTGCCGAGGGAAGACAGGTGGGCATAGATCCACGGCCAGTATCCTGCCTTGTGCAACTCGAGCACGACGGCATCGTCGAGTGCGCCCAGCCGCGTGTCGTCGACCACGCGAAAGCCCCGCAGGAGAAAGGACTTCCCGGCGGCATCGGTGAGTTGCATGTCGCGCGTCACCAACAGCCCGAGTTCGTCCAGTCGTCTCATGAATGCCCGGGTGCGTTCCATCTCCGCAAGAAAACCCTGGAGGAATGCGATCGATTCCCGCAGCAGTGCTGATTCGGTGCCGTCGTCCAGAAACAGCGGTTCTCCGTCGGCGCTGTCGAAGCCCTTGTACTTGTCGTCGATGCATACCGTGTATTTGTCGTCGTCTCCGCTGCGCGCGAGCACGAATGGATAGCGCCGCACGAAGGCCGGCACGTAGCATCCGCCGGCCCACTGACCCGTGCGGTCGACGAACAGGTTGGAACCCTGCACAAGACCGAGCAGCGCGACAGGTGCGAAGTCCTGCTCCCCGCCGGACACGAGAATGGGGTAATCGCGCGCGCACTGGACGAACTCCACTCCCGCCAGTGGGACGAAACCGGCAGCGGCGGCAAAGCTGCAGTCTCCGGCGGCCCTTTTCAGGCGCAATCCCCGGTGCTGGTCCCGATTCAGTGGGGTCACGTTTTCATAGAACATCAATTGCGACATGGGTGCTCCCTTGCGATTTGAACCCGAATCCGGCCGTCGCGGCGCGATGCGCATAAGTCGAGGAAAATGTTCGACAGCGCGCGCCCCGGCATCTGCCCTCGTCCGTCGTGACGGATCCCGCGCAGCTCAGAACAGACTGACTGCCAGCTGGAAATGTACCTGATAGCGCCGCGATTCGTTCGGCACCGTGTCGAGCGCGCGGGCAAAGGTGATCCTTGCACTGGTCCGCTTGCCGATCATCGCATTGGCGCCCCAGCCGATGCTGGAGAGCTTTTCGTGACGCGGCAGCGACGAATTCGGCGGACGGAACGGCGCGACGCGGCCGTGATCGAAGAAGAAGAAACCCGTGGCGGCGATGGCCGCGCCGCTGTCTGCGTCGCCGATCTGTCCCAGCGGATGATGCAGCTCCAGATTCAGGGTGAAGCCGCGATCGCCGGCGTGGCTACCGACCGGGTAACCGCGAACGCTGTATTCGCCGCCGATCAGGACCTGCTCGCTGGAGGGGAGAAGATCGTGCGACGTGTGCTGAAAGCTCAGCGCGGCGCGTGCGGACCAGCCATCCGCAAGCGTCTGCAGCCGCCGTATCGAGCCGCGCCCGAGCGTGTATCGGTCTCGCTCCATGCCGTCGGCCCGACCCGACACAAGGTTGTAGCCGGCAAGCCAGATTCCCGTGTCGTCGGCGGTTTGCAGTTCGAGCCCCAGGCTGGCATCGGTGGTGCGGGTACGCTGAAGAAATACGCCGCTGATCCAGTTGGTGGTGTGGCGACGCTTCGCCCCCGCAACCAGATCGAGCCGGGAGCGCTCGCCAAGGCGCACCGGCTGACGCAGGGACAGTACCGTTCCGGTCGACTTTCCGGTCAGGTCGAGTGAGGAAAGCGGACCGTTACGCACCGCGATCCGGTCCTTGTAGTACGCCAGAGTCAGACGGCCGCCGGATCGGTTGATCGGAATGCCGTATCCGACCGAATAGCTCTCCTGTCCGTGCGCATGTGTCGTGGATACCGAAAGGTCGTCGCGGAAACCGAGCAGGCTGCGATTGAGGTAGGCGAGTCCGGTGCGCCACTTGCCGGTGCTGTCGCTGCCGGCATTGTCGAGGGTAAAGCGCAGATCGTGACGCGGCGGCTCCTCGACCTTGATCTCGAGGTCGGAAGTCGCGAAGACCGTGCCAGGTTTCAGTTCGGCGCGAAGCTGCACGTCATTGGTGCGGTTGAATCGAATCAGATCCTGCTCGAGCATCGGCAGATCGACCAGTTCGTCCGGCTGCAGGCCGATCCGGCCGGTGATGTAGCCGTCCCTGGTGGAGGCGTTTCCGTCGAAGCTGAAAGTGCCGAGCCGGCCCTCCACCAGCCGTATGGTGACGATCCCGTCGGAAACGTCCTGAGGGGGCAGAACGGCCTGGGCAGTGACGACTCTTCGTGCACGGTAGGCGGCATTGATCCGGTCGACCAGGGCAAGCAGATCGGCGAAGGTCAGCTCGCGACCCAGATATCCGGCCGCAAGCTCGCCCAGTTCGTCCGAAGACAGGATCTCCGACGGCGTGAAGCGGATGTGCCGAACCATGAATCGCGGACCGCCGGGCTCCGCCCTGACCGCCGGGGTTTCGAGCTGGTCGCGGCGCAACGGGTCGGTGATGGGGGTGCGGTCGAGCTGCTCGAGCTGCCTGCGCCGCTCTGCCTCGTCGATGCGCTGTTGCTGCAGTGCGCCCGGATCACTGGCAGGCGGTACGGAGATCTGGGCGAACACCGGCGTTGCCGCGAAGGCGGCGACAAGTAGCATGAGCGCTTTCATTCTGTCTCGCACGAGAGGTCGATGGATTCATCCGGGCAAGGATCGCCGTCGGTCGCGACCGGAAAGCCGCTGTAGGCGACAACGGTGTCGGTGTCCTCCTCGGCTTCCGGGTCTTCCGGGGGCGCACCGCGCAGCTCCGAGAGGGCCTGCTCGGTGTACTCAACGACGCTCATGTTGTTTCCGCGCGGCGTGATGACCTCGTGCGTGGGACGGCGGTCGATCAGATAGGCGGTCGTATACACGCTGTTGCGGCTCAGCCCCAGTGAGAAGATCTCGCCGTCGGGATAGAGCTGCACGTCGAAACCCTGCAGGGCGAGATTGTGCTGGTCGATGAGCAGGCGTGTCTGCGGATTGGTGACGGTGAATCGGTCGCCGACGAAGAAGTTGCTTACCCACAGGTCGCCCAGCAGCATGGTGATCGAGCCTGACGTCGTGGATACGTCAGTGAAGCGGAATCCGGACGCCGAAGACAGGCTCACGTCGATGCTCGAGGCGAGGCTGCCGCCATAGCCCGTCATCGAGCCGACGATCGGGGCCGAACCGGTGCCCCAGACCGCGGCACTGACATGCCGGCCCGACAGGAACAGGCCTGAATCGACCTGAATGGTGGCGATGTCGATATTGCCGCCGATGCTGTGCAGCGCCACCTGATCCCCCGTGCTGAGGACCGAGTTGCCGGTGATGTCGCCGCCGGCCGCGAGCACGATCTCGCCTGGCGCCTGCAGAGTGCCGATCTCGACCGAATTCAGAGCCGCGAGATGAATCAGCCCGGTCTGCGACATGCCGTTCAGGAACAGCACATCGATTTCCAGCGGATTGCCGCCGATCGGGCCCACCGCGGTCATCGTCAGTGTCGCAGCGGGCGCCGTGTTGGCAATGATATCGAGTCGGGTGTCGCCGCCATCGTAGATTCCCCCGCCGCTGTTGATCACGATCGCGCTCTCGGTGGGGTTGCCGGTGTAGATGCCGGTAATGATCGCATCGCCGGTGGTGCCGATGTCGATCATGCCTACAACGACGTGCATCCTGGCTGCATTGACTCCGTCACCTGCGTCTTCCATCAGGAGTTCGCCTGCGCGAAGGAAGACGCCCAGCGTCGTGGCGTGTACGTCGGCGAACGGGGTCAGGGTCATGCGGTCAGCAGACACCAGCGTGATCGGACCCGGGCCGGTGACCAGTCCGTCGATGAACATGAAGGTGGCAGAACTGAGCGCGACGGCGTCGCCCGAGATTGCGGAGGCGATGTTGAAATTCTCTCCGGCGGGACCGTTGAGGTAGATGCCCTGGCCAAAGGTGCCGGCGGTGGCGGTAATCGCCCCGTCGGCATTGACGCCGGCATCCAGGGCGTTGTCCGCGCTGCCGATCGATCCGCCGATGGATGTCAGGGTGATGTTGCGGGCGCGCAGATTGTTCTCGGGCGTGATCGCGGATTCTCCGAGATGGAAGTCGAGAATCGAGCCGAGTGCATCGATGCGGATGTCGGTCAGCGAGAACATGGTGTCGACGAGCATGTCCGTGCCCGATTCGAGCCAGATGTCGCTGGCCGCGCGGGCGATGATCCCGCTTCCCGAGGTGATGTTGACCAGGAAGGGCGTGCTGACCGTGCCGTCCGTGTCCGGCATGCTGCCGATGCCGCCGGCCGCGGCCTCCAGGATGATGCTGGCGGCGGTCACGTTGGGTGCACCGAAGACCGAAGCGGCGTTGACCAGTGAGCCGGCGGTCTTGATGCGGCTGTCTCCGAGCGCGGTGATCCGGTCGATGCGCAGATCCTGCTCGGAGCCGAGGAACACCAGCCCGCCGGCCGTGGCGCTCAGTGCGCCGGTGCCGACGGCGACGTTGACCGGGCGTGGCTGGGCGATCGTGATGATGCTGCCCGATACGCTGGCGTCGCCCCGTTCGGCCGCCGCGAGTGCGGCCTTCTGTGCGGTCGTGAGGGTGTCGAGTCCGGCCGAAAGGTCGATCGTCAGCGGGTCGCCGAACGAACCGATGTCGCTGCCTGCGAGCAGCGTGATGTTGCGGCCGATCACGTTGGGTTCCTTGATCGTCGTGACGGTGTCGGTGATGTTCTTCAGCAGGCCGGCGCCGACGGAGAGAATGAGCTGCGAGTCGGACCAGGAAGACCCCTGGCGAATGGCGGATTCTTCCTCGGTACTCGCGACATAGCGGAACCCGCTGTCGTAGGCCGTGGTGAACTCGCCGACCTCGGCGTGAAGCTGGTGATACTGCGCCGTGCGGTTGGCCGCAAACTCGGTGATCTGCGTCGCGTTCATGCCTGCGGCACTCAGAGCGTCGCGCTCCGCCTGCGAGACCGCATACTCGAAACCCGGATCGTAACTGGCGCCGGCATCGGCCTGGCGTGCGCGGAACTGCCAGTAGAGGGTGTAGTTGTTGGTCTTGCCGTTCTCGAACGCCGCAACGGCCTCGTCGGCCTTTTCGACCGCACCTGGGCCGCGCAGCCGCAGCGAATCCCACAGCTCGGCCAGTTCGGCTTCGGTGCGCGTGTCGGTCGTGCCATAGGGATTGTTGTCGATCGCCTTGCCGGCGGCCTCGATGCGCACGTCGCCGGCCAGCGACTCGACCGCGATCAGCAGCAGGTCGCCGGTATAGGTGGCCGAATTGGCCGGATCGGACACGTTGCGCAGGTAGATGTCGTTGCGCGCAGTCGCCATCAGGCCGTTGTTGGGCCACTGGGCCTGATTGGTCGTGTAGCCGGTGCTGATCCGCAGGGGTGAGTCTCCATCCAGATCGCCGATGGCACCGTTGTCCGCGATGAGCTCGATGCGGCGCCCCTGGACCAGCGAGTCGGCATCGAAGGCGAGCAGATCACGCGCGCTCTGCAGGACCACGTTGGAGACCCCGGCGCCACCGACCGTTCCGACCCTCAGATCACCGACCACCTGCGCGATGTGCAATGCACCGGCTGCGGAGGTCGCATCGAGTCTGCCGCCATCCTTGACGTTGATCTGCAGGGACTGCGTGTTGTCCCCGATACCCGTACCTGCGGCCAGATTGACGTTGTTGCCGCCCAGGATCGCCAGGTCGCCGTTCTGCGTGATCGAACCGGCCGAGTTCACCGCCGTGTCGCCGTTGCGGTTGTTGATCGAGCCGTTCAATACCACGTTGCCGGCTGAAGCGACGTTGACTTTGCCCTCGTCGAAGCCGATGTACTCGATCCCGATGCCATAGTCGCCGCGTACACTGTCGGTGATCGTGGTCTTGGTGCCCGTTGTGACAGTAAACTCTTGATAGTGCTTGGCATTTGCGCACAGTGTCCACCAGTTGCAGTCTTTCCAGCTGCGGCCCGGTGTGAGCACGCTGGAGGTCGTCTCGGTCTGCTGGCGCCCGCCGGTGATGGACCCGGGGATGGTAGCGGGACCAATGGTTTGCTGCGGCGTGTAGGTTGCGGAGCCGAGCGGCTGGTAATGGGTGGTACCCGTGTGGCCCGACCACAGGCCCAGGAACTCGCCTTGCGAGAGCGGGTCGTTCTCGCGCGTGATCGAGTTGATGCGGTACTCGTCGAGCACCTTGTCGCCGAGGATGGCGGTGCCGAACCAGCCGTTTTGCGAATAGCGGTAGAAGTCTTCCCTGACCTGGTCGTAGCCGACCGTCATGACGTAGCGCAGCCCGCTGGTCGGGTCGTAATAGCCGCCATCCCGTGAGCCGCCGGGGTCGCGCGTGAAGGTGGCGGTGGAGATGATTGGCACACCCTGGGCATCGATGCCGGTGATGTTGGTGATGTTGATCTCGCCCTTGACCCCGCGTCCGGTATCGAGAAGGTTCACCCACATCGGCAGGGCGGTCTGGTTGTCGATGCTGATCTGGCCGTAGCCGTCGAGCACGCGCAGCTTTCCGCCGCCGGCGCCATTGGTGTTGAAGATTTGCCCGAACAGCTCGATGTATCCTCCCTGGACCTGCACGCCACCGAGTTCCAGACGGTTCTCCCTGGCGTTGTAACGTACCGTGACCTGCTCCCAGTTGCCCTGCACGTTGCCGGCCAGGCCGTCTACGGTGGCGCCGCTGACGGTGTAGAACTCCGCCCCCAAGGCCGCCTTTTCGGCGGAAGACAGGCCGTTGTAGTGCGCTTGCGCCTGGGCGAACGTAGCGCTGCCCAGGCCGGGAACGGTCACGCTCGCCCCTGCCGGAATGCGCACACCCCATTCGGAGATGCCGCTCTGGACCGTGCCGTTGATGTTCAGGTAGCGTGCCGCAATCAGCACGCTGCCGTTGGCGACGATGCCGGCGCCGGGGACTTCCGGGCTGCGATTGATCCTGGCGATGTTGCCGGAGAACGCCAGTTCCTCGTCACCCGGGGTGATGGTCAGCGGGGCGCCGGCCGTGTGGAAGAACGTATTGGTATAGCTCTGGACGAAATCGCCGTTGCGCGTCTTGATCTCGACCTGGTCGGCGCGGATGTTCGCCGTCTCCACCGGCTGGATCAGGTTTCCGTCGGCGTCGCGCTTCTGCTCCAGGCGAATGCTGCCGGCCGCGCTGTCGATCTTGACCAGGCCCCGCAGGTTGCTGACATCGCCCTGCAGGATGATGTCGGGGGCGAGCGTCGGGGTGTCGGGCGGCGTTTGCGCGATGTAGAGCGGATCGAGCGGATCGTACCGGCTTTCCACCAGAATCTGCGGCTTCGCCGGCGGCAGCGGATCGCCGCTCGAATCGACCTGGCTCTCTGCGGTATGAATCGCGAAGGCGGCACCGCCATGAACCCTGTTGATGCTGTTGATCTGTGCGTTGTCCTGCACGTCGATGCTGTTGAAGTACAGCCGGCCCCCTTCGTCGGGCGGGATCGTGAGGTCCTTGAGGATCAGGAAGCTCGGGCCGTTGTTGATGATCCTGATTTCGGCGTCGCCCGGGGCATCGAGCGTACCCGATCCGCCAAGCTGGTCTCCCCGCACGTAGATGTTGCCGAGGCGTGCGATCGTGTCGCTGACCGTCAGGAAGGTGGCGATCGGCCCACCGATGGTTTCGTCGCTGTAGACGCCGTCGGCCAGGTCGGTCTGGATATTGACGATCTGGCCGGTCAGGTTCGTTATCCTGGAATCGAGCGCGCTGATTTCGGTATTGTTGCTGCTGATCACGGTGTTATTCGTGCTGATCGTGTCGTTGTTCGCCGCGATCGTGCCGTTATTGTTGTTGATCTGCGTGTTCAGAGCGGCAATCTGCGCGGCGTCGTCGTCCGGATCGAGGGCATCGCGTTGCGCGATCAGCGTCGCATTGGTCGCGGTGAGTGTCGTGTTCTCGGTGCTCAGCGCGTCGTTCTGGTTGCTCAGTGTCGTGTTCTCGGCGTCGAGTGCGTTGCGAGTCGTCGTGTAGCCGCTGCGCGTGTCGGTCATCGCATCGACCGCTTCCTCCGCGGCCTGCTTCGGGCTGATGCCGGGAACACTCGTGAACCCCCCCGTGTCGCCCTCCGCGCGCGGGAAGCCAAGTTCGTCGAGCTTGCGTTCCAGGAAGCGGATCTCGGAGCGGTAGGCTGCCACCGCGATCGATGCGTCGGCGGTGGGATTGTCCACCGAGTACTGGCGGATCAGGTCCTCGAGATCGGCGATCCTGTCCAGGATGTCCGCGGCGATCGCCTTGAAGCCCGTATCGGTAATCGAGATCCCGTCCGTCTGGCTTGTCACCGTGCCGTCGATTCCGATCTCGAGCAGCTGCTTGCGGTGAATTCCGACGCGGACGTTGCCGTCGACCGTGACGCTCGAGGTCTGATTCCTGATCGACCGCCCCGTGCGGGTCTCGAACGAAACGTCCTCGCCACCGAACGCGTTGCTGATGGCGCTGCCGACTTCGGCCAGCGCTTCGCGGTACAGATCCTTGCCGATGCCCACACCCGAGGCCGTGGCTGCGCCCTTTTCCGCATACAGCGTGACGTGGCGCACGGCGCCGAGATCGGCACCGTTGGCTACGGTGATGCGGCTCTGCGTGTCGATGATCGCGTCGGCGACAGGGTCCCGATTCACCGGGATCGCGGTATTGTTGAAGACGTCGGTGCGCGCGGTCGTCGCCAGCTGGTTGGCGACGCCGCCCGAACTTGCGCCTGCGGACAGGCGGATGTCATTGAGAGCCTGGATGTCGGCGGCACCGATCTCGATCGTGTTGATGCCCTGGAAGCGTGCCAGACTTTCACCGAAAGGTGCGACGCCGACCGCACCCCAGACGTCCACCGCGGTCTGGGCGAACAGATTGGCAATCGAGCGCGCGCCCAGCCTGATGTCGCCGATGCCGGCAAGGCTTGCGAAGTCGCCGACACGGACCGTCGCATTGCTGATGTCGGCGCGGATCAGGGATGCGCCGGTGGCGGCCGAAACGGCACCGCCCGAGGCCATCTTGACCTTGTCGGTCGCAGTGATGTCGTTCCACGCGTCGAGCGCGTAGTTGCCCGGAGCGTCGCGGTCTCCCGTCTGCTCCAGATGCGCGCCGGCGCCGACCTGGGTCAGTGCATTGGTGACGATGTCGGTGGTGCTCGCGGCCGCCGGTACGTCGACGAGGCCGCCCGAACCGGAATTCACGTTCCAGGTCGGCACGCTGATCGATGTTCCCGGGATCGTCGCGGATGTCGGAGGCCGCTTGCGCATCGTGTTGCCCGCCTGCATCACGATGGTGTCCGCCTCCACGTAACCGCCGGTGCCGATGTGCGCCTCGGTTCGGGCATTCGCATCGTTGGTGGCCTTGGCACCGCTGACACCGACCAGCGACGCATTGGTGCTGCGCATCCAGCTGTCGAACTCGCTGGTTTGATGGGCGGTGACGAGCAGTGTGCCGACGTCGATCTTGCGTGCGTTCCCGACGGCGTTGTTGCCGCCTCCGGTCCGTGCGTAGATCTGGCTGATGGTGGCCGTCGAGGCTTCGGAGAACGGGACTGATGCGACCCCGCCGCTGCCCGCGACGCCGTGCGCGTGATTGGTGCTCGATCCGGTGGCCGCGAGTTCGAGACTGTCCGCCGCGACTTTCACGAGATCGCCTAGTACCGCTTCGGTGAGCGTGTCGGATCGGGCATGTGCGAAGTTCGCGCCGACCGCGATGAGTCCGCCGGACAGGCCCGCGACGTCGGCCAGTTGCGAGTTTACGTTGCTTGCGGCGACCGTGACTGCGCCGCTGGCGGTCAGTGTGCTGCCGTTGCCCACCAGGGCGTGAACCTGTCCGCTGTTGACCGCCTCCGACCAGGTGGCATTGGCGCCGAGCAGCAGACCGCCCGAGGCTCCCGTCGCCGCAGCGAAAGCCGAACGTCCGCTCGTCGGAATGGACTGGCGGGCCTGTACCGAAATGGCGGCGGCGTCCACCACCGTTCCGCTGCCCAGCGACGCCGTGACCTGCGGCGAAGCGGTCGCAGTTGCGATGGAGGCACCGAGGCTTGCGTTCAGGCTGACGTTGATGCCGAGGGCTTCGGCATGGGCTGCGGTGGCGGCATCGGCCGTCACCGCTACGGTGTCGTTGACGTCGATGCGACTACCCGCACCGATGGAAGCGCTGACGGTCGGATCGACGGTCGCGGTCGATACGGTGCCGCTCGCTGCCAGCCCCAGTCCGCCCTTGGCAGCCAGCGCCTTTGCGCTCGCGGCGTGCTTCGCACCGGCATCCACTTCAAGGCCGCCGACTTGGAGCGCGTCCTGCCCGATTCGGACGTTGTCACCCAGGGTCGCACTCGTGGTGCCGCTGATCGTCGCGGTCGATATCGAGGCGCCGGCGGCAACCGCGCCGACGCTGACACCCGTCGTTTCGGCCTCGAGATTGCGTTCGTCGTCGGCCTCGACCCGGATCAGGTCGGCGCGGTCGATGGCGACGTCGTCGCCGATCACGGCCGTTACCGAGCCGCTCGAATGCAGGATGGCCACCGCCGCGTCGACCGCGACGATGCCGCCGGTTCCGGCGATACCGAGCGCGCCGATGTTCTCGACCAGTTGCGCGTTCAGGTTGACGTTACCCGCCGCGCCGGCGGTGACGGTCGTACCCTCGTCGATGAAGACCGTGTTGTCGTTGTGGAAGGTGGCCACGCCGACACCGGCGCCGAGCCCCACGGCGCCGATCGACAGAGCGCCGGTGAGCATGTCGAAATCGACGTTCTCACGCACGTCCAGATCGACATGGCGTCCGGCGTCGATGCTTGCGTTGGTGCCGATGAAGGCCGCGTTGCCGGCCGGAAGGGTGCGTGTCTCGGTGGCGGTGAAGGCGGCGCTGACCGCCGTTCCGGCACGCGCGGCGCGCACGTTGTCACTGGCGCTGCGGATGTGTTCGTCGTCGTAATCGGCGAGGAAAGTGTCGGTGATGCTGGCGTCCGTGACCTGGCGGTCGGCGTAGTCGCCGGTGGTGTCGCCGTCGTCGCCCTTGAGGCGATCCTGCGAATCGCTGTCGAGCCCGCCGCCCACCGAATAGACGGCAACGCCCGCAGCGATCGCAGCCAGACCGCCCGAGGCGCTGACCACGTAGGTCTCGACATCCTTGCCGGCCAGCGCATTGACGTCGACGTCGCGTGCCGTGTTGACGATGGCGTCGTCGCCGATGAAGGCCGTGGTGTCGTTGCGGATCACGCCGACGTCGACCGCGCCGGCGATGCCGGCCGCGCCGACCCCGAGTGCGCCCGACACGTTGAACAGGTTGAAGTCGTTGCGCGCGGTGACATTGACGTCCTGATTTGCGTGGCCACCGCCGCCGGTATTGACACGCACGCCGTTGCCGAGAAACGCGAGCGTGTCGGAGTCCACCGTCGCGACGGAAACGGCGCCTGCGATGCCGACGTAAAGGCCGCCTGCGCCCGCGGCCGAAATGGTGAACAGATCCTCGCTGGACAGGGCCTGCACCTGCAGGCCGCGCATCGTTGTCGTTGCGCCGAAGCCGTCGCCGGAGAATGCCGTGAGGTCGTCCGTATTCTGGCCCCGTGCGTCCACGCTCGTGCCGTCGCCGACCCAGGCGCGGGTGTCCTTGTCGATGAGGGTCACGCCCACGCCGCCGCCGACTCCGCCGCCACCAAGCCCAAGGGCGACCGTGCCCGCGATCATCGTGGTCGCCGTGTCGTCGACCGCGTTCACCGCAACGTTGCCGCCGGCATCCACTGCCGCGCCGTCCCCGATCCAGGCCCAGGTCGAATTGTCGAAGCTCAGTACCGAAACGCTGCCCGAGACCCCGACCGTACCCGACGCGCCGAGGCTGGCGCTGATCGAAAGCACTTCCTGGGTCGAACTGGCGAGAACCGTAATGTCCTTGCGTGCGTTGGCGACGGTCGCATCACCGATCCAGGCGTGGGTGTCGTGGTTCATCACGGCGACGTCCGCGCCGACGCCTACGCCCACCGTGCCCGATGCGGACAGCGCCCCGGCGATACCGAGATGGAAGGAATCGTTCCCCGCCGCGACCAGCACCGACTGCCGGGCCTCGGCGCCGGTATTGTCCTCATTGACCCGGGTCGCGTTGCCAATCCACGCCTTGGTATCGGTGCTGTGAACGCTCACCTCGCCCGACAAGGTGACCGATGCGGTGCCCGATGCCGCGCCGGTGACCGCAAAGCCCTTGATGTCGTCCTGATTCACTGCCGTGACGGCGAGGCCTTGCAGGCTGCGCGTCGTGCCCGTCGCGTTACGCTTGCTGTTGAGCGCTGCGCTGCCCCCGGACAGATCCTGTTCGCCGTTGCTCGGGGTGACGTCCGGTGCCGCGACTTCGCCCTCGGCGGCAGCCTCGTCGCTGTAGGTCACGCCGAACTGGCCGGTGGCGACGTCGATCGCGGCACTGTTGCCCAGAGCGGTAACGTTCGCGTCTTCACCGATCCAGGCGTGGGTGGTCTTGTCGACCACCGACACGGCGGCGCCGGCGCCGACTGCGGCCGTGCCGGCCGCCCCGATCGCACCGCTCAGCAGGTCGAGTTCGCTCGCGCCGGCAGCTGCGATCACCAGGTTACCCGCCGAGTAGAGCGTGGTCTGGTCGGCTGCGTAGGCCTGGGTATCGGTCGTCAGGACCAGCACCGAGGCCGAGCCCTGGACGCCGGCCGTACCCCCGGCGCTGAAACCGACGCCGACCGAGCGGATCTTCTCCGACGAATCGGCGAGTATCCCCAGATCGCCTGCGGTACGGACTTCGCTGCCACGCGCGATCCATGCCTGCGTCGTCTTGTCGACGACGATTACGTCGGCAGCGCCGCCTACTCCGGCGGTACCGCCGATACCGACCGTGCCGACGATGGAGAGGAGTTCGGTCGTCGCGTCGGCACTGACGCGCAGCCCCTGTGCGACCAGCGGGTCGGTGGCGTTGATGCGCGCGTCCTCATCGATCCACGCGCGGGTCACCGGGTTATGGACATTGACCGCACCCGAGGCGGCAACACCGGCCGTGCCGCCGCCGGCGCCGCCGACCACGACCGACAGGACGTCGGCGGTCGAGATGGCATCGACACTGGCCAGGGCGGCAGCGGAAGCCTCGGCATTGCGTCCGAGCGAGGCGCGGGTCTGATTGTCGATCAGGGTGACGCCGGAAGACACCCCGACACCGGCCGTGCCGCCCACTGATGCGACGCCCGCGACGTTGAGCGCTTCGAAGGTGTTCGTCGCAGAGATCGCGAGCGTGCCGTCCGAGGTGATGTGCGTGTCGTCATCCGCGTAGGCCTCGACGACATTCTCCGAGTGAACCAGGCTGAGCACGCCGCCGACCCCGGCGGTGCCGGCCCCCGCGGCGCTGGCGGCGATGACCGCAAGATCCATGTAGCCCGTGGCCCCGAGCGTGACGCTGCCGGCCTGCAGGATGCCGGCATTGTTCCCGAGCCATGCGCGGGTCGCGCTGCTGTTGACGATGTCGGCACTGGCCACCCCGACGCCGACCTTGCCCGCCGCGGACACGCCTCCGGCGAAGGCCTTTGCGGTGGTTTCGTTCCGCGCGGCCAGGTCGACTGCGCCATCCGTCGTCACCGCCGCGCCATTACCGATCCATGCTTCGGTGGTGTCGTCGAAGACATTGACCGAGAACGCGCCGGTGACCGCGACCTTGTTGCTGCCCGCACCCGCGATGGTCTCGGTGTAGTAGTTGTTCTGCCCGAGCAGGATCTGCAGGTTGGCCTCGGTGAATCTTTCTTCCAGGCCATCCAGGCTCCAGTCGAAGGAGACCGGGCCGGTGACCTTGTGGTTGCGCGCCGCAACGGTCAGGCTGGTGGCGGTGACGTCGGCGCCTTCGCCGAGCCATGCCTGGTATTCGTTCTCGGAAACCAGGATCGCGATCGACGCGCCGATGCCTACCTTGCCCGAAGTGGCCGCACTCCAGGCCTTGGCGGCGAGCTTGCTGGTATTGTCCGACGCGATGGTGATCGCGCCCGCGTCATCGATGATGACGTTGTCGCCGATCGAGGCCCGGGTGGTCGCATTGGAGTTGGCCACGGCGAGCGCCCCTGCGACGCTGACCTTCTCCGAACCGGCTCCGGCCACCCCTTCGGCGGCGAGCTTTAGCGCAAAGTCGGGTGAGGTATTCTGCCGCGATTCGGCCTGCACCGAAATGTCGCCTGCGCGCACGATGTGACTGTCGGCGCCGATCGAGGCGATGGTGTCGTTGCGCAGGATGGACAGGCCGACACCGACGCCGATGCCGACTTCCGAGCCGCTGGTGAGCTTGGTGACGTCGAGCGTGTCGCCCAGCCCGCGGGCACTGAAGTCGCTGCTGTTGAAGGCGGTGACCGAAAGGTCTCCGCCCGACGCGATGGTCCGCCCCGACGCGATCGTGGCGCTCACGTCGTCATCGACCACGAGCACGCCCGCCGCGGCGGCGACATTGACCTTGCTGCCGCTTCCGCTCGACTCGGTGCCTTGCTGTGCGCTCTCGTTCTCCTTCAGCGTCGAGGTGGACTTCGCGTTGTCCTTCTCGGACTGGCTGAGGCTGTCGTCGTCCTTGCCACCTCCGGCGCTGGCGCTTGCGACGGCTTCGTAGGTCCGCGTACCGCTTGCGGCGATCGTCAGGTGGGCATCCGGGTCGATGCCGGTGGTGAGGTCGCGTTCCAGCGCCGCCCGAGTGCTCGTATTGCTGATGATGATCGCCGCCGATGCACCCACGCCGACCTTGTCGGACTTCACATCGCCGGTTGCGGTCGCATCATGCGCGCCGCTCGAGGTGGCGGAGAGTTCGACGGACCCGGTTGCTTCGATAGCCTCGCCGGATTCGATCACGGCTTCGGTGACGAGCTTGAGCTCGGACAAGGCCACGACCGCGTCGACCGCGATGCTGCCCGCGGCGCCGGCTTGCGCCTCGGCTACGGTATCGCTGCGTGCCGATGCTGCAACACGGATGTTGTTGGCATCGGTCACTTCGGCATCCTGGCGAATCCGTGCCCGAACCAGCTCTTCCCGGAACAGGTTGAGCGCGACCGACGCACCCACCCCGACCTTGCCGCCGGAGGCCGGTTCGTCGGGCAATGCAGTCGCGCTGGTCACGCTTTCGCTTTCGGCGCTCAGTTCGACGTCGCCGCCGTCGGCATTGACCGACGCCCCCCCGTGTATCTCGGCGGTGGTGTGCGTCTCGATCAGGTTCAGTGCCAGTGCGCCGGCGATGCCGACCTTGCCGCCGCCGGCACCGGCTTTGGCCGAAGTTGCGAAGGTATTCACGGTGTCGCCGGCGACATCGCTCATGAAGGCGCGCAGCGTCAAGCCGTTTGCGGTGATGTCCGCATTGCCGATCCAGGCGCGGGTGTGGGTGGTGGCGCTGTTGACCGACACCGCGGCCCCGATTCCGACGGTGGCGGTACTGCCCGCGGCACTGCCGTCCGAATGGGCGCCCGCATCGGTGTTGCCCGAGGCTTCGACCGTCAGCGAACCCGTGGTGTCCAGCGTGATGCCATCCGGAACATAAGCCTCGGCGCGCGATTCGGCAACGTTGACTGCCACGGCCGCTGCGACGCTGACCTTGCCTTCGCTCGACTCGGCCGAGGCCGGCTGCTGGGTCTTGTTGTCGCTGCCGTCCTTCTGCTTGTCCTGGCCGAAGGCAGCCTGCTTGCCGACCTCGCGGTCGACGCCGTCGTCGGGCGTGTCATCCGCTTCGCCGTCCTTCTTCTCTTCCTTGCCGCCCTTGGCGCTGGCGCTCGCCGTGGTGGTCGTGGACTGGGACGTGAGTGCCGCGAAGCGCACGTCTCCGCCAGCCGTGATGTCGCGGGCCGTGGTTGCGACCGCGCTGTCGTTCGCGATCGTGACCGCGACGGCGATGCCGACCGCGGCCTTCTCACCCTGGCTGGAGCCTTTCGCACGGGTGGTGATGGTGCTCGAATGGCGGGCCTCGACCTCGGCCCCGCCCGCGAGATCGAGTCCGTTGCCCGAGCCGAGTCGCGCGGTGGTCTGGTTGTCGATCACCGTCACGGCGGCCACGGGGGTCACGGCGACGCCGCCTTCGGCGCCAGCTTCCGCTTCGGTCGCGGCTTCGTGCGCCCCGCTCGCCATCACGGCCAGATGCCTGCCGCCGATCAGCGTGGCGCCGTCGGCCAGTTCTGCCCGGCTTTCGTTGGCGACGACGTTGACCGCGACCGATGCACCGATGCCGACTTGTTCGCCGGACGCCGTCGCGTCCTCCGACGGCACTGCGCGGGCTGTGTTCTCCGAGGCGTTTGCCGCTGCAAGTGTGACGTCTCCACCGCCTGCGTTCACCGCGGCGCCCGAAGCGATCGCGGCGATACTCGAATTGTCGACGATGTTCAGCGCCAGCGAGCCGGCGATACCGACCTTGCTCGAGCCGCCTCCCGACTTCGCTTCGGCGCCGGCCGTATGCGTGGTGTCGCCGGTATCGGTCATCAACGCTTCGACCGTAACACCTTCCGCCGTGTGGATTCCGCTCCCCAGCCGGGCACCGGTCGCCGAGCTGGCGGTATTGATCGCGACCGCAGCGCCGATACCGACCGCCGAATCGCCGGTTGCGCTGCCGTCGGCCGATGCGCTCGCGTCGGTGTTGCCGGACGCCGACAGCTTCAGCTCGCCCCCGCCGGCCGCCATGTCCTGCCCGTCGGATACGGAGGCTTCCGCCGTTGCGCTGGCGACGTTGACCGCAATCGC
>DAOMNN010000021.1:7451-9508 GCA_035443825.1 Rhodocyclaceae bacterium | reverse complement strand
GCGACCGACGCGCCAAGCCCGACGCTGTCGCCGCTGGTACCGCCCTCGGCGGGTTTTGCCTCGACGTCTACTTCGCTGTGGTTGCGTGTATCGAGGCGGAGGTTGCCGCCGCCGATCCCGACAGGAGCGGGGCCGACGAGACGCGCCGAGGTGCGATTGTCGATGACGCTCACAGCGAGCGCGCCCGCGACGCCGACGTTGCTCGCTGCCGCGCCGGAGGTGGCCGAAGTGGTGAAGCGATTGATCGCATCCCCGTCGGGCAGTCGCGCCTCGACCGTCAGCCCGCCCGCATTCACCGTCTGCGCCACGGTGGCATGGTTGTTCAGTCGCGCAAGATTCAGCGCGACCCCGACGCCGACGCCCACACCACCGTCCGAACTGCTGCCGTCAGCGCTTACCTCCGACTGATTCAATGCCTTGGTGCCGACGGTGACGGTTCCGCTCGCATTGACCTCGCCATCGGACTCGAGCTTCGCCTCCGTGGTGCTGGTGAGGTCGCTGACCGCAACCGCCGCGGCCACGGTGACGCCGCCGTCGGAGGTGGAGGCCTCGTCCTGGTAGTCCGCGAGCGTCTCTTCGCTCTTGCTCTGTTCCGTGCCCTTTTCGGCGGCCCCCCCGGCCGCCGCGGTCGCGCTGGCAACGATGTGGTTGGAGGATTCGGCCGCGAGCGTGACCGCGTCGGCATGGGTGACCCCGGCACTGTCGAGGATCGCTGCCCGTGTCGTCGTGGCGATGACCGCCACGGCGACCGCGCCGCCGACGGCCGTGGAGGCGCTTGCCGATGCGTCCGCGATCGCCTCCACGTCAACCGTATTCGTTGCCACGAGGTCCAGAGCACCGGTGGCATCCACCGTGCTGGCGTCGCGGAGGTCGACGGTCGCCTGACTGTCGACGATCGCGATCGCCACCCCGGCGTCCCCGGGCAGTTCGCCGAAATCGGGCAGGCCGGGCAGCGCCTTCGCGGTCACGCTCGAATCGGCCGAGAGATGCGTGTCGGTGCCGCTCGACAACTGCGAGTTTCCATGGACATCGACGGCGGCCACCGAGGCGACATCGATCGTTCCCAGCGGAGAGAAATCCGGTGTCACCGCGTTCACGTCGGAAGCGGCACCGATCGTCAGACTGCCACTTGCGATCAGCGCGCTCGAGTCGATGTCGATGCGCGCACTGACGGTCTTTGTGACGATCGGTGAGAAGGTGCTGTCGTGCGCGGCGCTCGCGCTCAGGTCGATGTTGCGTCCGGTGATGGTCGCGTGGGTCAGGCTGATTCCCGCCGTCGTGTCGGAGAAGACGTCGAGCAGGCCGCCTGTTCGATGTGCCTGCAAGCGCACATCGCCGCCGGCATGGCCATTGCTGCCGTGAGCCAGTATGGCGCTGCCGCTGCCCAGCACGATGTCCGGTGCGTCGAGGGTGAGACTGCCGGACTGCCCGGTCGATGCTTCGTTGCGATGCGCGTTTGCGTCCGACCCGGCGACCTGGCGGCTCGAGATGACGATGTTCTCGGAGACGGTGATGCTTTCGTCGGCCAGCAGGGTGAGGCTCGCGCTCGCCACCGTGCCACCGGACGGTACGTTGCTGTAATTCGCGCCGTCGCGAAGGATATGTGCGCTGACGACGATGTGGTCGGGATCGATCAGGATGCTTCCTGCCGCCCCGTCATGACCATCGGCGCGGAACTCGCCACCGGCGAGTTCCACAGTGTCCCTGGCGCTGAACTCGATGAATCCGCCGTCGCCGCTGTCGCCGGCCGAAGCATCGACGAGGGCGCCCCGGTGCGCTACCGCGCTGTGATCGGCCCAGATATTTACCGTGCCGCCCGAAGAGTCGGCGCCGACACCGCGTGCGGTCACGAGGGCCGATTCGTGGAGCGTGATGTTGCCGCCCGCGCGCATCGTCACCTCGCCGCCATCCACGCCGGCGGAACCGTCGACCGAGACCACCCCCGAAATGCCGATGTGGGTGTCGGCGACGATCTGGATGCGGCCTTCACGCTCGACGATTCGGGTGCCCGAAGTCAGTCCGTTGGCGTTGACCACGTCGGTGAATTCCGGCTCGAC
>DAOMNN010000021.1:0-7351 GCA_035443825.1 Rhodocyclaceae bacterium | reverse complement strand
GACGGTGCATCGGCGAGCCTCCGGGCGCAGGTCCTGTCAGTTCGTGCGCCGCACCTCGGTCGACGCTACAGCTGGGGGCCTGCCAACTGATAACTGATTGGTCTGCTGCGTTGGTTGTCGTTCTCTGTTCGTCCGCCAGCCCGTAGCCGTCCTTATGACTGGACACGCCCGTGAGGGCCTCCGCGCATTCGCCCCTGCTTTCCGGTTGCCCGATGGATGAGGCATGCTTTGCGACACGCCCCGTTTCGAAAGCCCCCTGTGCAGCTCTCAACGAGGTAAAAACCGAGGACACGATGCGGTAAGAATATCGCAGGATTCGCATAATGTTCCTGGCATCTTGCCACACCGTTGCACAGTTGGGGTCGTAAAGCGTTCGTTTCGTGCCAAGTTCGGAAGCTTGAAGCACATTTCGTGCCGAAATGGAAAAGGTCTACTGATACAACTAGTTACAGATTTTGATCATCGGCGATCGGGTCCGGACACCGCGACTGTGTAAGAAAATCCGACAGTCGTGGGCATGCTCCCTTTCGTGGTGCAGGTTGCCCGCCTGGATTCAATCACAAACCGTGAACCTTCAGTCGAGGCGGTTTCAAGTTCATGACCTGTCACAAAACCGTCAACTACCTGAAATACACTTCAGGCTCATACATGGAGTGCATGTCATGGCAGCAAACATTCTTCTGGTTGAAGACGAGCCGGCGATTCAGGAGTTGATTGCAGTGAATCTCACGCGCGCCGGGCATCATGTCGTACGGGTGTCCGATGCCGAAACCGCGCAGCGAGTGGTGCGCGACGCGTTGCCCGACCTCATTTTGCTCGACTGGATGTTGCCCGGAATCTCCGGAGTGGAACTGGCCCGGCGCCTCAGGGCCGATGAGCGCACCCGTAGCATCCCTCTCATCATGCTCACCGCCCGAGGGGAGGAGCAGGACAAGGTGACGGGTCTGGAGACCGGGGCCGACGACTACATCACAAAGCCGTTCAGTCCCCGTGAGCTCGTCGCCCGCATCAAGGCCGTGTTGCGCCGCCGAGCACCCCAGGCGACCGAGGACGCTGTCGAGGCGGGGGGTCTGCAACTCGATCCCAGCACCCATCGCGTCAGGGCCGGCGATCAGGCGCTGGCCCTCGGTCCGACCGAGTTCCGTCTGCTTCACTTCCTGATGACGCACCCCGAACGCGTCCACTCGCGCACGCAATTGCTCGACCAGGTGTGGGGCGATCACGTCTTTGTCGAGGAGCGCACCGTGGACGTGCATATCCGGCGTCTGCGTTCTGCTCTGGAGTCGGGGGGGTACGACCGACTGATCCAGACGGTGCGCGGAAGCGGCTACCGTTTCTCGGTACAACTTGACCCCGTCGAGTGAGCGGACCGTCTTTCGCGTGCCAGCTCGCTCCTGCGCAAGAATGTGCCGTCGTGTAGTGGCACCCCTGTCGCCCGCGGCTGCGATCTGGGATAAGCTGCGCATCGTTCATTCTCGATACGGTATGCGCCATCAATAGGGTGACCCTTCACGTCTGGCTCGGTCCGGCGATCGTCGTGATCCTGCTCTCGCTGGCCGCGTCGGTCGTCGGCATGACGGTCGTCCCGTGGGCAGGCGCCGCGCTGTTGGTTGCCGGTCTGATCGCGCTGCTCGCCTATCTCGTATTGCACGTGCACAGGCTGTCGGTGTGGGCCAACGGCCCCAGGGATGCGCCGCTGCCGGCCGCATCGGGCGCCTTCGAAGCGCTGTCGGAGGGGCTCGGGCGCCGCATGAGCGAGGCACGGGAGGAGCGGGAGCGGCTGCATGCGGCGCTCGAGCGCTTTCGTGCGGCGAGCCAGGCCATGCCCGACGGCCTCATCTATCTGTCCGGTCACGATACGATCGAATGGCTCAACCGCAAGGCCGAACAGCATTTCGGGCTGCGCAATTCGAGTGACGCCGGCCTGCCCTTGTCCGGGCTCGTGCGGCAGGCCGAACTGGTCTCATATCTGGAGACCGGGGCAACCGCCGAGCCACTGGTGATCCCCTCGCCGCGACGTCCCGGAACGCGATTGCTCATCCAGATCGCAGCGTTCGGGAGGGAGCGCAAGCTGCTCGTGTCGCGCGACGTGACCCAGATCGAGAAGCTCGAGACGATGCGGCGCGACTTCATCGCAAACGTCTCTCACGAACTTCGGACACCGTTGACCGTGGTGAGCGGATTCGTCGAAACCGTGATGGACGGACTCGACGATCTCGAACGGGACGATATCCTGCGCTTTCTCAACCTGGCCCTCGAGCAGTCGACCCGCATGCAGCGATTGATCGAGGACTTGCTCGCGCTGTCCGCCCTCGAGACGGGTGCACCGGCGCCGACCGAGGAGCGCGTCAATGTGTGCGAACTTATGCGCACGGTTCATCAGGAGGCCACCCTCCTCTCCGCCGGCCGCCACGAAACCACGCTCGAACTCGATCCGCGCGACGAGGGCGACCTGATACTCGGCAGCCAGAAGGAACTGCACTCGGCTTTTGCCAATCTCGCCAGCAATGCCGTACGCTACACGCCGCCGGGTGGGCGCATCGTGATGCGCTGGTGCCGCACGGCCGCGGGGGCGGAATTCTCGGTCGAAGACAACGGGATCGGGATCGACCCCAAACACATCACGCGGCTTACCGAGCGATTCTTCCGGGTAGACCGGAGCCGCTCGCGCGAAACCGGCGGTACCGGGCTCGGGCTGGCGATCGTGAAACACATCGTATCGCGCCATCACGCCGAACTGCAGATCGAAAGCGAGCCTGGAAAAGGCAGCCGCTTCATCGTCGCCTTTCCTGCCGCCCGCCTTGTCAGGAGCCGTTCAGGCTCTCGAAGCTGACCTGATCGAAGTTCGCTCCGCGCGCCAGCAACTGGGTCAGGCGCAGCTGCTTCTGCTTGCCGTCGTATATTTCGATCACGCGATGGGGCTGGAACCATGCTCCCGGCAGCACCAGCGAGGCCGGCGCCTTGAGGGCCGGTACCTCGGGTAGCCAGAATGCCTGCTGGAAGGCGCCGCGATGTCCCGGATTGAGTCCCATCTGGCGCACCGCGACCACTTTGGGCAGTCCGTTGAGTATGCTGACCCCCGCCTCCAGCGTGCCGTCCGCGCGATACATCAGCCAGCTGATCAGCCCGAGCAAGAACCGCTCGCCGTCCGGTGGCCGAATTCCGACGAGCTGCCGGTGTTCGAGCCGCTCCGCAGGCGGTATCTGCCTGAGACGGAAACCACCCACCGACTGGTCGAGGAGTTCCCAATGCTCGCACGCGAAACCCAGCTTTGCGGCCTCGCGTCGCCGCTGCTGTTCCGAATCCTGCGCGCCGACTTCGGTTGCGCGCTCGCCGAAGGTAAGCAGCGTGATGTCGCTGCGCAGGCTGCGCTGTGTCGCGAGGCCGCCCGGCTGCTCGAACAGCTTGCCCTGGACGTGAAACCCGATGGCCAGCCAGTCCCCGGTAAGCTCCGCTTCGCCGCGGCAACCCCTGCGCGGAAAGCGACGGCCGACCGAGGCCAGCCCCCAGGGGCGGTAGAGCGACAGCAGGAGCCTGGAACTGGCCTCGACCGGGCAATCTTCGCCGAGTCCGAGTGCCGCCGGTTTGACGCCCTGCTTGAACTGGGTCAGCACGGCCTGGATCTGCCCCGCCAGGCGGCTTCCGTCGAAGCGTCTCAGTGTGGCGTTCGTGGCGGTGAGCAGCCCGATCGGCCTGAGGCCATGATCCATCGCAAGGTCCAGCCCGTAGGCCGTCGGCTTGACCGCCTCTGCGGATTCGGTGGGATTCTGGAGGGCGCAATAGGGCGCGAAACGCTGAGCCCAACGGCAAACCCATGTGAATTCCCGCTCACCGCGACCAAACGGATTGGCCAGATCGACGAGCAGGAAGGAAATGTAAGCCTCGGTCGCGCTCTGCGCCCGCCATACGTCGTTGAGCGGATCGGAGACGCGAATGCGCGCGATCCCCTGGGCTTCGGCCATGGAGAAGCTTTCGTGCAGTTCGCCCCAAAGACCCTCCGGGATCGCGCGGTGAGCGCGAAAGTACTCGAGCAGGGCCTGGCCGCTGTAGAACACGCGGCGCTGTGACAGCAGCGAGCGCTGGTCGTCCAGTGTTCCCGCGGCGGCGTCGCGGCGCGTGATCTGGGCGTACGATTGGGCCACCAGCTGCCACAGGATGACCACCTTGCGAAACGACGCGTTCTCGACGCTGTCGGGAGGCAGCGGATGCGCGGCATAGCGCTTCGCGACCTCGCCCTGGATCAGATCCAGGTGGGTGCGCATCGCCTCCAGGACTTCCAGGTGCTGGTTCGGTGCCGGCGTTTCCTTCAGCAAGGCTTCAAGCATGTCCGACAAGGTCTGCTGCGCCTCGTCGACGTTGATCGGGTTCAATCGCTTGAGATGATCAAGGCACTCGGCGGGAGTTCGGAAATCCATTCGTGCTCCGTTGTTCATTCTTCTGGTTGTTGCGGATCGCCCCTGCCCGGGGTGGATCGATCCGAAAGTGCGGCCGCCATGCCTGCGGCAAGCGCCTCGATCGAAGGCGATTCCCGCCGTATGCCTTCACGCTGCGCCGTTCCCCACACCGGCTCCGGGAAATGCCGGTCGTCGCCGAATCGGGGGATCACGTGCCAGTGCAGGTGTGGCACGACATTCCCGAAACTGGCCAGGTTGATCTTGTCTGGCCTCAGAAGCCGGCGCAGGGTGGCCTCGGTTGCGAGAACGACATCAAGAAACCGATCCCGCTCGGGTTGGGACAGATCGGTCATTTCCGCCACGTGCGCATTCCAGATCACCCGGCAGTACCCGGCATAATCCGGATCCCTCACGCTGATGACCCGGCACGAACCATCCCTCCATACGACCGACTCTTCACTCGCGGAGCACAGCGGACACGTCATGGAAGGCATTCCGGCTGAGTCATAATGTACGTCGAGATCAAGTTTAGTCCTTCACAATCGCCGCGCGAAGCCCCAATTGCAGGGTTTCGTGACGGATTACTGGGACGCAGGGCCCGGCCTGGATCCGATGGCAGCTACGCCACGGTCCGCGTATCGCCGAGCTCCTCGGGCGCGCCATGTTGGAACGCGAGCAGGTTGCCCGGTTCGACCACCGTCCAGCTTTCGTTGTCGGTGAGCGGCAGGGTCGCAATCACCGCGACGCGATCGGCCGGCGTGGTCAACTCGCGAAAATCGACACTGACATCCTGATCGGAGAGGTGCGCCGTGGCGAATGGTGCCTGACGAACGATATAGGCGAGCCGGGTGGCGCAGTGCGCGAACAGGCGCTCCCCGTTCGAGAGGAGGAAGTTGAACTCGCCGTGCCTGCCGATCTCCGTCGTGATCCGACGCAGCGCAGCATGCAGCGCCGTCGCATCGGGCGGCTCGTCCGGGAAGCATTCGGCCAGAGTCTGAAGCACGTGGCAAAAGGCGCGTTCGGAATCGGTCGTGCCGACCGGAAGGAAGCGACCATCGAGACGCGGCGCGTAATCGACGAGATTGCCGTTGTGCGCGAAGATCCAGTAGTGACCCCACAGTTCGCGCTGGAACGGGTGGGTGTTCTCCAGGCGGATGTCGCCCTGTGTGGCCTTGCGTATGTGGGCGATCACATTGAGCGAGCGGATCGGGTAACTGCGCACCAGCTCGGCGACCGGTGAGGCGACGCTCGGTTGCGGGTCGAGAAACACGCGCACCCCCGGCCCCTCGAAGAAGGCGATACCCCAGCCGTCGCGGTGATGGTCAGTGAGGCCACCCCTGGCCTGGAAGCCGGTGAACGAAAAACAGATATCGGTCGGCACATTGCAGTTCATGCCGAGCAGCTGGCACATCGGACTTCTCGCTTCAGGGTTGCCCTGTTCCGGGGATTATAGCGGCCACGGCTGCCGGCATCGCCGGCACGTCGCGTCAGCGCGTCTGCATCTGGGGCATGTTCTTCATCATCTCCTCGAGATTGATGTTGCCCATTCCCGGCATGCCCATCATGATCACGTCCCCCGGTTTCTGGCCGGGCTTGCATGCGCCCACCCAGCGTGCTTCCATCGTCATCGTGCTGCTGGCCATGCCCTGCAGCGGCGGCGTATACGTGGTCCGGATCTCGCCCCGGTAGTCGCGGGCGAAGTCGCCGCTGAACTCACCCCTGATCTTCGCGGTCGAGCCGTCGGCGCGGCATGTCGCCTCGAATACGATGCGATTGCCGTCCCTGCGGTAGGACTGCTCGTCGCATTCCGCATCCGGATCTTCGGGCATGAGGTCGTCGACCGAGTCGTCGACACAGGTCTGAAAGCTCATGCCCATCCCGCCCATCTCGGCCAGAGCGGTCTTCATCTCCCATAGTCCGGAATCACGCTTGGGCAAGTCATCCGCGGCGACGGTGAAGGCGATGGTGGTGCCGAGGGCGAGGAGGACGAGGGGGAACTTGCGCATGGGAAATCTCCTGCGGTTATGACTGGCGTGGTTTCGTAGCCGGTCACTGCGGACCGGAACTTCAACTATTCAGCTTGCGGCGCAGCATGTCGTTGACCTGGGCCGGATTGGCCTTGCCGCGCGATGCCTTCATCACCTGACCGACCAGGGCGTTGAAGGCCTTTTCCTTGCCGGCCCGGAACTCCTCAACCGACTTCGGGTTCGAGGTGAGGACCTCGTCGATCATGGTCTCGATCGCGCCGCTGTCGGTGACCTGCTTGAGCCCCTGGCCCTCGATGATCGCGTCGGCACTCTCCCCGTCGCCATTCCAGAGCGCGTCGAATACCTTTCTCGCCATGTTGTTCGAGATCGTGTCGTCGGCGATGCGCGCGATCAGGCCCGCCAGCTGAGTTGCCGAGACTGGTGACTCGACGATGTCGATCTCGGCCCTGTTGATCCGTGCGGCAAGGTCGCCCATGACCCAGTTCGCGCACGGTTTCGCGAGCGCGATGCCGGTCGTGTCCACGGTAGCCTGATAATAGGCGCCGACTTCCCGCGATGCGGTCAGCGTCGCGGCGTCGTAGGCCGATAGGCCGTAATCGCTCATGAAGCGCGCCTTCATCGCCTGCGGCAATTCCGGCATGCCCGCCCGGACCTGATCGATCCAGTCGGGTCCGATCTCCAGCGGCAACAGGTCCGGATCGGGGAAGTAGCGGTAGTCGTGCGCGTCCTCCTTGGTGCGCATGACGCGGGTCTCGCCGGTATCCGGGTCGAACAGCACGGTGGCCTGGCGGATGGCGCCGCCGTCTTCCAGCGTGTCGATCTGCCACTGCACCTCGTAGTCGATGGCCTGCTGCAGGAAGCGGAACGAGTTCAGGTTCTTTATCTCGCGCCGGGTGCCAAGCGGGCCGCCCGGACGGCGCACCGACACGTTGGCGTCGCAGCGGAACGAGCCTTCCTGCATGTTGCCGT
>DAOMNN010000020.1:17608-46400 GCA_035443825.1 Rhodocyclaceae bacterium | reverse complement strand
GTCATGCCGGCCATCGTCGAGGCGGTCAAGGCCTATGCCAGCGTCGGGGAGATCACTTCGGTTCTCGTAAAAGTCTTTGGACGGTACCGCGAACCGATCCGTTTTTGAGGAAATGCGAATGACAGCAATCGAACAATACGTCGCGCCGACGACCCTGGAACAGGCGGTCGCCTGTCTGCAGGCCGGTGAGGTCACCATTCTCGCCGGCGGCACCGACCTGATGCCGCAAAGCCAGGCCGGGCGCGTTCCGCTCAGGCGCACACTGATGAACATCCGGCGCATTCCGGAAATGCAGGGCATCGTGCGCGAGGATGGTGCGCTGCGCATCGGCGCACTCGTGACCATCACCGAGCTCATGGAGCACGAGCTGGTGAAGGCGCATTTTCCGGTGCTCGTCGAGGTGGGCGACCACTTCGCCAGCGACCAGATCCGCAACGCGGGCACGGTGGGCGGCAACATCAACAACGCTTCACCTGCCGGAGACACCCTGGTGCCGTTGCTGGTGCTCGAGGCCGAGGTCGAACTCGCGTCGCAGCCGAACGGCACCCTGACCACAAGACGCCTGCCGCTCGCGCAGTTCTTCACCGGGCCGGGGCGCACCCAACGCCGGTCCGACGAACTGCTGACCGCGGTGTACGTACCCTTGCCGCCACCAGGGCACTTCGCGCGATTCTTCAAGTTCGGCACGCGTCCCGCACTCGACATCTCGGCGATCTCGATCGGGATCGCCGGGGTGCGCGATGGCGACGCAATGCGCGACGTGCGTGTCGCGTTCGGCGCGGTCGCACCGACGCCGGTGCGCGCGCCCGGTACCGAGGCCGCGCTGGAGGGTCGCCGTCTCGATTCGGAAACCATCGCCGCAGCGGCCGGTGTCGCACGTGACGAGGTGAACCCCATCGACGATGTGCGTGCTACCGCCTGGTACCGCAAGGAACTGATCCACAACATGACACGGAGGATGCTCGACCATGTCGCTCAAGCATGAGATCAATTTCACCCTGAACGGGGTAAGGAAGCACGCCACGGTCGGTGTGGACATGAGCACGCTCGACATGTTGCGTGATGTCGTCGGCCTGACCGGCACCAAGTACGGTTGCGGCGAGGGCGAGTGCGGCGCATGCACGGTCGTCGTCGATGGCGTGTCGCTCAATTCGTGCCTGATGTTCGCCGTCGATTGCGACGGGCGCGAAGTGTCCACCATCGAAGGGCTCGCAAACCGCCCGGAGGGCGAGCGGCTTCGCGACGCCTTCGTCGCGCACGGGGCGGTGCAGTGCGGTTTCTGCACCCCGGGGATGATGGTGCAGGCGAGCCATTTTTTGGCAACGCACCCGGATGCCGACGCCGAAGCGATCAAGCGCGGCATCGAGGGCAACCTGTGCCGCTGCACCGGATACAAGAAGATCGTCGATGCGATCGAATCGGTCGGTGCCGCCGCCCGTCACGGAGAGGCCCAATGAAAGTCGCAGAAAAGCACCGCACGATCGAGCGCGACACGCTGATCGGAAAACGTATTCCCAAGATGGATGCGCCGGAGAAGGCCACAGGGAAAACGCGCTATGTCCACGACATCAACCTGACCGGGCAGCTGCACGGCAAGATCCTGCGCTCCGCGCGGATCCACGCGCGCATCCTGTCGATCGACACCTCGGCCGCGAAGGCGTTGCCGGGCGTGCATGCGGTGATCACGGCCGCAGACGTGCCCGACCAGCGCCCCATCGGCGTCGCCAAGGATCACCTGCCGCTCAAGCGCGACCGCGTGCGCAGCCAGCGCGACGAGATCGCAGCGGTCGCCGCCGATTCGGAGGAGATCGCCGAGGCCGCGCTCAAGCTGATCCGTGTCGAGTACGAGGATCTGCCGGTCCTCACCGACCCCGCCGAAGCGCTCCTGCAGGGCGCGCCGCTGATCCATCCCGAGCCGCACGGCGCCGACGGCACCCATCTGCATCTGAAGCAGGGCACCTCGATCGCCTTCGCCGGCAAGCCCGACAACATCGCGATGCGTTTCGACTACGACCACGGCGACGTGGCGCAGGGCGAGGCCGAATCCGATGTCGTCATCGAGAACACCTTCAAGCTGCACTACGTCACGCACTGCTGCATGGGGGTTTCGGGCATCATCGCCGAGTTCGATGCGTCGGGTAACCTGCTGATGTACTCGAACACGCAGGTGCCCTTCCTGCACAAACGCGAGTTTGCCGAGTACCTCGACATGGATCCGGCCCGCATCCGCATCATCCAGCCGCCGATCGGCGGAGGATTCGGCTCCAAGCTCGACATTTACCCCTTCGAGGTGATCTGCGTGTTCCTCGCGCGCGCGGCGAAGCGGCCGGTCAAGATGGTGTTCTCGCGCGAGGAGGAGTTCCTTGCCTCGCCGACCCGCCAGCCGGTGGTGCTGACCCTGCGTTCGGGCTGCAAGAAGGACGGCTCGCTGACCTTCCGCCAGGTGCACACGCTGCACGACAACGGGGCCTACACCTCGTGGGGCGCCACGACGCCGTTCGTGATGATGCAGACCTTCTCGTCTCTGTATCGCGTGCCGCACTGCGACTATCACACCATCGCGGTGTACACCAACAACCCCTACGCCGGGTCATTCCGCGGCTACGGCAACCTGCAGGCGACCTTCGCCATCGAGCAGCACATGGACGAGCTCGCCGAGGCCATCGGCATGGATCCGATCGAATTCCGCCTCAAGAACGCGCAGGAGCCCGGCGAGATGACCGGACAGGGAATGCTGTTCAAGAGTTGCGGCTTCAAGGAGTGCATCACCACGGTGGTCGAGCGCAGCGACTTCGCGCGCAAGCATCGCGACAACATCGCCAACCGTGACAAACCCGGTCCGGTCAAGCGCGGCATCGGCATCGCCTCGATGCTGCACGTCGGCGGTGGGGCCAAGATCTACCCGTCCGACGGCTGCGGCACCATCCTCAAGCTCGACGATTTCGCGCACGTGACGCTGATCACTGGCGCATCCGAGATCGGCCAGGGTTCGGAGACCGTGCTGTCGCAACTGGTGTGCGAGGAACTGGGGCTGCCGATCTCGGCGGTCACGGTAGTCAATAACGACACCGACATCACCCCATGGGACGTCGGCGTGCACGCTTCGCGCACCACATTCATCGCTGGCAACTCCGCGATCGGTGCGGCGAAGAAGGCCAAGGCCAAGATCCTCGCCGCAGCAGCGAAGAAGTTCGAGTGCAGCGAGGACGAACTCGAACTGCGCGGCGGCTGCATCGTGCGCGCCGACAGCGGCGAGGCGCTGACCGATCTGGCGCGCCTGATGCGCAGCCTGCACTTCTCGGACAAGGCCGAACTGGTCATGACCACGCACTACTACGAACCCCCGAGCGTGCATCAGGACAAGGGCTTCAAGGGCGACGTGTCGGCGGCTTATGCGTGGGCCGCACAGGTGGTCGAGGTCGAGGTCGATACCGATACCGGCATCGTGAAGATGACGCACGTCACCGGCGCGCACGACGTTGGCCGAGTGTTGAACCGGCTCGGCATCGAAGGTCAGATAGAGGGCGGCGTCGTGATGGGCCAGGGTTACGCGCTGACCGAGAACCTGCTGATCGAAAACGGCGTGATGCGCAATCCGAACTTCCGCGACTACAAGCTGGTCACCGCGCCCGAGATTCCCGAGATGGACATCTCCTTCATCGAGTCGATGGATGGTGAAGGACCACAGGGCGCGAAGGGCGTGGGCGAGGCGCCGGCGATCTGCATCGCCGCGGCGACCGCGAATGCGATCTACAACGCGACCGGGGTGCGTATCCGCGAACTGCCGTTCACCCCCGAGCGCGTCTATCGCGCATTGCGTGGGCAGAGCCAGCCGCCGCAATGGACGCGATCGGCATGAGGCGACGTACCGTCCTGTCGATGGAGCAGGCGCTGTCGATGCCTTACGCGACGCTGCGATTCGCGCAACTGGGATGGCGCGTGATCCGCATCGAGTCCACCCCGGGCGAGAGCGGGTTGCCCGGTGATCCCAATCGCTACATCGGCGGCAAGGTGGTCGACGACGACCGTCGCACGTACTTCATCGCGCCCAACGTCGGCAAGGAGGCGATCGCGCTCAACCTCAAGGATCCACAGGGTCAGGCGCTGTTGCGCAAGCTGCTGGTCGAACTCGAGGTCGACGTGTTCTGCTGCAATACCGTGCCGCGCCGCTACCGGCAACTCGGCATCGATTACGAGACGCTGTCCGCGGTCAAGCCGGATCTGATCTGGGCCGGGATCTCGGCAATGGGGCCGGAGTACCCGGATGCGCCGGGCTACGATCCGGTGATCCAGGCGATGGCCGGCTACATGGAGCTGACCGGGCCCGCCGACGGCCCGCCGACCCTGTCGGGGGTGCCGCTGGTCGATCTCAAGGCGGGTGACGAAGTCTACGCCAACGTGATGCTGGCGCTCGCAGAACGGGCCGAAACGGGCAAGGGCATGCGCATCGATGTGTCGATGCTGCAGGCTGCGGCCTCGTGGCTGATCACCACCCTGCCCCTGCTCGACTTCGACTGCCAGCCCAACGAGATCACGCGCTGCGGCAACGAGCATCGCAAGTTCATCCCGACCAACGTCTACCCCACCGCCGACGGCTTCATCTACATGGCGATCGGCAGCGATGTGCAATGGCAGCGCCTCACCGCGATCCCCCGCTTCGTGACCGTCGGCAACGCGGTGCGGGTGACCAACGAGGGACGCCATGCTGAACGCGAGGCGATCCACCGCGACATTGCGGCGGTCACCCGACAGTATCCGACCGAGGCGATCGTCGCCGATTTTCGTGCCGCGACCATCCCGCATGCACCGATCCACGACATTCCCGCCGTGCGCGGAATGCCCGCGGTCGCAAGCCGACTGACGACCACTCGCATGCCTGACGGACGGGCGATACGCATGCAGCCGATGGCGGTCGACCTGCCGGCGACTTCGGCAGATCTGGCCTTCCCACCTCGATATGCGCAGAACACCCGTGCGGTGCTCGCCGAGGCCGGATACCCGGTTGATGAGATAGCGCGACTGGAGCGCGACGGCATCGTCGCCGCGGCCTGAACGAAACCTGAACGAAAACGAGACCATCGCCAAGCCATGAGTACCGCCAATCCATTACTCCAGACCCCGTCGCGCGCGCTGCCGCAGCACGTGGCGATCATCGGTGCCGGCACCATCGGGCCCGACATCGGTTACTACCTCAAGAGTGCCTTGCCGCAGTTGCGCCTGACGCTCGTCGACGTCTCGCAGGAGGCGCTGGACCGCGCCCTGCAGCGATTCAGGGATTATGCCGCCAAGGCGGTCGCACGCGGCAAGATGAACGAACGCCAGGCGGCGGCGGTCGTCGCCGACGTTCACGGCACCCTGGATTACGCACAGCTTGCCGACTGCGACTGGGTGATCGAGGCGGCGACCGAGAACCTCGCGCTCAAGCGCCGCATCTTCGCCCAGGTGGAGGCCATCGTCGCCCCCGACGCGTTGATCACCTCCAATACGAGTTCGCTCCCCGCGGGGCGCATCTTCGCGGAGCTCAAGCACAAGGGACGCGCCACCGTCACCCACTTCTTCGCCCCCGCCTGGCGCAATCCGGCGGTCGAAGTGATCGCCTGGAGTGAGACCGACCCGGCGGTCGTCGACTATCTGCGCTGGCTGTTCTGCATCACCGGCAAGGTACCGCTGGTCACGGCCGATGCGGTGTGTTTCATGCTCGACCGCATCTTCGACAACTGGTGCAACGAGTCGGCGCTGCTGCTCGACCGTGCCACCGCCGCCGAGGTCGACAGCACCGCGGCCGAGTTCGTCCATGCGGGCCCCTTCTTCGTCCTCAATCTCGCCCGCGGCAACCCCATCATCACCGAAACCAACACACTGCAGGCCGAGGAGGAAGGTGCGCACTACGATCCCGCACCGATCTTCCGCTCGGTCGACTCCTGGCTCACCGTCGCTCCCGGAAGAAAGGTGGACGTCCCGGCCGAGGTCGCGTCGGGCGTGCGCGACCGCCTGCTCGGGGTGCTGTTCTCGCAGTCGGTGGACATCCTCGACCGCGACATCGGCGAGGCTGCCGATCTCGATCTCGGTTGCAGGGTCGCGCTGGGATTCAGAAAGGGGCCGCTGGAACTCATGCGCGACCTCGGGAACGGCGAAACCCGGCGCATTCTGGATCGTTTCGCCGCGGAGCGTCCCGGCATGCCGATGCCCGGCCAGGCGCTTGATGCGTATCAGGACTTCTGGCGTCACGTTCTCGTCGACGATGTCGGTGGCGTCAAGGTCATCACGCTGCGTCGGCCCGAGGCGATGAATGCGCTGCACGACGAACTCACCGATGAAGTCCTGGCGGTGATCCGTCGCTTCGAGGACGATCCGGCCGTGGCGGGTTTCGTCATCACCGGCTATGGCGCACGGGCATTCTGCGCCGGTGCCGATATCGGCCGGTTTCCGTCCATGCTCGGCGATGCCGAGGCTTCGACGCAGTACGCGCGCGACTGTTCGCGTCTGCTGGTGCACCTGGATGCGATGAAGAAACCCGTGGTCGCCGCGCTCAACGGCATGGCGCTGGGTGGCGGACTGGAACTGGTGATGCGCTGCCATGCCATCGTTGCGCTGAAGGACGCGTGGATGCAGTTTCCCGAGATCACGCTCGGCATCGTGCCCGGCATCGGCGCGATGGTGGTGCCCTACCGTCGCTGGCCCCAGGCCGCCGCGGCCTTCCACGGCATGCTGCGCCGCGCCGAACGGCTGAGCGCGACGAACGCCCACGAGCTGGGCATGATCGACACACTGGCGGGGAACGTCGCCGAGTTGATCGCCCAGGCGGTGGCTCGCGTCAGGGCGCTGGGCGAACGGCCGGACGCCATCGCTGCCGGTCCGGTCGACATCGCACCGCTCGCGCCGGTAGATCCCGTCGCCGCGAGCGGCCAGCCGCTGTCGCGCGAAATCATCGGGATTCTGGAAGAGACGATCGTGAAGGCCGCTGCCGCGCCGACCCTGGCCGAAGCGCTCGAGGTCGGCTACCGGGCGTTCGGTGCCAGCGCATGTACTCCTGCGGCACGGGAGGGGATCGGCGCATTCATGGAGGGACGCAAGCCGGATTTCAGCAACACGCCATAACCCCGATGAGCCACGACAGAGAGGGACAACACCACAGAGGATCATTAGCCTGGCAATTGATTTGACGAGTGGGGTGCGGCGCGGTTGCTCCCTCCCCTTCAAGGGGAGGGCCGGGGTGGGGATGGGTGTGGCAGGCGTCGCAGTAACCCATCCCCCTCCTGACCTCCCCCTTGAAGGGGGAGGAGCAAGGTGCCATCACTGCTCACATCCTCAACTGCCAGGTAACGAGAAGCGGCAAAGACCGCCGACAAGAGTGTCACGCAACACCATCATCGAGTTGTTCTACGCCAGAGGAGGAACACCATGAAACTGATTCAGACTGTCGCAGCAAGCCTGTTCGCGGGCGCGCTGCTCACCGCACCGGTGCACGCCCAGACCGTTCTCAATGCTTCATCCTGGGTGCCGCCGGCGCATCTTCTTACCGCCAACGTCATGGTGCCGTGGATGCAGGAGGTCGAGAAGGCCACCGAGGGTCGCGTGAAGTTCAACATGCTGCCCAAGGCGCCGGTCGGACCCCCGCAGACCTTCGATGCGGTCAAGGACGGCATCATCGATTTTTCGTTTACGGTGCATGGCTACACGCCGGGTCGCTTCACGCTCACCAAGATGACCGAGTTCGGTTTCCTTGGAGATTCGGCCGAATCGATCTCGGTTGCCTACCAGCGCATGTTCGAGAAACATCTCGCCGCACAGGACGAGCACAAGGGCGTGAAGGTGATCGGCGTGTTCTCGCACGGGCCGGGCCACATGTATTCGGCGCGCAACGCGATCGGTTCGCTCGCCGATCTGGCCAACATGAAGATTCGTGTGGGTGGCGGGGTGGTCAACGACTATACCCGGGCGCTGGGTGCGAACCCGCTGCTCAAGCCGTCGAGCGAATCCTTCCAGATGCTGCAGACGGGTGTGGCTGACGGCATCTTCTTTCCGAGCGAGTCGATCGCGGCGTTCAAGCTGACCGGGCTGCTCAAGCACGGCACCGAGGTGCCGGGCGGGCTGTACAACACCAGCTTCGTGATGATGATGAACGAGGCCAAGTTCAACGCCCTGTCCGCGGCCGACCAGGCGGCGATCAATCGCCTCTCGGGCGAGCATTTCGCGCGGCTCGTCGGCAAGGCCTGGGACGTAGCCGATGCCGCGGGTGACGAGGCGATCAAGGCGGCCGGCGTGGAAATGCAGACCGCGAGTCCGGCCTTCATCGCCGAGCTCAAGTCGAAGATCGACCCGATCGAGCAGGCCTGGTACGAGGAAATCAAGGCCAAGGGTCTGGACGGTGCGGTACTGATGGAGGAGTTTCGCGCCGAGATCCGCAAGGTCGCCACGGGCGGCTGAACGGTGTCCTCACCCCTGCTGCATCCGGGCAGTCCCCTTCTCGCCGTGTTGCTGCGGCGGGTTGAGGGATTGCTCGGCGTGATCGCCGCACTGACACTGTTCGGATTGATGATGCTGACCTGTGTCGACGTGATCGGGCGCTATTTCTTGAGCCGGCCCCTTCCGGGCGGGTTCGAACTCACCGAACTTGCGATGGGCGCACTCATCTTCACCAGTCTTCCGCTGGTGACCATGCGCCGCCAGCATGTGCGGGTGGACCTGATCGACCATATCGTTCCGGCTTCCATCCGGGTCGTCCAGCAGACGCTGCTCGACGTCGTCGCGGCCGTATGCATGGGCGCGATCGCATGGCGCTTGTGGGTCAGGGCGGCCGACATGGCTGGCGCGGGGGAAACCACCGCGACCCTGCAGATCATCGTCTATCCGCTGGTCTATTACATGGCCGCAATGGCATTCGTCACGACTACGCTGATCGTCGTGCTCGCATGGGCGGATGCGTTTGCCGCAAGAACTTCACGAGCGACTCTTTCATGACCGAAGCACTCATCGGCTTTGCCGCCATGCTGGCACTGGCGCTCGCACGCATGCCGATCGCATTTGCAATGGGCCTCGTCGGGGTGGTGGGTTTCGCGTGGAAAGTCAGCTGGCCCGCGGCGTTCGCGCTTGCCGGGTCGGTGACCTACGAAACCGGCCTGTCGTACGGTCTATCGATCATTCCGTTGTTCATCCTGATGGGCAACCTGGTGACCCGGGCCGGTCTGTCCGAGGAGCTGTATACCGCCTCCTACGCCTTTCTCGGCCATCGGCGAGGCGGTTTGGCGATGTCCACGGTGGTCGCTTGCGGGGGTTTCTCCGCAATCTGCGGCTCGAGCATCGCCACGGCTGCGACTATGGCCAAGGTCGCCATTCCGCCGATGCGCCGCTTCGGCTACTCGGACTCGCTCGCATCCGGATCGGTGGCGGCAGGGGGCACGCTGGGCATCCTCATTCCGCCCTCGATCATTCTCGTGATCTACGGCATCCTCACCGGACAGAACATCGGCAAGCTGTTCATCGCGGGCATCCTGCCAGGCATGCTCGCGATCCTGTGTTATCTCGGGGCGGTGTCGGCGACCGTCTACTTCGATCCCAAGTCCGGTCCTCCCGGCGAAAGAATGGCCTGGCCAGGGCGCCTGCGTGCCCTGCGCAATGTCTGGGGCGTGCTGGTCCTGTTCGTGCTGGTGCTCGGCGGCATATACGGCGGCGTGTTCACGCCGACCGAGGCGGCCGGCATCGGTGCGGGGGGCGCGTTCGTATTCGCGGTGATGCGCAAGGGCTGGTCGTGGCGCCTGTATCGGGAGATCCTGGTCGACAGCGCGACCACCACGGCGATGATCTTCAGCATCCTGATCGGTGCGCTGCTGTTCGCGAACTTCGTCAACATGACGACCATGCCCACCGAACTCATCGAGTTCACCGACCGCTTCGCAGCGACCCCGCTGCTGGTCATTGTCGCGATCTGCCTCATCTACGTGTTGCTCGGGTGCGTGCTCGAGAGCATGTCGATGATGCTGCTGACCGTGCCGCTGTTCTATCCGGTGGTCGCCCATCTCGGTTTCGACCTGATCTGGTTCGGCATCATTGTCGTGGTCGCGATCGAGATCAGCCTGATCACGCCGCCGGTGGGACTCAATGTATTCGTGCTGCGCAGCGTTCTGCCCGATATTTCGACGCGGACGATCTTCCGCGGGGTCCTGCCCTTCGTCGCGGCCGACGTGATCCGCCTGTCGATCCTGGTGCTGTTCCCGGTGATCACGCTCTATCTCACGCAGTTCGTGCGATGAACACGAGGCCTTAGCGATGCCGCTCGCCCCCATCTCGCTGGAGGACAAGTATCGCCTCGACCACGGGCGGGTCTTCCTCAGCGGGGTGCAGGCGCTGGTGCGCCTGCCGATGCTGCAGCATCAGCGTGACCTTGCCGGCGGGCTCGATACTGCCGGCTACATCTCCGGCTACCGCGGCTCGCCGCTGGGGGGGCTCGACACCGCCCTGCACGAGGCACGGCCGTTTCTCGACGCTCATCGCATCCGCTTTCAACCCGGGGTCAACGAGGAACTCGCCGCGACCGCGGTGTGGGGTACCCAGCAACTGCATCTGTTCCCCGAGGCAAAGCGCGACGGCATCTTCGCGATGTGGTACGGCAAGGGGCCCGGCGCGGACCGCTGCGCCGACGTGTTCAAGCACGCAAACCACGCCGGCACCGCCAAACACGGCGGTGTGCTACTGATCGCGGGCGACGACCACGGCGCGCGCTCGTCGGCAGTGGCGCACCAGAGCGAGCACCTGTTCTCGGCCTGCGGCATTCCGGTGCTGGCCCCGGCCGGGGTTCAGGAATACCTCGATCTCGGCGTGCACGGCTGGGCCATGTCGCGCTATTCGGGATGCTGGGTCGCGATGAAGACCGCCGCGGATACGGTCGAAAGTTCGGCCATCGTCGAAGTCGATCCGCAACGTGTGACGATCCGCCTGCCGGAGGATTTCGAACTCCCTCACGACGGGGTGCACGCACGCTGGCCCGATCCGCAGCTTGCGCAGGAACAGCGCATGCAGGCATACAAGGTCTATGCGGCGCTCGCCTATGCACGCGCCAATCGGCTCAACTTCCTCGTGTTCGATTCCCCTCGGCCGCGCTTCGGCATCATCGCCTGCGGCAAGGCCTGGCTCGACGTGCGCCAGGCGCTCGACACGCTGGGGGTCGATGCACGGGTGGCCGCCGACATCGGTCTGCGCCTCTACAAGGTCGGCATGCCCTGGCCGCTCGAAGCGGACGGCGTGCGTCACTTTGCCGAAGGGCTCGAGGAAATCCTGGTGGTCGAGGAGAAGCGCCAGATCATCGAGTATCAGCTCAAGGAACAACTCTACAACTGGCGCGAGGACGTACGTCCTCGCGTGGTTGGAAAGTTCGACGATCGCGGTGAGTGGCCGGTGCCGCACGGGCAATGGCTGTTGCCGCCGACCGGGGAACTGACCCCGGCGGTCGTCGCGCGAGTGATCGCCGCGCGCATCCGCCATTTTCATGACTCCGAGCACATCCGCGAGCGTCTGCGCGTGCTCGACATCAAGGAATCGGGTCGGGTCGGGGTGCAGCCGGTGCTGCAGCGCACGCCCTGGTTCTGCCCCGGTTGTCCCCACAACCGGTCCACGCGGGTGCCGCAGGATGCGTGTGCGCTGGGCGGTGTCGGCTGTCACCTGATGGCGGTGTGGATGGATCGCAACACGCTCACCATCAGCCAGATGGGTGGCGAGGGTGCGACCTGGTCGGGGATGGCCGAACACTCCGGGATGTCGCACGTCTTCGCCAACATGGGCGACGGCACGTACTACCACTCCGGGTTGCTCGCGATTCGCGCCGCCGTCGCCGCCGGCGTCAACATCACCTACAAGATTCTCTACAACGACGCGGTCGCGATGACAGGCGGGCAACCCGTGGACGGACCGCTCAGCGTGCCCCAGATCACGCGTCAGCTGGCTGCCGAAGGCGTGGGCCGCATCGTGGTGTTGGCCGAGGAGCCGGCACGCCATGTGCGTGATCCGGGTCTTGCGCCCGGCGTCGAGGTCATGTCGCGCGACGAGATCGACCGCGTGCAGGACGAACTGCGCCGGACTCCCGGCGTGACCGCCCTCGTGTTCGACCAGACCTGCGCCGCCGAGAAGCGTCGCCGCAGGAAACGTCGCACGCTCGCGGACCCGGCTCGCCACGTGTTCATCAATGAACTCGTGTGCGAGGGCTGCGGTGACTGCAGCGTGCGCTCGAACTGCCTGGCGGTGGTGCCGGTCGAGACCGAGTTCGGACGCAAGCGTGCAATCGACCAGTCCACGTGCAACAAGGACTACAGTTGCATCGACGGCTTCTGCCCGGCCATCGTCACGGTCGAAGGCGGCGCATTGCGCAGGCGCTCCGGGTCGGCCATCGACCCGGCCGATGGTGGTCCCTTGCCCGAGCCACAGTTGCCCGCGCTCGATACCCCCTACGGCATCCTCATTACCGGAATCGGCGGCACCGGCGTAGTCACGATCGGCGCATTGATCGGCATGGCGGCACACATCGAGGGCAAGGGCGCGACCGTGCTCGACATGACCGGGCTGGCGCAGAAGGGCGGGGCGGTGATGTCGCACGTGCGCCTGGCCGACCGGCAGGACCGCCTGCATGCGATGCGCATCGCGACCGGAGAAGCCGACGCCCTGATCGGCTGCGACATCGTCGTCGCAACCGGTGAGGAGGCACTGTCCAGAACGCGTCGCGGCGCCACGCATGCGATCGTCAGCACGACGCGCAGCATTACCGGCGCTTTCGTGCACAATCCCGATCAAGTGTTTCCGCTCCAGGACATGCAGCAGCGCCTTTCTGAAGCACTGGGCGCGGATGCAGTATCCTGCGTCGATGCGGGGCGACTGGCGGAGGTGCTGATGGGGGACACGATCACGGCGAACATCCTGATGCTGGGCTATGCGTGGCAGAAGGGGCGGGTGCCGGTGTCGGCCGAAGCCCTGCTGCGCGCGATCGAGCTCAATGGAGTCGCGGTCGCGGAGAATCGCCGTGCTTTTCAGTGGGGGAGAAGGGCGGCGGCTGATCCGGGAGGTGTAGAGACCGTCGTGCGGGCGGCCGAACCGGAGCCGGAGACGCACATACAGTCACAAGGTGTGGACGAGTGCATCGCGCGCCGACGCGAGTTCCTGGTCGGGTACCAGGGAACGGGGCGTGCGCAGCGTTACACCGAGATGGTCGAGCGAGTGCGCCGGATCGAGGCGCAGACCGTACCCGGCAGCACCCGTCTCACCGAGACGGTGGCACACACCTGGTTCCGGCTGCTCGCGCACAAGGACGAGTACGAGGTCGCACGCCTGTATGCCCATCCTGAATTCACGCGTGCCCTCGAACACCGGTTCGAGGGTGACTATCGCCTGCACTTCTATCTGGCGCCGCCGCTTGGACGGCGTATCGATCCGGTCACGGGCGAAGCCCGCAAGCGCCGCTTCGGTCCGTGGATGCGGCCGGTATTGCACGCGCTGGCGGCCCTGAGGTTTATGCGCGATACGCCCTTCGATCCCTTCGCCCGGACGGACGAGAACCGGCTCGCGCGAGCGCTGGTCGGTGATTACGAAGCGACCATCGCGAGCCTGCTCGAGCACCTGACGGTGGAGTCGCTCGACACCGCGATCGAGATCGCCGGCCTGCCGCAGCGCATCCGCGGCTACGGACCACTTCGCCTGCGTAGCGCCGAGGCCGTGCGCAAGCGCCAGACGGCGCTGATGAGCGCCGTGGGCGCCCCGCACGCTGGCGAGACGACGATGCCGCAAGGTCAGGGGTAGGCTCGCGGCATGCGCGGCGAAGAGACAGCTTCCGTGCCGGCGGCCGTCTGGGCCAGCCCGTTCCGGCCCTTCTACCTGCTTGGCAGCCTGTACGGGCTCGTGCTCGTCACTGCATGGGCAGGTGCCTTCCACGGACTGTGGCGCGTGCCTTGCGGCGAAGTTCCGCTGCATCTGTGGCACGGCCACGAAATGCTCTTCGGCTTTGCCACCGCGATTATCGTCGGCATCGTGCTGACCGCCTTGCCGAGTTGGGCAGGCACGCCCGAGATTCGCGGGGTCCGCCTCGCGCTGCTGGTGATCCTGTGGCTTGCCGGGCGCATTGCCTACTGGGCGCAACCCTGGCTGCCGCAGCCTTGGCCGGTGTTGTTCGACCTTCTGCTCTTTCCGGCCGTGTTCGTGATGGTCGCGCCGCAGTTGCTGCGCGCGTCGAATCGCCTTTACCTGCTGCTCCTGCCCATACTTTTCGCGCTCTTCGTGGCGAACTTCGTCTACCACGTCGCGGCGTTCGGATCCAACCTGGCGGTAGCCGGCGCTGCGTTGCGCGGCGCACTTTACGCGATCATCGTTCTCTACGTGCTCAAGGGCGGGGTGCTGACGCCGATCTTCACGGGCAATGCACTGCGCGAGAGGGGACGGGGCGACCAGGCACCGTTCAGGATGCGACTCGAGATCGCGTGCATGGGTGCGCTGCTGCTGCTTGCGACCCTTGATCTGGCGGGCGCTCCATCATTGCCGACCGGCATTGTCGCGCTCGCTTGCGCGGTCGCACATGGCTGGCGGGTCGCACGCTGGAAAGGGTGGCTACTGGTCGACGTGCCGCTTGTGTTCGTCATGCACCTGGGATTCGCCTGGCTGGTATTTGCATTCGTGCTCAAGGCCGTCGCCGAATTGACCGGTCTCGTACCCGAATCGGCCTGGGTGCATGCATTCACGCTCGGCAGCTTGGGCATGATGATGCTCGGCCTGATGATGCGGGTGAGCCTGCGCCACACCGGTCGCCCTCTGGTCGTGCCGCGCGTGATGCTCTTCGCATGCGTGACGATGTTCGTCGCCGCGCTCGTGAGGCTGGCGGCGACGGTTCATGAACTCGGCGATTTCGCGATCGTGCTGGCGGCGTTCCTGTGGGCGATTTCGTTTGCGCTGTACTTCATCCGCTTTGCGACGACACTGCTCACGCCGAGTCTTCCCCGCGGTGGCTGACGTGGCGCCATCAGGCCGCTCCGGCGGCGTCGGCGCGTGTGGTCCTGCTCACCAGGGGAGGACTTCGCCGCTCGAGTGCCAGAACGTGCCACTGGTGTCGAGCGTGAGTTCGTCGATGCGCGTGGCGAGGCGTTCGGCCGCCTGTCGTGGTGTGATGTCCCCCGCGTAACCCACCATGCGGGTCTGCACGAAACCGGGATGGAGCAGGGCAACGGCAATGCCGCGCGGCTTCAGGTCGCGGGCCAGGCTCACGCCCGCCGCGTTCAGCGCCGCCTTGCTCATTCGGTAGCCGTAGTAGGCCCCCGATCCGTTGTCTGCCATCGAGCCCATGCGACTGGTGATCATGGCCACCTTCGAACCGTGCTTCAGGTGTGGCAGGAGCGCTTCGGTCACCCGAAGCGGGCCGATCGCGTTGACCTGCAGCTGGCGGGCGACGTCCTCGTAGTCGATTTCCCCCAGCGCGTTGTTCCCGAATACCCCGGCATTGTTGATGAGGATATCCAGCGTACGGTCACCCAGCGCCTGGACGAGGCGCGTGCCTGCGTCGGCGAGGGCGACATCCACCTCCTCGACGACCTGTACCCCGAGCGCCTTCAATTCGTCGGATGCCGCGCGACATGCGGCAATGACATCGCTGCCACGTTCGAGGTGGACCCGGCACAGTTCGAGGCCGATTCCGCGTGTGGCACCGGTTACGAGGACAGTGGTCATGATTGATGTCTCCTGACGTTTGAGTGACTCCAAGCGATTGCGCCCGCGCCATCGAGCTCCCGCCGGACCCGCGAACATGGTTGTGTGGCGTTGCCAACTGCCGAAAAACCGGGAGAATGGCCCCCGGTGATCCGTTTTCGAGCTTCCAATGTTTCCGATCGATTCCTGCAAGAACCGTTTCCTGCTGCCCGTACTCGCCAGCCTCATGCTCGTAGCCTGCGGCAAGGATAGCGGTGTGCCGGAACGGCCTGTTCAACCCGTTGCCGAACCGGGCGTACTGCGGATCGTGACCCAGCCCGGCGAGGCCCGGCTGTACGTAAACGGCGTGTCGCAGGGTAGCAGCCCGGCCGAAGAAGGGGCGACTTTCGCCATGAGACTACCGGAAGGGCGCTACCTGATCGAGGCGATCAAACCCGTTGACGAGTTTACAGAACTGTTCGCCAGCGTCGAGGGCGTAGAGGTGACGGAACGTCCGCTCGATACGATCACGCTGCCGTTGCGGCCACGATTGACCGCCGCCGGTGTGGAACGGCAGTCGCTCGAGCGCGAACGCCTTGCACAGCGGGAACATGCCCTCGTCGCTCGGTACCGTTTGGACGGCGCCACGGCCACCGATCCGGATCGCGGGCTGATGTGGATGCGCTGCAGCCTCGGACAGGACTGGGATGGTGCGAACTGCGTCGGCAACGCACGACAATTCACCTGGGGACAGGCCCAGGAGGCCGCCGAGGCGTTCACGCATGGCGGCTGGAGCGACTGGCGGCTCCCCACCCTCGACGAATTGCACGGCCTCGTCTATTGCAGCTCCGGTCGGCGTCTTGCACTCGACAGCGAAGGCGCTGGCGGGGGGTGCATCGGCGAGTACGCCAGCCCCACCATACTTCTCGCGGTATTCCCCGATACGCCTCTGGCCAGGTACTGGTCCGGCGAACCGCATGCGCTTTACTCCTACCGTGCCTGGGGTGTGGCGTTCACCTCGGGAATCCGCGGCGCGGGCGGTCGCGGAGACTACGATCACGTCCGTCTGGTGCGCGACGTACAGTGACGACTCCCAGTCTCACGATTCCTTGCGGATGCGCGCGGCGCACCCCCCAGGCCAGCCGCAATTCACTCATTGCAGGCCCGGCGTTCTGCACGGGAACAAAATGACGGGGATCGATTCAATCTCACAGCACCGCTTGGCTTGCAGGCATTTCAGGAGAATCCGGCTAGACTGAAACCGGCAGCAGTGAAACAGGATCGGTCCGACGTTCCGGAAGACCGTTCTTCGACATACGAAGCATTGGCGAATTGCAAGGAGAATTCCGCATGGCATACAACCGCGTACACGCCCGCAACCTATGCAGCGCCGCCGAGTTCGAGCTGTTCCTGCTCAGCCTTTCCGACGCGATCGGCGGGTTGAGCGTCGCCGAACTCAAGAGCAAGATCAAGCGCGCCCGGACGCTGCGCGACAAGAATCAGGATCTGTTCCGTCGGCAGACCGTAGCGATCCGTGCGGCCACTGGCAGCAAGCGCGGCAACACCAGTCTTGCAAACCAGCGCACCGAACAGAAGACCAAGCTTTTCACCGAAACGCTGGAGCGTTTCGAGGATCGGCTCGCACGGATCGAGGCCGCGGAGGCGCGCAAGGCCGAGAAGGCGAAGATCGCTGCAAGCAAGGCTGCCGCAAGGCCCGCCGGGAAGGCACCGGCACGGTCGTCCAAGGCACCGGCTCGGCGCATTGCGGGCAAGGGAGCCGGAGGGGGCGCAGCCAACCAGGTCGCATCACCGTCGAATCCGCATTCGCGAACGCTACGGGCGCACGCCGTTGCGGCAGGAAAGCGTTCCCAGGCGAAACGCGACCGGCGCTAATCAACCTGCGAGCTTTCCCGGCAGGTCAGGCACACGGCTCGGCAGACGGGTCACTCCGTCAGCTCGCCGTCGATCACCTTGACGTCGTCGGCATAGATCGCGACACGGACGCCATGCACGAGAATCTCGTAGCAGCCGCTGTTGCCGGCGAGCGGGCCACTCGTCCATTCCCGGCAGTAGTCGCCCTTGTCGTCGATCCACCAGCGTCCTTCGCCGCCCCGGTTGTCGACCAGGGTCTTGTCGCTGCGGAACTCGAGGACATATGGCGAGCTGTCACGCGTGTAGGTCCCCACGAGAACCTTGCCGCTCAGTCGCGCTTCCAGCTGCGAGGCCTCACCTGCCGGCGCGGCTGCCGTATAGCCCCCGGCAGAACCCTGCGCCAGCGCGCCGCCGGCCAGGCAGCTCAGGGTGATGGCGGTCACGATACAACGCTTGCGAAAATGCATGTTCATCTGCTCCTTGGTGAAAAATTGCTGATGCGCGGTGATCTGTCAGCAGAACCGGCGCGGAGTTCAATGCGGTGTCCCAGGCCGCGCGCTTCATCCCTCACGTGGGTGTCCACGGCATGCTTATGGGCGTGCTGCGTGTGTTGGTCTTGGCAAGTGCGGCCCGTCTCTGAAGCCCTTGGAACTTCGCCTCGAGGCCATCGCTCACGAAAAATGCGTGAACCTGTCTGCGCAACTGGTGCAGCAGATCGGACTCATATCCGACAGCCTCCCAGGATGATACCTGCGGTCGCCTACAGGGGACGCTCCACCCGCACCGTTTCAGGATCGTTCGGGTCGTGATGGACGGTGAAGCCCAACTGCCGCGAAAACTTGATCATCTTGTCGTTGCTGGCCAGTACCTGCCCCACCATCGTCCTGAGGCCGCGCGCACGCGCGGCGTCTATCAGTGACAACATCAGTACGCCGGCAATCCCCGTGCCCTGCCACGCATCATCGACCACAATGGCGAACTCGCACCGTTCGCCGCCCGGATCGATCACGTAGCGCGCGACACCGATCTCCAGCTCCTCTCCAGCCTGGTCGACGATCGCCACCAGGGCCAGATGTTTGTCGTAGTCCAACTCGGTGAAGTATCGGAGCTTGTCGGGCGACAACTCCTTGAGCGTCCCCATGAAACGCTTGTAGCGCGATTCCTTTGAAAGACGGCGCACGAAATCCTGCTCCTTCCCCGCGTCGTCGGGGCGAATCGGACGAATCGTCACCTGGCTGCCATCGAACAGGTAGCGCGTGCGTACGAGGTCGGCTGGATAATCGGCCATTCGATTACCGCGTGGGTTTCGCAGCGCGCATTTCGGAAAGGTAAGCGACGATGTCGTCGAGCGTGAGCAGCTTGCCGTAGTCGCGCTCCGGAATCCGCAGCTCGAATCGGTCGCCGAGAGCCGTGATGACGTTGAGCCAGTCCATGGAGTCGAGGTCGACCTGTGCGCGCAGGGACTCGTCGCCGCGGATCTGCATTGTGCCAACCCCCGGCAGGATCGTCTCCACCGTGTTCAGCACGATGCTGCGGATGTCTTCGTCGTGCACGTCGAGTCCTCCCATATCGGTAGAAACTGTCAGGCTCCGGCATGGACCGAATGCGCCGGCCCATGATCTTACCGTGCGCGCGCTCGACACGACCAGCAGGCGCGTGGAAGCAACCCGGGGCGTGGTCGAATGGCAAGCGCGCGCAGGCCCGCCCGACAATGGCCAGTACCTTGCGATACGCGCAAGACAGACACCGGAGACATCGGTTATCTTCGATTCACGATGAATGCTCCTCTTCGCCGTATCGCGCACCTGGACATGGATGCCTTCTACGCGTCCGTCGAATTGCTGCGCTACCCGGAACTGTGCGGGATGCCCGTCGTGATCGGCGGCCGGCGCACCCTTGAGCCGGTCATGCAGGGCGACGGCAGCCGGCGCTTTGCGCGCCTGCGGGACTACGCGGGGCGGGGCGTGATCACGACCGCCACCTACGAGGCACGCCGACTCGGCGTGTCCTCGGGCATGGGACTCATGAAGGCGGCAAGGCTCGCCCCCGACGCAATTCTCCTGCCGGCCGATTTCGACGCCTATCGTCACTACTCGCGCCTGTTCAAGGCCTCCGTCGCGGCAATCGCGCCTCGCATCGAGGATCGCGGCATCGACGAAATCTATATCGACCTCAGCGATCTTCCCGATGATACGCTCGGACTTGCGAAGCGCATCAAGCGCGCGGTGCGTGAAGCGACCGGTCTGTCGTGCTCGATCGGCGTGTCGCCGAACAAACTCCTGTCGAAAATCTGTTCCGATCTGGACAAGCCTGATGGCCTGACCATTCTGGGTCGCGACGACATCGCGCACCGGATTTGGCCGCTGTCGGTGCGCAAGATCAACGGCATCGGCCCCAAGGCCGCCGAGAAGCTTGCCAGCCTGGGTATCGCGACCGTGGCGGAGCTTGCGCAGGCCGACACCACCTTGCTGCAGCAGCATTTCGGCCGCAGCTTCGCCGCCTGGCTGCATGCCGCTGCCCACGGTATCGGCGACCGCCCGGTTGTCACGAGTTCCGAACCGAGGTCCATCAGCCGCGAAACCACCTTCGAGCGGGATCTCCACCCGGTCCATGACCGCAGCGCACTGTCCGAAATATTCACCGGCCTGTGCGTGCGTGTGTCCGAGGATCTGCAGCGCAAGGGCTATCTGGGGCGCACCATCGGGATCAAGCTGCGCTACCAGGATTTTCGAACCGTCACCCGTGATCTGACCCTGCCCGAGCCGGTCGCCGATCCTGCCGCCATTCGCCGCGCGGCAGGCGAGTGTCTGCGCCGGGTGCCGCTCGACCAGCGCCTGCGCCTGCTCGGTGTCCGCGTGGGTGCGCTGTCCCCGTGCATGCGCGATGCACCGGGCACGACAACGTCGCGCCAGGGCGAGTTGCCGTTGATCTCGTCCACAGGATGAGTCGTCGCGTGGTGCGCGGTTACTTCATCCCCGGGCCCGGCCCGGCGCGGCTGCGCGTTTCCCGCAGTTCGTCGGGTGAATCAATGTCGATGAAGATCGCGTCGTCCTCAATCGAAATACGCCGGATGCGCTCCGGGTGGCGATCGAGCAGGCCGCGGGCGCCGCGGTCGCCTTCGATCGTCTGCATCGCGGCGAAAAATTCGCGTGGCCACAGGATGGGGTTGCCGCGCCGGCCGTCGCGCTCGGGGACGACGATGGTCGGGTCGGCCGGATCGAAAGCATCGATGATGCGGTCCACATGATCGGCCGTGATCCATGGCATGTCGCCGAGCAGCACCACCGTTGCCGCGGCGCTCTGCGGCAGGGCGGCAACGCCGCGGCGAAGCGAGGTGGACAGTCCCGCCCCGAAATCCGGATTGTGTACGTATGAAACGTGCCGCCCTGCCAGCGCGGCTTCGACCGCCTCGGCCTGATGACCCGTCACCACCGTCACGGATGCCGCACGCGACGCCAGTGCTGCATTGACCGCGCGCACGACCATCTCGACACCGTCGACCTCGGTCAGCAGTTTGTTGGCGCGGCCCATGCGCGAGGACGTGCCGGCGGCAAGAACGAGTGCCGCGACGTGCCGCCCGGAGTCCGATCGCGTGCTGTCCTCGTCGCCGGATTCCTCGTCCGGCGCCTCGTCATCCGGTTCGAGCGGACTGCGGATCAGGCCGCCGACGCCCATGCGCATGATGTCCGCGCGCGTTACCTGCAGTCGCGCCAGCAATCGCCGCAGCACCCAGTCCAGACCGTTGATCCGCCGGGAGCGTGCGCAGCCGGGCAGGATCACCACCGGCATGTCGCCGATATGCGCGAGCAGCAGCATGTTGCCCGGTTCGACGGGCATCCCGAAATGCTCGATCACGCCACCTGCCGCCACCACTGCGGCCGGTACGAGATCCTTGCGGTCCTTGGTGGTTGTCGCTCCGGCGATGAGCGTAATGTCGCAACCCGCAGCGCGGGATTGGCGCAGTGCCGCGACGATTTCCGCCGCTTCGTGGCCGCAGCGAAGTTCGAGTGCGAGGCGGCTGCCGAGTCCCTCGATGCGCTCGCGCGACACCGCTGCAGTGGTGCGCAGGATGCTGTCCTTCATCCCCGGCCGGGCGCTCAGGACGAGCGCGACGCGCTGCGGCTGCAGCGGCACCGCTTCTACCAATGGAGCCCCCGATGCAATCTCACGGCAGGCCTCGAGCAGACGGCGGGGCACGGCGAAGGGGATGATCTTGACCGTTGCGATGACCTGCGCGTTGCGCGCCACGGCGTGATCGGGCAGCGTTGCAACGGTGATGGATTCGTCGAGCAGATTGAGGCGGTCGATGCGTTCTGCGTTGACGCGGATCACGCTCCGGGCGGTGGCGTGGAGGTTGCAGCGACCGGTGTAGGGCGCGCGAGTCGTGCTCCCCGGGCCGACGAGCAGCGCCGCGATCTCGGCCGCCGCCGCATTCTCGGGGACGTCGTCGGGATCGAGCCGTGCTCCGGCGACGGTTGCGATTCCGGCGGCGCGCAGGATGGCGATGTCGTCTGCTCCCAGGGTGCGACCCTTCCTGAATCTGCGGTCGCCGACCTCGATGGTGTGCGCGAGCATCACCCCGGTGGCGTCCTTGCTCGGGAAATCGCCGAAGATCATGTGCGGTAGCGGACCTGGATGAGTTGGGCGAGGGTTGCGACCGCTATCTCCGCCGGGGCCCGTCCGCCGAGATCAAGGCCGACCGGGGCGTGGATGCGGTGGACTTCCTTGCCCAACCCGGCTTCGGTGAGGCGTTCAACGCGGCGTGCGTGGGTGCGTGTGCTGCCGAGCGCGCCGATATAGAAGGCGGGGCTGCGCAGCGCCGCGATGAGAGCCGGATCGTCGAGCTTGGGGTCATGCGACAGCGTCACGACCGCGGTGCGTGCATCGATGCCGATACGGGCCAGTGCCGCATCGGGCCATTCGGTGGACACGCTGACGCCGGGCATGCGCTCGGGCGTCGCGAAGGCACGGCGGGGGTCGACGACGATCACCTCGTAGCCGGCGATCGCAGCCATCGGTGCAAGCGCCTGGGCGATATGCACTGCTCCCACCATCACCAGTCGCGGCGCCGCGACATGGCAGCGAACGAACAGGGTCGATTCGCCGTCGTCGAGGATGCCGCTTCGATCGCTTCGCAGGCGGTTGCGGATCTCGGCAAGGCGGTCCGGCCCGAGTTGCAGTTCCCCGAAGACCTCTCCGTCGGAAACGATCGCCTGCATACCGTCGGCAAGGCGCGTGACCAGGGCCAGCGCCTGGCGTGCGCGACGACCGCGAAGCAGCCGCTCGAACAGGTCGGCCTTCATTCGACGCGCTCCACGTAGACCTGCACACGCCCGCCGCACGCGAGACCGACATCCCACGCCTGTTCGTCGCTGACGCCGAACTCGAGCATTCGAGGCTTGCTGTCGACGATCACGTTCATCGCTTCCGCTATCACGGCGCCTTCGACGCAACCGCCCGACACCGAGCCGATGAACACGCCGCCTTCCTCAACCGCGAGATGGCTGCCCTCCGGACGCGGCGAGGAGCCCCAGGTGCGCACCACGGTCGCCAGCGCCACGCGCTTGTGCATGCTGCGCCAGGCCTGCACCGTCGCGAACAGTTCGTCGTCGGTCGCGCGTGCCGCCGAATCATGCGAATCGAGGCGACGCCCGATTCCGGCGACGTCCGCATGTGCATTGATCAGGTCTGCAAGGTCGGCGATACCTTCGCCGGTGGTAGCGACCGTGCGCAGCACGGGCACCTTCCAGTCTCCGGCGGGGCGATGCGCGGGTGCGTGCTGCAGATCGAGCACGGTGCGTTCCGCCGCGGGGAAATCCCCCTTGCTTACGACCAGGATGTCGGCGATCTCGAGAATACCCGCCTTGAGCGCCTGCACCTCGTCGCCGAGACCGGGCGGGCACACGACGATGCGGGTGTCGGCCAGGCGACTGATTTCGACTTCGGACTGTCCGGTACCGACGGTCTCGACGACGATCACGTCGAAGCCCGCGGCATCGAAGACGTCGATCACCCGTCCCGTGGTCCGTGACAGCCCCCCGAGATGGCCGCGTGCCGACAGTGAGCGGATGAAGACCTTGTCGCCGACATCGTTCTCGCCCATACGCACCCTGTCACCGAGGATCGAGCCGCCGCTGACCGGGCTGGAGGGGTCCACCGCGACCACGGCGACACGCTTGTCACGTCGCGTCAACTCGCCCAGCAGGGCATTGATCAGTGTCGACTTGCCCGCCCCGGGCGCCCCGGTGATCCCGACCACATGGGCGTGGCCGCAGTGCGCAATCAGGCGCGCAGACAATGCGGCCGCGTCCGGTCGATCGTTCTCGATCAGGGTCACCGCGCGCGCCAGCGCGGCGCGCGACCGTTGCAGAATCGCGGACAGGTCAGCGGGATCGGGTGATGTCATGGGTGGTTAGTCATGGTAGTGTCAGACGATCATAGTCGAACATGCAATACGTTGCATCTCATAGGCAGATAATGCACTATATCGCACATCGCCGGGTTCGCGGGCAGCTGTCGCACGTCGTACCGGATCGGTCGGAGCCTGACGGTTCCGGTCTCAGCGCTGGAGCTTCAGAAGCATATGATGGACGTGACCGGACCTAATTGCCACCTGGATCGCAAGCTTTGGCGAGCCCGGCTGGAACACGAACAGCTTCCGCCTGCACACGCGTATGTCGGCGTTCTCGGGAAGGCGGATTTCGCGGCCCAATGCGGCCGACTGCTGGTGTGGCGCGTAAATGCGGACGGACTCGAAGTCGCGTTGCGCGACTACCGGGGAGCGGCCGACGCCGATGTGGCGATGCTGCTCGTGCTCGATGGGGAGTGCGAACGGAGCCTGCTCGCCAACGGGATGGACACCATCGGGCGCCTGGTGCGACAGGGGCGGCTGCATGCTTACATGCTGATGACACTGGATCGACTCGACGACGTGGGGCTGGCCGATTTCGTCGAGGATCTGGGACTGGTCTTCCCCAAGCACTGATGGATACCGACACGCACGCGGTCTTCGGCCCGATCGAGAACTGGCAGGCAATGCTGGAGCGCCACGGCGAACTCTTCTCCGAGATGGCGCATGGCTCGGCGGTCGGCTTCGTGCGCCGTACCGGATCGGGCCTGCAGCCTGGAAAGCATGTGGCGGGGCTGGCGGGTGCGGATGGCGAGGGGCGCATGATGGCCTGGGCGGTGGTCGGCAACGGCATGAGTGCTTCGATGCGCCCCTACACGGGTTTCGGCGACGTGCAGGTCGATCTCCTTTTCGTTGCCGAAGACGCGGCCATCGGCGCGATGCGCGAGGCGCTCGACGGCGACACGCTGTCGATCATGCGGCGCCTGATCCGGCAGGGAGGAATCATGTTCTATGTGATGCGGACCAAGTATGAACTGCAGGACGCGGGATACGAGGAATTCCTGGACACCCTGGGCCTTGCGTTCCTTGGAGCGTGCCGATGATCTTCCATAATCCTGCCGGCGCCCCGGAGCTGGCCTGCGACCAGTGCGGTTGTCGCTGGTTCGACCGCATGACCAACACGTGCTACGAGTGCGGTGCCCCGGTCACGCCCGAAAACCTGGAAGAGATCCGCGCCGCGCTCGAAGCATTCGAGACACAACGCAAGCAGGAAGACATGGGGAAGAAGCAATGATACTCAAGGACAGAATCGCGATCGTCACCGGCGCCGGGCAGGGTCTGGGCGCCTCCATCGCCGCCGCCTACGCCCGCGAGGGAGCGAAGGTCGCGGTAATCGATCTCGGCCCAGAAGCCGCCGAACGGGTGGCGGAAGAGATCGTGGCGCAGGGTGGCGAGGCCATCGCAGTGGCCTGCGACGTGTCCGACCGCGAGCAGGTTGAAGCGATGGCCGCTCGTGTGAACGAGACCTGGGGGCGCATCGACATTCTGGTCAATAACGCCGGTATCACGCGCACGGCGATGCTTCACAAGATGACGCGGGAACAGTGGGACCAGGTGCTGGGCGTGCATCTCACCGGATCCTTCAACTGCCTGCAGGCAGTCGTCGGCGGAATGATCGAGCGCGGCTACGGCCGAATCATTTATGTGACGTCGGCAGCCGGCGTACTGGGAACCATCGGCCAGATCAACTACAGTGCAGCTAAGGCAGGCATTCTCGGCATGACCAAGAGCACGGCCAAGGAACTCGCGCGCTACAACATTACCGCGAACGCGATTGCACCGGGAGCGGCAACGCCGATGACGGAGACGATCCGCACCGACGACCGGTTCAAGGAGAAATACCTCGACCGTATTCCGATGGGGCGCTGGGCGCAGCCTGAAGAGGTGGCACCGGTCTTCGTGTTCTTCGCTTCCGATGCGTCGAGTTACGTCACGGGACAGGTGCTGGCTGCTGACGGCGGCATGACAATCTACTGATTGTGGAGTGACAATCCGGTGGTTATTGAGTGAACAAGTCTTGCTGATCCCCGGGGTGCGCCGATCTCGGCGTGTTCACGCGGTGTGGACGAGGTCTCTCCCTTGCGGGGTGGGCGCGGTAGCCGATTGACGAAATGCCCACCCCGATCTTTTTGCCTCCACGGGAGAAGGGAGGGGTGCATCCTGGATCGAGTCCAGAATGATGGTATATAGTGCCGTTCTGAACATGCAATAAAGTGCTTGACCATCCATTCGAGGCGTGTATTCTTCTTTTGGTCGGTGTGTGCAGGGCAATGCCCGCTCGGGTAACGTAATCGCAGTCACACGCCGCAATCGGTTTCGCGACAGGAGGACCACGATGACTCCGGAACGCTTCCAGAAGCTCATCGCCCGGGTGACCGGTGCGATCGACGGGCTCCCCGTCGACAAGAACCTGGAGATTCTGCTGAACGAACGATTTCCCGCCGACGGCGAGGATTTCGAAGCGATTGCAGCGGCCTGTCGCGATGCGGTCGCAGCCGGCTGGATGTGCGACCGCGAGCATGGCGGCATCCGCTACGGCCGCGTCATCAAACCCGGCCCCGACACCCACGGCTTCAGCGTCGACGTCGTCGACATGAACGAGGTAGTCGGCCCGCGCCATGCCCACCCGTTCGGAGAAATCGACATGATCATGCCTGTCGACGGCGATGCGCGTTTCGACGGCCATGGCCGGGGCTGGCTCGTCTATGAGCCGGGCAGCGTGCATCCGCCTACGGTCGCCGGGGGTCGTGCCTACGTGCTTTACCTGTTGCCGGAGGGTGCGATCGAATTCACCCGCTGAACAGCGATGGTTGCAAAGAGCCGACGACAGATCGGCCGGAACCGCCCCCAGGGGATCCGATAGATGGAGGAGCACACTGATGACCTACACGCTGAGCACGGCGGACCACGGCAGCCAACCGCCGAGAATCGCCATTCCCAGGCGCTATAACGCGGCCGATGACCTGATCGGGCGCAACCTCGGCAGCGGGCGGGCCAACAAGATCGCGTACATCGACGACCTGGGGCAGTACACCTATGGTGAGCTGGCGCAGCGCGCCAATCGCTTTGCCAACGTACTCGGTGCCCTGGGGGTCGTACGCGAGCAGCGCATCATGATGTGCATGCTCGACACCATCGATTTTCCTTCGGTGTTCCTTGGGGCGATCAAGGCCGGAGTGGTGCCGGTGGCGACCAACACGCTGCTCACCCAGGGCGACTACGAATACATGCTGACCGACAGCCGCTCGCGAATCGCAGTGGTGTCAGCGCCCCTCGCACCGCTTTTCGAGCCCTTGCTGGGCAAGGTGGCCACGCTAGAGCGCATCGTCATTGCCGGTAGCGACGAGGGCGACGATGCGCTGGCGACGCTGATGGGGGCGGCTGACGACAGGTTCGAGACCGTCGAAACCACCTGCGATGATGCTTGTTTCTGGCTGTATTCGTCGGGGTCCACCGGCGCGCCCAAGGGCACCGTGCATGTGCAGTCGAGCCTGATCCAGACCGCGGAGCTGTACGGTCGGGGCGTGCTGGGCATCCGCGAGGAAGACACGGTGTTCTCGGCGGCCAAGCTTTTCTTTGCCTATGGACTTGGCAACGGGCTCACCTTTCCCATGTCGGTCGGCGCGACCACGGTGCTCATGGCCGAGCGTCCGACCCCCGATTCCGTCTTCCGGCGCCTGCGCGAGCATCGTCCGACCATTTTCTACGGGGTGCCCACGCTCTACGCCGCAATGCTCGCGAGTCCGGATTTCCCTTCTCGCGACGAAATGTCACTGCGCGCGTGTACTTCGGCCGGCGAGGCCTTGCCCGAGGAGATCGGCAAGCGCTGGGAAGAGCGCGTCGGGGTGCCCATCCTCGACGGCATCGGGTCGACCGAGATGCTGCACATCTTCATCTCCAACCGCCCCGGCGACGTCCGTTACGGCACTACCGGCAAGCCTGTGCCGGGTTACGAGATGCGCCTGATCGACGACGAGGGCAACGTGATCGAGGCAGCCGACGTGACGGGAGAGCTCCAGATATCCGGACCCACCAGCGCGATGTGCTACTGGAACAACCGCGCCAAGACGCACGACACCTTCCAGGGGCCGTGGACCCGCAGTGGCGACAAGTACTCGCGCACTGCCGACGGCTATTACATCTACGCCGGGCGATCCGACGACATGCTCAAGATCAGCGGCATCTATGTCTCGCCGATCGAGGTCGAGTCGTGCCTGATCCAGCACGAGGCGGTACTCGAGGCGGCGGTCGTGGGGATCGAGGACGAGAATCGGCTGATCAAGCCCAAGGCTTTCGTGGTGCTCAAGCCGGGCGTCAAACCCACGTCCGAACTCGGGGAGGCGATAAAGCAGCACGTCAAGTCGCACCTCGCCCCTTACAAGTATCCGCGCTGGATGGAGTTCGTCGACGAGTTGCCCAAGACCGCGACGGGTAAGATACAACGCTTCAAGTTGCGTGCGCTCGGCGCAAACCGTTGAGATGACGCAGGTGTACGGCGGGGCCGCCGGTCCCGTTGCATAACAGAGGAGGAGACGACATGAAACAGAATCGGCAACACCGTCGCACGGTCATGCGCGCCATGGTCGGCCTGGCCATGGGCGCACTGATCCCGCTGGGAGCCGTGCAGGCCGCAGACCCCATCAAGGTCGGCATGATGCTGCCCGCCACGGGTACCTTCGCGGCGCTTGGGACGGCGATCGACAACGCGTTCAAGCTTTACGTGGAAGAGCAGGGCGGCAAGCTCGCGGGTCGGGATATACAGTACTTCTTCGTCGATGACGAGTCCGATCCGGCCAAGGCCACCGAGAACGCGAACCGGCTGGTGTCGCGCGACCGTGTCGATGTGCTGGTCGGAACGGTGCACTC
>DAOMNN010000020.1:0-17508 GCA_035443825.1 Rhodocyclaceae bacterium | reverse complement strand
GTCAAGGGCTTCCGGCAGGCTTTCGAGGAAGGCGGCGGCAAGGTGCTCAAGGATCTGTCCACGCCGTTCCCGAACGTCGAGTTCCAGCCCTTCCTGACCGAGATCGCCTCGCTCAAGCCGGATGCGGTCTATGTCTTCTTCGCGGGCGGCGGCGCAGCCAAGTTCGCACGTGACTACGCTGCGGCAGGCCTGAAGGACAGCGTTCCTCTGTTCTCGAGCGGTTTCCTCACCGACGGCACACTCGAAGCCATGGGTGGGGCGGGCGAAGGCCTTGTCACCGCGCTGCACTATGCCGACGGCCTCGACAACGAGAAGGACAAATCCTTCCGCGCCAACTACCAGGCCAAGTACGGCATGCTTCCCGACGTGTATGCGGTGCAGGGTTACGACGCAGCGCAGTTGCTGCACGCCGGCCTCGAGGCCGTGGGTGGCGACATGAGCAAGAAGGCCGAGATGCGTGCGGCGATGCGCAATGCGACGATCGACAGCCCGCGCGGCACCTTCACGCTGTCGAGTGCGCACAATCCGGTACAGGACATCTACCTGCGCAAGGCGGAAGGCAAGCTCAATCCGGTCACCGGCATCGCCGCGGAGAAACTTGCCGATCCGGCCACCGGCTGTAACATGTAAGCCTCGGCCAGAAACAAGACTCATCAAGAATAGCGGACAGGGCGAGTTCCGTCGGGCCTGAAGTTTTCGGGTCCGGCGGGCTTCCTGACGCTCGGCAGGGGCAGTGCATGGATTTCACCACTTTCCTGATTCAGTTGCTCAACGCCCTCCAGTACGGCCTGCTGCTGTTTCTCGTGGCGATCGGGCTGACGCTGGTGTTCGGCATCATGGGCATCATCAATCTCGCCCATGGCAGTTTCTACATGCTCGGGGCCTACATGGCCTTCGTATTGACGGGCATGACCGGCAACCTGATGCTGACGATCGCGATCGGCATCCCGCTTGCCTTCGTCTTCGGGGCGCTGCTCGAAGCACTGCTGTTCTCGCATCTTTACAAACGCGATCACCTCGAACAGGTACTGCTGACCTACGGTCTCATCCTCATCTTCGAGGAGTTGCGCAGTCTCGCAGTGGGAGACGACGTGCACGGCGTGCCCGTGCCCGAGATGTTCGCGATGTCGATTCCGCTGTCGGACACCCTGAGCTACCCGGTCTATCGACTGGTGATTTCGGGGGTGTGCCTGCTGCTCGCGGTGGGCCTGTATTTCCTGATCCAGCGAACCCGCCTTGGGATGGTGATCCGCGCCGGCAGTCACGACCGCGACATGGTTCAGGCGCTGGGCATCGACATCAACCGACTGTACCGCACCGTGTTCGCGATCGGGGTGGTGCTCGCGGCACTGGCCGGAATGCTTGCGGCACCGATCTCTTCGGTCTATCCGGGCATGGGCGGCAGTGTGCTGATCATCTCCTTCGTCATCGTCGTGATCGGGGGCATCGGTTCGGTGTGGGGCGCGCTCGTGGCGGCGCTCGTGATCGGATTCGCCGACACTTTCGGCAAGGTGTTTGTGCCCGAGATGGCGGGGCTGATGGTCTATCTGGTCATGGCCCTGGTGCTGCTGTGGCGCCCGGAAGGCATCTTCAGGAAGGGTTGAGCAGATGAATCCAGCCATCACCGCTACCTTCAAGCTGGCCGTGCTCGCGTCCCTTGCGGCTTTTCCCTTCTACGGTTCGGAGTTCTACGCCGAGGTCGTGGCGAAGATCCTGATCCTCGCGATCTTCGCAATGAGTCTGGATCTGCTCGTCGGCTTCACCGGCCTGGTGAGCTTCGGTCATGCCGCGTATTTCGGCATCGCCGCCTATATGGCGGTGATGCTGTCGCCCGATTTCGCGGCAGCCAATCTGTGGGTGGTACTGCCGGCCTCGATGCTCGTTTCGGCGATCGCGGCCTTCGTCATAGGCCTGTTCGTGCTGCGCACCAAGGGCATCTACTTCATCATGGTGACGCTGGCCTTTTCGCAGATGGCCTACTACATCTTTCACGACACCAAGCTCGGGGGCGGTTCGGACGGCATCTACCTCGATTTCCGGCCGGATGCGACGATCGCGGGCTTCACGCCCTTCAGCTTCAACGAGACCCTGCACCTGTACTTCTTCGTGCTGGCCCTGATGGTCCTCGTCTACGTCTTCCTGACGCTGCTGCTGCGTTCGCCTTTCGGCAGGGTGCTGGTCGGCATCCGCAGCAACGAGCATCGCATGCAGTCGCTGGGCTATGCGACCTTTCGCTACAAGCTCGCGGCCTTCACCATTGCCGGCGCGCTGGCCGGGCTTGCCGGCTTCATGTATGCGGTCCTGTTCGGCTTCGTGACCCCGGAGTACCTTTCCTGGCACAAGTCGGGAGACGTGCTGCTGATGGTGATCCTCGGCGGCATGGGCAATCTCGCCGGTGCCGTCGCCGGCGCCTTTGTGTTCGTCGGTCTGCAGGAACTCTTTTCGGACTGGACCAAGCACTGGCAGTTGCTGATGGGCGGCGTCATCGTACTGGTGGTCCTTTTCATGCCGGGCGGGTTGGCAGCGCTGCCGGGACGCGTCCTAGGCTTTTTCCGCAAGGGGGGGAAGAATGGCTGAAGCCCTCCTTTGCGCCGAGAGTCTGACTCGCCACTTTGGCGGGCTGGCGGCGAATCAGGATGTGAGTCTGAGTCTCGAGGCCGGTGTCCTGCATGCGCTTCTGGGCCCCAACGGCGCCGGAAAGTCGACCTGCATCAACATGCTCTCGGGCGACCTGCCGCCGACCCGCGGCACCATCCGCTTTCGTGGCGAGGACATTACCCGCCTCACCGCGTACCAGCGTTCGCGTGTCGGGATCGGCCGTAGCTACCAGCGGACCAACATCTTTCCGAAGTTCACCGTGCTGGAGAACTGTCGCCTTGCCGCCCAGTCGCGCAATCAGCAGCCCTGGCGCATCTTCACGGATGCGATGCGACTCGGCGACACGGTGGAACGGGCTCGCGCGGCGATCATGGAGGCCGGGCTGGGAGGACGCGAGAGCGTCATCGCCGGCACCCTGTCGCACGGCGAGCAGCGGCAACTCGAGATCGCGATGGTGCTGGCCACGGATGCGCAAGTGCTCCTTCTGGACGAGCCCCTGGCGGGGATGGGGTCGGACGAGTCGGCCCAGATGGTGGACCTTCTGAACGGCCTAAAGAAGACACGCGCGATCCTGCTGGTCGAGCATGACATGGATGCGGTCTTCGCGGTCGCCGACCTGATCACCGTGATGGTCAACGGCGTGGTGCTCGAGTCGGGACCCCCGGAACAGATTCGCAGCAGTCCCCAGGTCCAGGAGGCCTATCTCGGCGAGACCAACATCGACGGGGAGGCATCGCATGAGTGACGCGATCCTGGAAGCGCGCGGCCTGCATACATACTACGGACTCAGCCACATCCTGCATGGCGTCGACTTCAGCATCCGCAAGGGCGAGGCACTGGGGCTGATGGGACGCAACGGCATGGGCAAGACCACCCTCATCCGAAGCATGCTCGGACTGGTGCCGGCACGTGAGGGCATGGTAAGCGTGGGCGGGGTGTCCATGACCGGCGCGCCGACGCATCGCATCGTGCGCCGCGGCATCGCCTACGTGCCGGAAGGTCGCGGCATCTTTCCGAACCTGTCGGTCAAGGAAAATCTGCTCATGGCTGCGCGCAAGGGCGTGAGCGGGCAGTGCGACTGGACCTTCGACCGGATCATGGCGTTGTTCCCGCGGCTGGCCGAACGCCTGGGCCATGGTGGCGGACAACTATCGGGTGGCGAGCAGCAGATGCTCACCATCGGCCGGGCCCTGATGACCAATCCCGACCTGCTCATTCTGGACGAGGCGACCGAAGGGCTTGCACCGCTCGTCGTGCGCGAGATCTGGCGGGTGATCCGCGAGATCCATGCGACCGGCATCGCCACCGTCATCGTGGACAAGAACCATGCCGCGGTGACCGCGGTCACCGACCGCTCGATGATCCTGGTCAAGGGACGCGTCGTGTTCGACGGACCGAGCGAGGAAGTGCGCAGCAATCCGGAGCTCATCCAGCGGCATCTGGGAGTGTGAGCTTGAATCTCGTTACCGTCGGCACCACCCGTCTCGAGTTCGTGCGCCTGCGATCGGCCCATCCGCGCGACGACGCGCCGACGATCGTGTTCCTGCATGAAGGCCTGGGCTCGGTGTCGATGTGGCGCGATTTCCCGCAGAGGATCGCGGATGCCACCGGCTGCGAAGCGGTCGTCTATTCACGTGCCGGCTACGGCCGTTCCGATCCTGCCGTCCTTCCTCGCAGCGTGCGCTACATGCACGATGAAGGGCTGGAGGTGCTGCCGGCGCTGCTTGCGGCGCTTGCGATCGAGAGGCCGATCCTGTTCGGGCACTCCGATGGTGGCTCGATTGCGCTGATCTGCGCGGGCGGCACCGCAACACCTCTGGCCGGACTGATCCTGATGGCGCCGCATGTGATGGTCGAGGACATCTCCGTCTCCAGCATCGCGCAGGCCGGGGTCGCGTGGCAGACCACGGACCTGCCCGCACGTCTCGGCAAGTACCATGCGGACGTCGATGCGGCCTTTCGCGGCTGGAATGACATCTGGCTGCACCCCGATTTCCGCGCGTGGAACATCGAGGAATACCTCGCGGGAATCGATTGCCCGGTGCTGGCGATCCAGGGCGAGGACGACGAGTACGGCACGATGGAGCAGATTTCACGTATCGCGGCACAGGTTCGCGATGCCGATCTGGTGAAACTCGCCGACTGCCGTCATTCGCCGCACAAGGATCAGCCGGAGGCAGTGATCGACGCGGTCGCCGCCTTCGTTTCACGCATACTGGAAGACTGAACATGCTGTTCGAACGCAACAAGATGATCCGCTTTCACCATTGCGATCCGGCCGGCATCGTGTTCTATCCGCAATACCTGATCCTGTGCAACGAGATCGTAGAGGACTGGTTCGAATACGGCCTCGGAGTCGGCTTCGGCCCATTGCATACCGACTTGAAGCGCGGCGTGCCCATGCGCCGCCTGGAGGCCGAGTTCACCGCCCCGGGGCGGATCGGCGAGGAACTCGCCTTCACCCTGCAGGTGTTGAATATCGGACGCACCTCGCTGCAGATCGAGATCGTCGCACGTCAGGGCGACACGGTATGCTTCACGACACGCCAGGTCCTGGTGTGGGCCGATCTGGACGGCCCGCGAGCGATCGAGATCGACGACGAATGGCGTGAACGCTTCGCTCGGTTCATGCAGCCGGCGCAGCTACGGGCATAGACGCGCATACGGGCAGCGGCGGCGTGCTCGCCCAAAGGCCGTGCGGCGGGTGATCGGCGCCGATTTGTGAGATCATCCCCGACTGCGACTCAGCCCGAACGATCCGCACCATGACAAGCGAAACCCCGGCCGACCCGGCCACCCCGGAATCTCAGGCCTCTCCCGAAAACTCGCTAGACGCACGCGGCCTGCTGCAGAAATTGCAGGAGATCTCGCCCACGTTCCGCGACTGCAAACCGGTCGCGCTGCGCATCGACAAGAGCATCGGCGAGCGTTTTCCGGATGTTGATCGCAAGACGGTTCGCACTGCGATGCGAATCCACACCGCGTCGACGCGCTACCTCAAGGCCATGGAGAAAGGCACGCATCGCTTCGATCTCGACGGCAACGAGGATGGCGAGGTGACCGAGGAGCATCGTGCCCATGCGGCGCAGACGCTCAAGGAGCGTTTCGCCGAGGCCGAACGGCGCCGTCGCGACAAGCGCAAGCAGGAGCAGGAGCGCCAGCGCGCGGAGGAAGCCGAACGGCGCAAGGCGGAAAAGATGCAGCAACTGCTGTCCAAGTTTTCCAGAGACTGATTCAACCGACCATCGTTTCGTCAAGCCGTGCGGTCAGCATTCGCGCGGCGCGCTCCGACATCACCAGGATCAGCTTCATGCTCGCCCGGGTCGCCCCGACGAAGAACTTGCGCACGGCCAGCGTATCCAGGGCATCGAAGTCTATCTCCGTGAAGATCACGCACGGCGCGGCCTGTCCCTTGAAGCGATACACCGAGTCGATCAGGAATTCGCCCTCCGAGTAGATCGGGTTGCCGAGCAGATCGTAGCGACCCGTCGGGGCGCGCAGACGGTGCTGGCCGAGGCGGTCGTAAGGGCTGAGCAACGAGTTTTCGCGACCGCGCCAGGTGACGATTGCAACGTGATCGCGGCGGAAGCCCAGTCCGATGCCGCGCGTGATCGCCCGTTTGGTCTTCTCCACCAGTTCGGCTGCGTCCTTCCAGGTCACGATTTCCATGTCCGAGTCCGAGATCGGACTTCCCGAAATGAGCGATTGGGGCTGCGGCAGCATGCGATTGATCGCAGCGATGACGTCCGACGGGCTGCGATAGTTGCGCTCGCTGGTGATGCGCACCCAGCCCGGCAGCGGCACTTCGGGGCGGTCGTAGAGGTTCTGCATCGGATCCTCGAGCCACCACGCGCGCCCGCCCGGGCGCAACATGCGCAGCAGACTGTCGCGCCATTCTTCGCGAAAATCCTGACCCTCGTCGATGATGAGTTCGTCGAAGCGCCAGGCCTCCCCGACTGGGAGCGACCCGACGGCCTGTTCCATTCGCTCGAACGCGTCGGATCTCGAAAAATCCGGGACGAAGCCGTGGTCGCGCAGCATCCGGTCGCATAGTTGGTGGTACGTTGCGATCTCCCCGCCGGCCGGTGCGATCAGGGTGATGTGATCTGCCAGTGGGCGGTTGTAGCACACGTACAACGGGCGTCGGCCCGCCGCAAGCGCATCGCGAAACACCGCCATCGCGAGCTGCGTCTTGCCGCTGCCCGCGGTGCCCGTGACGCGCAGCCGGAACGGCGTCATCTCGATGCGTCGCGCCCATTCCGCGAGTCCGCCCGCGAGTCGTGTGTACATCGCCTGGGCCTGACCTACGACTGCATTGACCTCGGGCACCAGTTCGAGTGCGTCCGCGAGAAAGCGGTCGATACGCTCCAGCACGAGGGAGTCCGGGTCGCCCTCGCGCAACAGGCTTTCGATGATGCGGGCGAGCTGATCGCGACGGCTCGCGTCGACGATGCGCGCCGGGTCGATACCGGCGGTTCCAGGCTGGCGCACCGTGTAGTCGGGGCAATAGAGGAGGACTTCGAGCTGCGGCTTGTGCCCGCCCAGGAAGCCTGCGAGGCGGGTGCGAAGGTTGTCCGCAGTGCGCGCCATCTGGGCGCTGACGTTCTTCTTCGCCCGGGTGTAAGTCTTGACCAGGCCTTCGGGCGTCTCGTCGAGGAAGCCGGACTTCTGTTCGATCAGCAGCAAGCTGCCGGTCGGGCCGACCACGACAAAGTCGATTTCCCCGAACAGCGCGTGATCACGATTGACCCTTGTCCAGTGCACCCCGTGGTAGACCGAATAGTCGTCGGGAAGCGCCGCGGCGAGGGTGGCGAGCGTTTCGAGCTCGCGTGCCAGCGCGCCGCTCGTCGGAACCTGGCGCCATCCGTCGGGGTGTATGCGTGCCATGAACGGGCGGGAGTGTAGTCTGCGAACACCGATGGTAACGCAGCTTTGCCGCCGCCCGCCCTGCCCGCCTCCGTCAGTCCGTGCGAATTTCGATGTGCCGGCCTTTCACGTGCTCGGCCTTGGGGAGCTCGATCCGGAGGACGCCGTTGGTATAGGTCGCCTTTGCCTTTTCGGACTCGATTGCCACCGGTAGAGGAATCGCGCGGTGGAAGCTGCCGTAGGCACACTGGCGGACGCGGTAATGGCCTTCCGACGATTCGTGCTCGTAACGCTTCTCGCCGCGAACCACCAGTACGTCCCTGCGCACTTCGACCTCGAAGTCCTGCTTCTCCATGCCGGGCACTTCGAGTCGCACCACGACCCGGTCGTCATCTTCGAACACATCGCCTGCGAGCAGCGCCCAGCTTGTCGACGAAAGCTGTATTTCGCCGGCATCGGCCGGCGGGGACGATGTTTTCGAGGACGGTGTGAACCGGGTCAGGGCTCCGGCCGCGCGCTCGCGCACATGTCGCCAGCCTTCGGCGACCGAGTGCCAGGCCTCTTCCAGGCCGTGCTTGAGTTCGGACAGTTTTTCCATCGACCAATCTCCATCAGGACATCACGACGGCGGGCCGCGTGGTGCGGCCCGGTCGGATTTACGCTACTTGCACCTCGATGCGTCTGGGCTGCGCGTGCTCGTGCTTCGGAATGCGCAGCTTGAGCACCCCGTCGCGGAACTGGGCCTCGATACGTGAGGTATCGAGCTCCGAACTCAGGGTGAAGGCGCGGCGGTAGCGTCCAACGCGGATTTCGGCGTACACCGCCTCCATGCCCTCCGGCGTATCGGGGAGAATCTCGCCCTCGACCTGGAGGGTGTCACCCTCCACGCGCAGTTCGAGCCGATCTTTCGGAACGCCGGGCAGATCCGCCAGCAGCGTGATTCCGGCGCTGTCCTCGAAGACGTCGATGCGCGGCATCAGGGTCGGGACGTCGGCCGGGCGTTCGCCCCGGGTGACTTGTTGCTTGTCGTTCATCGTGGATTCCTCCTTGGACATGCGTGTAATTACTGGATCTCGATGCGCTTGGGCAACGTCGATTCACGGCGTGCGACGCTGACGTGCAGCACGCCGTCGCGATAACGCGCAGTGACGCGGTCCGGGTCAACATCGTCGGGCAGACTCACGGTGCGCTTGAAGCGACCCGCGAAGCGCTCGCTTGCATAAACCGCGGACTTCTCGTCGCCCTGTGGACGCTCGCCGGGGCGCTCGCCCGAAATGGTCAGTACGCCGCGGTCGACCTGCACGTCGACCTTCGAGGCGTCTACGCCGGGCGCGAACGCATAGATCTCGACCGCCCCAGGGGTGCTGCCCACATTGATGGCCGGAAACGCGCCGCTCGCCACTGCGCGGATGCTGCCCGGTCGTCCGACCGAACCGAAAGTCTGCTGCATTTCGCGCTGGAGTCGCTCGAGCTCTGCGAACAAGCCGCTCGGTGAATTCAGAAGAGACTCGTACATTGCTAACCTCCTTCAGCTCTCAGTGATTCCGGAACCCGGATGGTCCCGGGACGGCATCGGCGACCGACTGGATGCCGCCGTCTGCTTCGTATATGTTGTCGGTAGCGAAGGAGTTCAAGACCCCTTTCAATGAACGGGCACCGCCCCCATCTGCACAAGGGAAGTCGCCGTGCGCCGCGTGACGCCGGCAAGCGAATCGGAGGATTGCCCGGATGGAGTTCAAGGACTATTACCAGACGCTCGGTGTTGAGCGCGGCGCCCCGGCCGACGACATCAAGCGTGCCTATCGCAAGCTTGCTCGCAAGTACCACCCGGACGTGAGCAAGGAAGCGGGTGCCGAGCAGAAGATGCAGGAGATCAACGAAGCCTGGGCGGTGCTGTCGGACCCCGAGAAGCGCGCTGCCTACGATCAGCTTGGCCGGAATTTCCGCGCCGGGCAGGATTTCCGGCCACCGCCGGATTGGGATGCCGGCTTCGAGTTTTCGTCCGGCGCCGGGCCGTTCGGCGGGGATGGAGGCGATTTCAGCGACTTCTTTTCCACCCTGTTCGGCGGCCTTGGTGGCGCCCAGCGTCCCGGTCAGGGCCACTTCCGCACACGTGGCGAGGATCATCATGCCAAGGTGATGATCGACCTCGAGGAGGCGCTGCACGGGGCGACGCGGGCGTTCACCCTGCAATCGCCTGCGGTGGACGAGCACGGTCGGGTGCAACTGCGCGAGCGCACCCTGAACGTCAAGATTCCGGTGGGTGTGCGGGACGGGCAGCATATCCGTCTGGCCGGGCAGGGCAAGTCCGGCATGGGGGGCGGGCCGGCCGGCGATCTCTATCTCGAGATACGCTTCAAGCCGCATCCGCGCTACCGGGTCGATGGCCGTGACATCTTCGAGACCGTCCCGGTCACGCCGTGGGAGCTGGCCCTGGGTGGAACGATCAAGGTTCCCACACCGTCGGGGCCGGTCGAGGTCAAGGTGCCGGCGGGTTCCCAGACCGGTCGCAAGCTGCGGCTCAAGGGCCGCGGCATCCCGGGCAGCCCGCCGGGCGATCTTTACCTGATACTCGAGGTAGTCCTGCCCCCGGCCGATTCGGGGCGCGCCCGCGAACTGTACGAAACCATGGCGCAGGAGCTCGCTTTCGATCCGCGCCGCGGACTGGGGGATTGAGCGATGACGCGACAGCAGATTCTGACAGGCATGCTGCTCGAAGAGGCGGCGCTCACGCTGGACGAGTTCGCACGGGCGTGCAGGGTTGACACCGCCTGGGTCGTGGCGCGAATCGAAACCGGTGTCCTGACCTGCGCCACGGTTGTGCCGGAACGCCGCTTCTCCAGCCACGATCTGCAGCGTGCGCGGCGCGTCCGGATGCTGGAGCAGAGCTTCGACGCGGACCCGGAGCTTGCTGCGATGGTCGCCGATCTGATCGATGAAGTGCGTCGTCTCGAGGCACGCATGCGTTGCGCGGGGCTCAACCCCGATTGAGCCTTTTCAGGGCCGGGTTGCCACGTGAATTCCTGAGCGCGATCTTCTATGCTTCACGAATGGAGGTGACACATGAGTACGAATCCGGATCGGGTCGAAAGGGAGGTCCAGGCGGCGGTCGCCGGCGGAGAAAGCGACGTTCGCGAGGACGTGCGGCGCATCACCCTCGAAGCGCTGTCCGATGGCAGGCTCGATGCGGATGCGATCAGGCGCGTCATGCACTCGGTCATGCACGGTGCCCAGAGCGGAACGGAGGTACTCGGGGAGCAGGGGCGACAAGCCTTGTCGGAGGCGATGAAGGGGCTCGACGAGGCGCTGGGTGCGGCGGCGGAGGCGACCGATCTGGCGCTTCGCGAAGCGGCCGCGCGCGGCAGCGAGTTCTCCCGCCAGGAGTTGCGTCGCAGCCTGGACGATCTGGCCGGCCTCGAGGCGCTGTTCATCGAGACGCTGATGAACGCCGCGAAGGGCGCGACCGGTCTTGCCGCGACCACGCTGCACGATTTCGCCGAGCATGCCCGTAGCAGCGGTACGTACGTGGGCGGCAAGGTCGAAGGATCACTGGCGCAGCTGCGCCACACCCTGGGCGACCTTGCCCGGGCGCAGGTCGAAGCCGGCGCCCACGGTTTGCGCAGCGGCAGCGCCTTGTTTGCGAACATCGCGGCGGGCTTTCTTGCCGGGATCGCCCAGCGCCTCGATCCGGACAGGGTGAGCAAGACCGATTCGGGTCGGTCCGCGCCGCGCGACTGATGCTCTGGCAGGCGGTCAAGGCCGCGCGTGACCTTGGGCGTGTGCATGACATTGCCGCGGTCCTGATCCGGTACGGATTTGGCGATCTGGTGCGGCGCGTGGGCATGGCCGGTGCGCTCGAACGTGCCGGCAGGACGCTGCACTGGCGGGTGCCGGAGGATCTTGCCGTGCTCGAACCCCCGGCGCGCGTGTGCCGGGCGCTCGAAGAACTCGGCCCGACCTTCATCAAGCTCGGGCAGATGCTTGCGACGCGCGTGGACCTGTTCCCGCCCGAGTGGATCGCCGAGTTCGAGAAGCTGCAGGACGAGGTGCCCGCGATTCCCTTTGAAGGGATTCGCGAACAACTCGTGGAGGACCTCGGTGAGGCCCCCGAAACCGTCTTTCCCGAGCTCGAGACCCAGCCCCTCGCGGCGGCATCGCTCGCGCAGGTCTATCGCGCGCGACTCGGGGACGGCACCGCGGTCGTGCTCAAGGTCCGACGCCCCGGCATCCGCCCCGTAGTCGAGGCTGATCTGCGTTTGCTGGCGCGACTGGCCGAGATCGTCGAGAACGAGGCTCCCGATCTGCACCGCTACCGCCTGCGCGAGATCGCGAGGCAGCTGACATTGTCCTTGCGCCGCGAGATGGACTTTGCGGCCGAATGCCGCAGTGCCGAACGCATCGCGGAGAGTTTTTCCGCCCATGACGAGATCGTCGTGCCGCGCATTCACTGGCAATGGACGTGCGAGCGCCTCAATGTCCAGGATCGCATCGAGGGCATTCCCGGGCGGCGCCTCACGGCGATCGAGCCTGCGGGACTGGATCCGGTGGTCCTCGCGCGCCGCGGTGCGGACGCGGTGCTGAAGATGATGATCGAAGACGGCTTTTTTCACGCCGACCCCCATCCGGGCAATGTCTTCTACCTGCCGGGCAATCGTCTCGCGTTCATCGACTTCGGTATGGTCGGGCGGCTTTCGGAAGAGCGACGTTACCAGGTGGCGCTGCTACTGCACGGACTGGTGACCCGTGACGCGGATGCTGCCGCCGAGGTGCTGCTCGACTGGGGCAGCGGAAACGATGCGGATTCGACGGCGTTGCGCGGCGAGATCGATGCATTCATCGACCAGTATCACGGCGTGCCGCTCAAGTCGCTCAATCTCGGCACGATGCTTTCCGACCTGATCGCGATCCTGCGCGATCACGCCTTGTCCCTCCCGCCCGATCTGACCCTGCTGGTCAAGGCCTTCGTCACCCTCGAAGGCATGGGACGGCAGCTCGATCCGGATTTCGACATGGCCGGGGCGGCGCAGCCGTTCCTGCAACGCGCGCTGATCGCGCATCATTCACCCGAGGCGCTGGCAAGGCGCGGCTGGCGCTCGGCCGTCAGCGTGCTCGATCTCGTCACCGGCTTGCCGCAGGACTTGCGCCGGCTGTTGCGCTCGGCGCGGCGCGGCAAGCTCCAGGTGCAGGTCGACGTGGTGCCGCTCAGGCAGTTCGGCGATCAGATCGACCGTGCCTTCAGCCGCCTCACCCTGGGCATCGTCACCGCGGCGCTGATCGTCGGTTCGTCGATCGTGATGACGATGACGCGCGATTCCTCGAGTTCAGGCCTGCCCTTTCTCGCCCTGCTGGGGTTCATCGCCGCGGTGATCGGCGGAATCGTGGTGCTCATCTCGATCTGGCGGGGAGGGAGGGGTTCGGGCTGATCGCCATCGGCCGACTGCCGCACATCCGAACTCCCTCTCTCCTGCTTTGGACCCGGTCTAATCACGGCCTAATCCTGCAGCCTAGTTCTTGCGACATAGCAATCCCTCCTGGCAGTCATCTGCGTGAGTCCGCGTCTAGTGCTCCGGGCTTAGTACACCCGCCGTCAGGCCAATGGGCGCATCCGGGTAAACCCGGCATCATCGACCTGTTGGTTTTGGTCAGATTACGAATGTCCGTAATCCCAGCTCGCGCGTAGGGTCTTTTCCGGTGATCCGGCTGAAGACATGCCCGGTTTCGGCTGGTGTTTGCGATTGTAAACCGGGCCTGCAAGCGCCCTCCCCTGGACAGGATAGATGTCGATTTGCCGCACCCTGGGTCTCGTCGCGTTCGTCCTGCTGTGCGCGAGAGGCCTGGTGCATGGCACAGATCTGCCGACCCTGTACCCGGAGGTCCGGGACATCTTCCCTCACGCCGAGCGCTTCGGCGACTTCGACGGAAATCCGCCTTCGGCGCCCGTTTACGGCGGCGGCAGTCTCGTCGGCTACCTGTTCTTCACGCGTGACGTGCTTCGCATCCCGGCCTATTCCGGACGTCCGATCAACACCCTCATCGGGATCGACACTGCAGGGCGCATTGCCGGGCTCGCGATCGTGGCGCACGAGGAGCCCATTCTCGCAGTCGGCATCACGGAAGAGCGTCTGCACCGCTTCGCCGCCCAGTACACGGGAAAGTCCGCCTTCGACCGGGTGGTGATCGGGGCCGAACGCGACGGGCACCTTGCGATCGACGGCATCAGTGGCGCAACCATCACCGTGATGGTGCAGAACGCCACCGTGATGCGCTCGGTGCGGCAGGTCGCGGAGTCGCGCGGCATTCATGAAAGTGCCACGGATGCGTCGCTGGCAGCCAACGCGGCGCGGCCATCGCCCATCGTTGCCGATCCGTCGGCAGCCCGGCGCATCGATCCGGCACCCAGTGCGGCTGTGCTGGCCGGCGCGGCGCTCGGCCGCTGGGCCGATTCCAGCGAGCAACCGATCTGGGTGGCCGTGTGGAACGAGCGCGTGTTCGAGATCGGGGTGCTGGTCGTCGGTCTCACCGCGCTGTCCTTCATCCTGATGTTCCAGGACTGGTTGGCACGCCACCCGGTCGCACTCATTCACGTGCGCAACGGATTCCAGATCTACACCCTGTTCTTCATCGGCTGGTGGGGGCTCGCGCAACTGTCCGTGATCAACGTGCTGACCTTCGTGAACGCGGTGATGCACGGGTTCAACTGGGACACCTTTCTCATCGACCCGCTGCTCTTCATCCTGTGGTCCTTCGTCGCCGTGACCCTCCTTCTGTGGGGCCGTGGCGTGTATTGCGGCTGGCTGTGCCCGTTCGGCGCGATCCAGGAAATCATGTTGCAGATCTCGCGCAAGCTCGGGATTCCACAGTGGGAATTCAGCGATGCGGTGCACGAGCGCCTGCTGGCGGTGAAGTACATCATCCTGATCGTGCTCTTCGGGATGTCGTTGCAATCTCTGGCGCAGGCTGCGATCTATGCCGAGGTCGAGCCGTTCAAGACCGCCATTACGATGCGTTTCCAGCGCGAGTGGCCGTTCGTGGCCTGGGCATTGGCGCTGATCGTGATCTCGCTGTTCAACCGCAAGTTCTTCTGCAAGTACCTGTGCCCGCTCGGTGCCGCCCTCGCGATTCCCGGGCGGTTCCGGCTGTTCGACTGGTGGCTGCGTCGCCGCAAGGAGTGCGGTCGGCCCTGCCAGGTATGTGCCAACCGGTGCTCGGTGCGTGCGATCCGGCCGACCGGCGAGATCAACGCCAACGAGTGCCATTACTGCCTCGACTGCCAGGTCATCTACTACAACGACCGCGTCTGCCTGCCGCTGATTGACCGGCGCGTGCGCCGCGAACAGCGTTCCGGCACGGCCCTGTCGACCATCGCGGAAGAGGCATAGGCGCGGTTTTGACCAATTATTTTTTTGCTGCAAACAAGGAGACGAAGTGATGATGAAGAGGAAAAAGGCAACTGTCGCGGTGGTTTCGGCCCTGGCCGTGTTGTCGTTGTTGTCCGGCTCGGCGTTGGCACAGTCCAAACCGGTGCACCCCGCCACCCCGGAGGAAGACTTGCGCTACAAGGGCGCCCCTTCGACCGCGCCTGAGGACCTGAAGCAGTCGATCACGCCGGGGGCGCCTGCCGTCAGCGCCGAGGAGTTCGAGCGCGCCAAGCAGGTGTACTTCGAGCGCTGCGCCGGCTGCCATGGCGTGTTGCGCAAGGGTGCGACCGGCAAGCCGCTGACGCCGGACATCACGCTGCCTAAGGGTACCGACTACCTCAAGGTGTTCATCAACTACGGCACGCCGCAGGGCATGCCCAACTGGGGCACCTCGGGCGAACTCACCGAGCAGGATATCGACATCATGGCGCGCTTCCTGCAGCACGAGCCGCCCACGCCCCCTGAATTCGGCCTGGCCGAGATGAAGGCCACGTGGAATGTCGCGGTGCCACCCGAGAAACGCCCCACCAAGCAGATGAACAAGCTCAATCTCGAAAACCTGTTCTCGGTGACGCTGCGCGACGCGGGCCAGATCGCGCTGATCGACGGCGAGTCGAAGAAGATCGTGTCGCTCATCGATACCGGCTATGCGGTGCACATCTCGCGCATGTCGGCGTCCGGGCGTTACCTGATGGTCATCGGCCGTGATGCCAAGGTTGACATGATCGACTTGTGGATGGAGAAGCCGGGGGTCGTCGCGACGATCAAGGTCGGGCTCGAGGCACGCTCGGTCGAGACCTCCAAGTTCAAGGGCTTCGAGGACAAGTTCGCGGTGGCGGGAACCTACTGGCCGCCCCAGTTCGTGATCATGGACGGCGATACGCTCGAGCCGCTCAAGATCGTCGGGACCCGCGGACAGACCGTTGGCACTCAGGAATACCACCCCGAACCGCGCGTGGCCGCGATCGTCGCGAACCATCACCGTCCCGAGTTCGTGGTGAACGTCAAGGAAACCGGCAAGGTGCTGATGGTCGATTACTCCGACCTGGTCAACCTCAAGATGACCGAGATCGCTACCGCGCGCTTCCTGCATGACGGCGGCTGGGAGTCATCCGGTCGCTACGTGATGATGGCGGCGAACCAGTCCAACCAGATCGTGGTGGTCGATACCAAGGAAGGCAAGCTCACCGCGATCGTCGATGTCGGCGCGATCCCGCACCCGGGTCGCGGCGCGAACTTCGTTCATCCCAAGCACGGTCCTGTGTGGGCGACGAGCCACCTCGGCGACGAGACCATCAGCCTGATCGGCACGGATCCGGAGAAGCATCCGGACAATGCATGGAAGGTCGTCGAGACACTCAAGGGTCAGGGTGGCGGTTCGCTATTCATCAAGACGCATCCGAAGTCGACCAACCTGTGGGTCGACACCACGCTCAACCCGGATACGGAGATGAGCCAGAGTATCGCGGTGTTCGACATCAACAGCCTCGACAAGGGCTTCGAAGTGCTGCCGATCGGTGAATGGGCTGGTGTCGGCGAGGGCGCCAAGCGCGTGGTCCAGCCGGAGTACAACAAGGCTGGCGACGAGGTGTGGTTCTCGGTGTGGAGCGCGACCAACCACCAGTCCGCGATCGTGGTCGTCGACGACAAGACGCGCAAGCTCAAGGCCGTGATCAAGGACAAGGAACTGATCACGCCGACCGGCAAGTTCAACGTCTTCAACACGCAGAAGGACATCTACTGAGTCCGCATTCGTGAAACCCGGATGACAAGTCAAGAAGGGGGCCTGTGGGCCCCCTTCGTTTCTTGTGCACGACAGGAGCACAAGCCACTGACGGAATCCCGTTGCGGCGCTCACCCGATCGGGGCGCCCCATCAATGAAACAGCATATCGTGATTTGACTGGTCTACCTTGTCGGGCCGCAGCGCGGTCGACCCTCGGCAGTGTTCTTGCGCTCGGCATCCGTAGTACCGGTTTCCAGCGTCATTGGTGCGCCCTGCCTTTCCCTCATGAAGTTTTCCTATCCTTGATATTGAAACGTTTTCCCCGGAAATCGTACCCGGCGCGCCTCATACTGGTGCGCATGGGTCTATAGTGATTCTGACCGATGATCTCCGGGTGTCCGCAAGGAGGCGGGAAAGCAGATGGATCGGGCCACCCGACCATTTCCGATGAAACACAACGAAGGAGCGCGAGATGGACAACAACGACGTGAGTTCCAGTGGCAAGTGTCCCGTCATGCACGGCGGGGTGACCTCGGCGAGCATGTCGAAGATGGATTGGTGGCCCAAGGCGCTGAACCTCGACATCCTGCATCAGCACGACACCAAGACCAACCCGATGGGTGCGGACTTCAACTACCACGAGGAGTTGAAGAAGCTCGACGTCGAAGCGCTGAAGAACGACGTCAAGGCCCTGATGACCGACAGCCAGGAGTGGTGGCCCGCCGACTGGGGGCACTACGGCGGCCTGATGATCCGCATGGCCTGGCATGCTGCGGGCACCTACCGCATCGCCGATGGCCGCGGCGGTGGCGGCACCGGCAACCAGCGCTTCGCTCCGATCAATTCCTGGCCCGACAACGCCAACCTCGACAAGGCCCGCCGCCTGCTGTGGCCGATCAAG
>DAOMNN010000019.1:0-49765 GCA_035443825.1 Rhodocyclaceae bacterium | reverse complement strand
GCGCGCGCATGCGACTGGGCCTGGTCGATGCGTTCGTGGGCGCGCTGCTGGTGCTCGTGCTGACCCTGGGCGGCGGACTCGATTTCATTCACGTGCGCCTGTCGCCCTGGTTCGAACCGGGCGGACTCGCCCACGGCGTCGGCCTGCTTGCCGCACTGGGCATCCTGGGCTGGCTCCTCGACCTGCCCTTCACGATATACCGCACGTTCGTGACCGAGAAGCGCTTCGGGTTCAACCGCACGACGCTGGCACTGTTCGTCACCGATCTTGCCCGCGGGGCAGCTCTCGCGGCGCTGATCGGCCTGCCGGTGCTATTGGTCGTGCTGTGGATGATGGACGCGACCGGCGAGCGCTGGTGGCTTTGGGTATGGGCGTTCTGGATCGGATTCAACATGCTCGCGCTGTTCCTGTGGCCGACCTTCATCGCGCCCATGTTCAACAAGTTCACCCCGCTCGCGGATGAATCGCTCAGGACTCGCGTCGAGAACCTGCTCTCACGCTGCGGCTTTCGCGCACGCGGGCTTTTCGTCATGGACGGCTCGCGCCGCTCTGCGCACGGCAACGCCTACTTCACCGGCTTCGGTTCGGCCCGGCGCATCGTGTTCTTCGACACCCTGCTCGACAAGCTCCAGCCGCAGGAAGTCGAAGCCGTGCTTGCGCACGAACTTGGTCACTTCCATCACCGCCACATCTGGAAGCGGGTCGCCGCAAGCGCGACGATGAGCCTTGCCATGCTGTGGTTGCTCGGCTGGCTCATGAACCAGGACTGGTTCTTCGCCGGCCTCGGCGTGCAGCAACACGGCACCGCGATGGCGCTGGCACTGTTTGCGCTCGTCCTGCCTGTCTTTGCCTTTCCGCTCGCACCGTTGATGAGCCACTGGTCGCGCGTACACGAATTCGAGGCGGATCGCTATGCCGCGCGGCAGACCAATGCCGAAGACCTCGTCAATGCCCTGGTCAAGCTCTACCGTGACAATGCTGCGACGCTCACCCCGGATCCGGTGTTCTCGCGCTTCTTCGACTCCCATCCGCCGGCGGCTATCCGTGTCGCCAGGCTGCGGCAGGTCGCCGCTTGAGCACCACGTCTGTAAAGCCGTCTCACGACACGCTGCGCGGGACCGTCACCGCCGCCTTCGGACGACATTACGAAGTCACCCTCGGCGACACGCCGTCGGCCGCCGCACAACGCCTGCGCTGCGTGCCGCGCGGCAAGAAGAGTGTCTATGCCTGCGGCGACGAGGTCGAGGTCGCAACGACCGGAAGCGAGCAAGGGGTCATCCTCACGCTTCATCCCCGGGCCAATCTGCTGTGGCGCTCGGACGCCTTTCGCGAAAAGCTGATCGCATCCAACCTGAGCCGCATCGCGATCGTCGTCGCCACCGAGCCGGGCTTCTCCGATCTGCTGATCTCACGCTGCATCGTCGCGGCAGAGCACCAGCAGATCGGCACCCTGATCGTGCTGAACAAGGCCGACCTCGACCACAAGTTGGCCCATGCGCGAGAGCTGCTGGCCCCCTTCGCAGCACTCGGCTACCGCATCGCAGAGGTGAGCGCGCTCGACGGCGCGGAATCACTCCTCCCGCTGGTTGCTGGCGAACGCAGCATCTTCGTCGGGCAGTCCGGCATGGGCAAGTCAACGCTCACCAACGCGCTTATTCCGGAGGCACAGGCCGCCACGCGCGAGATTTCCGAGGCCCTCAACTCCGGGAAGCACACCACCACCTTCGCCCGTCTCTACCCGGTCGCCGGCGGCGGCTGGCTCATCGACAGTCCCGGCCTGCAGGCCTTCGGCCTTGCACATCTGTCGCAAGAGGACCTCGCCTGGAGTTTCATCGAGTTCCGCGAGCATCTCGGCCGATGCCGCTTCCGCGACTGTCGTCACGAAACCGAACCGGGGTGCGCACTGCACGGGGCAATCGAGACCGGCGCCATCGACCCGCGCCGTTTCGAGCATTTCCGCCTGATTCGAGACGAGATCCGGCAAAGCGACAAGCAGACGCGAGGCTGGTAGCCTGAACAACGACCGGCCACGGCAAACGCACGCGCGCGTTCGCGCCTTACGGCGCTCCCACAGATCATGAAGCTCCGCCGGCGGGCCGACCGGCGATGAACCACCCGCCCATTTGCGCCTTACGTAAACGAGGGAACCCGCCTCGCGGCGGGTTCCCTGCGATACGCTTGCGGGATCAGATGCGCTCGAATACGGCCGCAATCCCCTGGCCACCGCCGATGCACATGGTGACCAGCGCATAACGCCCGTTGGTGCGCTGCAGTTCATACAAGGCCTTGGTGGCGATGAACGCGCCCGAGCAGCCCACCGGGTGACCCAGCGCGATCGCGCCGCCGTTGGGGTTGGTCTTGGCCATGTCCAGTTCGAGTCCCTTGGCCACCGCGAGCGCCTGGGCGGCGAAGGCTTCGTTGGACTCGATCACGTCCATCTGGTCCAGGGTCAGGCCGGCACGCTTGAGCGCCAGCTTCGATGCCGGGATCGGGCCTTCGCCCATGATGTGGTTGGGCACACCCGCCAGCGCATACGACGCCAGTCTGGCGATCGGCTTGTAACCAGCCGATGCTGCGGCCTCGGCGGCAGCCAGAACGAAGAAGGAAGCGCCGTCGTTGATCCCGGACGCATTGCCTGCGGTCACCGTGCCATCCTTCTTGAACGCCGGGCGCATCTTCGCGAGCGATTCCATCGTGGTGCCCGCCTTGACGTGCTCGTCGGTGTCGAACACGGTCTCGCCCTTGCGCGACTTGAGCGTGATCGGCACGATCTGCGACTTGAAGCGCCCTTCCGCGATCGCAGCCGCCGCACGACGCTGCGACTCCACCGCGAAGGCGTCCTGGTCCTCGCGGGTGATGCCCCACTTCTCGGCAAGGTTCTCGGCGGTGATGCCCATGTGACCGGCACCGAACGGATCGGTCAGGACCGCGACCATCGCATCGATCAGGCTGGTGTCGCCCATGCGTGCACCGCTGCGCATCGCAGTCGACAGGTAGGCGCCACGCGACATCACCTCGACGCCGCCACCGACCCCGAAATCACAATCGCCGAGCATGATCGCTTGCGACGTGCTGACGATGCCCTGCAGGCCCGACGAGCACAGGCGGTTGACCGCCATCGCCACCGAGTCCATCGGCAGCCCGGCCTGGATCGACGCCACGCGCGCAACATACGCATAACGCGACTCGGTCGGAATGCAGTTGCCGACGGTCACGTAATTGATCTGCTGCGGATCGACGCCGGAACGGCCGACCGCCTCCTTCATCACGATGCCCGCGAGTTCCGCCGGCTCCATGCTGCTGAGCGCTCCACCGAACGTACCCACGGCCGAACGCACCGCACTCAAGACCACAACTTCACGATTAGCCATTTTGCTCTCTCCTAAAGGGATTGAAGGGCCACCCACGAGGACAACATCGGCGGAGGGTCGCCCTGGCGACCCCTTCGCAGCCCCTAACGACCGACCCAACCAGCAACTCCAAGCAGGGCCAGCAACAACAGATACAGCACCAGGACACGCCACACTAGCTTCACGGCAGCCTGCATGTCCTCCACATCGGCCTTGTCGCCAACGCCCATTTCGGGCCGGTCGACAATGCCTCCGGATTCGTGGATAGGCAGCCCCAGTCTCACCCGCAGGGCCCCCGCACCGGAAGCGATCAGTATACCGGATGCCTTGTCTGGCCAGAGCATCGATTGTGCACGCCAGCAATAAATTGCGTCCTCGAAACTGCCGATGATGGAGAAGGCGATCGCGGTAAGTCGCACCGGCAGCCAGTCGATCACTTCGAATGCACGCTGCGCGAATTCGCCGAATCGCCCGACGCTCTCAGCACGCCGGCATCCCCATGTTTCTGCGAGAAAGTCAGCCACGAAGTACATGACCGCACCCGCAGGACCCGGCAGCAGGACGAACCAGAAGACCAGCCCGAACACCTTGCGATGCGACGCGACCAGCGCCTGCTCGATCGCGAGGCGCGCCACCTCGCCGGCGCTCGCGCCCTCGTGTGCTGCGCCGCGCCATCCGCCGATGAGTGTTCGCGCCGCGTCGACATTGCCCGTGCTCAGGGCGAGATGGATGTCCGAAACCCGCCGCCCCTGCTCCCGAAATCCCAGCATCAGATAGAGCACTCCGGCGCTGAACACGAACCCGAAAAGCGGGTGGATCGACCGCAGCAACCAGAACAGCAGCACGCTTGCGAGCACCGTCCCGCCCACCACCAGCACCCACGCCACGCGTCCATTGGCAAACCCGCCGTCGTCGTACATTTCGACCGCGCGATCGGCCAGGCGCCTCAGCCGAACGGTGATCCAGCGATCCGACGGCTGCGGGCGCAATTGCTCGGCGATCAGGGCGAGCACGAGCGCGAAAAGGGTCATGAGCTCACCGTCCGTTGACTGATCCGGCGGCACGCGATGCGGCCCCGAGCGCGTGTCGGCATCGTCATGGGTTCACCTTTCGCGCAGCAGCCGATACAGCGACACCAGCATCCCCGCAGTCGCGCCCCAGATGTAGTATCCGTGCCACGGCATCGCGTGATACTCGCGCATCCGTCCCCCGTGTTCGGCACGGTGGCGCTTATGATTTGCAGGGTCGAGCAGGAAGGCCAGCGGGACCTCGAACGCCTCGGCGACCTCGAAGGCGTCGAGCTTCAGTTCGAAGGGCGGATGGACCAGCCCAACCACCGGCGTCACGCGAAACCCGGTGCCGGTGAAATACTCGGGCAGTTCGCCCAGCAGTTCCACCCGGTCCGGGTCGAGGCCGATCTCCTCCTCGGTCTCCCTCAGCGCCGTCATCACGGGCGTCACGTCCGACTCCTCGACACGCCCTCCCGGAAAACTGATCTGCCCGGGATGATGATGCAGATGTTCGGTGCGCCTGGTCAGCAGGACGGTGAGCGACTGCGGCCGCGCGACGACCGGCACCAGCACCGCCGCAGGCCGCAACGGCATGTCGGGATGCAGACCCTCCTCGCGCACCGCCGCGCCCACCTGACCGTGCAGGAAACGCACCCGCAGCGTATCGGCGTCGAGTTCATGCAGGCTTCCGGAAATCAGGTCACTATCCATCTGAAGAAAAATCGCACGGCAGGATTCGGGTCGGACAAGTATAGTCGCGGCACGGGCGGGCGTGTTTCCGGGCGCCGTCCGGGCGGTTCGGCCAGGTTGCCGCGCAACCACTCATCGGCCCGATTCCGTCTTCCGTCGCGGCTCGCTTGAGCTTCACATGCACACCACATAGTGTCAGGGACATGAAAAAAGAACATGGATTCACGTTGATCGAGTTACTGCTTGCGATCACGGTACTCGCGGTGTTGCTGGGTATCGGCGTGCCCAGCTTTCAGGAGACCATCCGGACGAACCGGACGGCTACGCTCACCAATGATCTGGTCGCCGCCCTCCAGTTCGCCCGCAGCGAGGCGATCCGGCGCGGACAGAACGTGATGCTCTGCGCAGGCAATGATTTCACTGACTGCAACGGTGACTGGCTGGACGGGTGGTTCATCACGTCGGATCCGACAACTGCAAGTGCCGTGATCAGAGTCTGGCCCGCACCGCGTGCCGGCGCAGAGTTCGGTGGTGGAGCCACTCTGACGTATAACACTATTGGTGCGACCGGTGCGAATGTCGCTTTCGATATCCAGTTCGATGGATGCGCGGGAACGGGTGCGAGAAACGTACAGATCAACCAAATGGGGCGGGTAGTCACGGAGAGTGCCGCATGTTTCTGACCACATCATTCGAACGCAATGGGGCTAAGCAATGAAACTGCGTTCTTCAGACACCTTGCCCGGGCGTGAGTGTGGAGTCTCCCTGATCGAGGTGCTGGTCACGGTTGTGGTCCTCTCGATCGGCCTGCTTGGCCTTGCCGGCATGCAGGCCAGCGGCACAAAGTTCAACCACAGCGCCTATCTGCGCTCTCAGGCGACGAATCTTGCCTATGACATGGCCGACCGTATGCGGGCAAGTCGCGATGTCGCCCTTCTTGGTGCTTACGACACTGCTCTTGCGACAACCTATGCCGGTGTCGGTCCGGCCTGCGGCGCGCTCATGGCCGCCTACACCCCCGGGAACGATGTCGATCAGTGGAAACACTGCCTCGAAACACGCCTTCCGGCAGGCCGAGGTCGTGTGACCCGCCTGGCTGCCGGAACTGTGTACGGGGACGGATGCGGACAGGTATTGCCGGCGACAACGGAGGATGTGATCGTCGTGGAAGTTCGATGGGACAACGCCCGCTTGCGCACGCTACGCGGGCTCGCTGCCGATGTCGAACCGGCGCTGGAGTGCTTCGTGGTGAGGACTGATGTATGAAGCGCAACCCGACTCGCAGTGCTGCACAGCGCGGTCTCTCCCTGGTCGAACTCCTGATCGGGATGACGCTCGGTCTCGTGGTTCTGGGTGGCGTACTTTACTTGTTCGCTGCGAACAAGCAGAACTATCGCCATCAGGAGTCCCTGTCGCGGGTCCAGGAAAGCGGGCGCTTCGCACTTGAGCTGTTGACCCGGGACATCCGGATGGCCGGCTATATCGGGTGTGGGAATCTCTCCTACGTCGTTCCCGCTACCAACATCACAACTGCTCCCATTCCCGATTTGAGCAATGACACGGCGATCACCGGCACGGCGACTACCGTAAGCGTTGCCATGGGCACTCCCGTCATGGCGGCACTTGCCGAGCCCATGACGTCGCTCGATGAGCTCGAGATCGTTGGGAATCCAGGATTTTCCGAGGATGATCGATTGATCGTGACCGACTGCGCCTATGCGGACATCTTCCACGTTGAAGGGATCTCCGGAGTCGCCAGCGAAGTGCTGGAGCCGGCGCAGAGTCTTACCCGTCAGTATCAGAACAACTCTCAAGTCATGAACTATTCGGAAGTGACTTACGAATTCGACGCGGCGACGAATTCGCTGCGCCGAAACAACCAGGAAGTGATCGAGGGCCTGACCGCAATGACCTTCGAGTACGGAACCGGCGTGGATCGCAGCGTGACCGCTTACAGTGCGGCGCCGGCGGACTGGGCAGAAGTGCTCGCGGTACGCATCAACATGACCATCGCCAGTCCCGACGACGCGACGGTTAATCAGACCTTCACGACGACGATCGGACTTCGCAACAGGCTGCCTTGAGGACGCTGATCATGAAAGGATTCCAAAGATTCAAGGTCGGGCAAGCTGGTAGTGCACTGGTCGTAGCATTGATCATGCTCCTGTTGCTGACCATGCTCGGCGTCCAGGGCATGCGTACCAATGTCATGCAGGAACGAATGGCGGGCAATGTGCGCGACCGCAATCTTGCGTTCCAGGCCGCCGAGGCAGCGCTGAGGGTCGGGGAAACCGTCGGGGATTTCGCGTCGGACAATATTGAACTCGTGAATGCCGGAGGCTGGGACGGTTCCGGTGCCGATGGAACGGTTGCCGCTTTCGACGCAGGGCTGTCTGACGATCCTGCCTATCACGTCGGCCCGCCTCAGTATGTGCGTATCGGCATCACCGTCCCGCCAGAGTGGCGCTACCTTTATCCGGTGACCGCGATCGGCTTCGGCGGCCAGCTGGATTCGGTCACGTTGGAGGGTTCTACCGTGGTGGTCATCCAATCGTCGTTCGAGCCAATAAATTGATCTAGAGACACGCAATGAAACCCGGTGACATCAGGAGCGGCATCATGGGCAACAACATCCACCTCAGTCGCATGCCTCAATCGGCACTTTGTGCTTTTGCCGCCGCGATGCTCTTCGCAGCCGGCCCGGCGAATGTGCGTGCGGACGTCAGCATTGCGAACTCACCCTTGTTTCTTACGTCGTCCGTCGACCCGAACATCCTGTTCATCCTCGATGACTCGGGTTCGATGTTCTTCGAAGTGACCCCGGACGAAATTGCAAAGCCCACCACTGCCAACACTTACGGGGGCTATGCCTTTCCGCGCGCGAGTAATGTCTACGGCACGTCCGATTACGCTGTGAACTTCATCATGGCTGCGACTGTCGATGACGGCGTCGCGTACACGGCACTAACCCGTTCGCCCCAGGTCAACGCCACCTATTACGATCCTTCGATCACCTACGTGCCATGGACACGGTACGACAATACGTTGTACCCGGCCGCCTCCACCACCTGCGCGTGGCACAACCCGGAGAAGACCGGAACTTGCCCGGCAGACTCGGTCAACGCCTATGCACGCAACCTCACCGTCAACAACGGCAACTATAACAGCAACTACTGGTACTCGTGTTCGAAGAGCGGTGACACCATCACTTGCTCGAGTACGAACGCAAGCAAGACTTTCTGGCCAGCCACCTACTACTGGCACGATGGAGGCGACATCTGGACTTGGGGCAACTACACCAAGGTCGAGATCCGCTCGACGACGACCACCTACACCGGCCACGGGCGCGCGAACCGCACCGACTGCGTCGAAGTTGAAGGGCAATGCAGCTACGAAGAGGAACTCCAGAACTTCGCGAACTGGTACACCTACTATCGTTCACGCATCCTCGCCTCCCGCGCGGGCATCGGCAGGGCCTTCGCGCAGCAGGGCGAGAACATGCGTGTGGGCTATGGCGCGATCAACAAGGGATCGAGCACGGTTGACAATGTCAGTACCAGTACGATCGTGCGCGGGGTGCGCCAGTTCGATGCGACCGGCCGCGAGAGCTTCTTCAACGAACTCTATACCCGCAACATCCCCGCTACAGGAACCCCGCTGCGCAAGGCGCTCGATGACGCCGGGCAGTACTTCTCCCGCACCGACTCTCGCGGCCCCTGGAGCACAACGCCCGGGGCAAGTGGCGGGACGGATCTCGAGTGCCGGCAGAGCTTCACGATCCTGATGACCGACGGCTACTGGTCGAGCGGCACCGACTTTCAGGCCAGTACCGCCGCAGCACGAGGGCATGTCGACAACCTGGACGGACCCGAGATCACGGCACCGGACGGAACGACCTACCAATACACGCCGGCCGACCCGTACCGAGACACCCAGAACAACACACTCGCCGACATCGCGATGTACTACTGGAATCGCGATCTGCGTCCCGATATCGACAATCTCGTCCCGACGACACCCGAAAACGAGGCCTTCTGGCAGCACATGGTGACCTTCGGCGTCGGGCTCGGTGTGGTCGGTAGCGTCGAGCCGGACGATGCGTGGGCCGCCGTCGCCAGCGCGTCACCGATTGCATGGCCTGATACGGCGTCGGCCTCTACGACCAACTGCAGCGGGGCCACCTGCCTCGCCCGTCTGGACGACTTGCTCCATGCGGCCATCAACAGCCGTGGCGGCTTCTTCAGCGCTGCCGATCCGAATACCTTTGCCACCAAGCTTGCGGAGACACTCGATGCCATCGTCGCTCGTGTCGAAGCATCGGGTACTGCGGCGGCAACCAGCTCCGCCGTGCTACAGACTGAAACCCTGCTCTACACGGCGAGCTTCCGCAGCACGGACTGGTCCGGAAGCCTCGTCGCCCGGTCAGTAAACCCCGACGGCACGGCTGGTACCGAGCAGTGGAACGCCGAAACGATACTGGCGGCGGCGGATTCGGCCACACTCATCGCACGCAAGATGTACACTTCCGATGGAAGCGGAACACCGGTTGCACTCGATTTCGATGAATTCGGCGCCGATCAGAAGACGGCGCTCAACCGCGATACCTCCGGTACCGTCGACTCCCTCGGGTCGGAGCGTATCGATTGGCTGCGCGGCTTCGAACATCCGGAGCTTCGCGATCGCGAAGTGTCGGGGACCGTGCGGCGCATAGGCGACCTGGTCAGTTCCGACCCGCAGTTCATGTTCAGGCGAGACTACGGAAACAGTCTGCTGGCGGATGTCGAAGGTTCTTCCTACAAGACTTTCCGTGCCAGTTCTGGTTACCAGGACCGTGTGGATGTCCTGTTCGTCGGATCCAACGACGGCATGCTGCATGCCTTTCATGCGGGCACACCCTTCATCGACGACCCGGACGACCCGGATACACCACCGGCAAAGATCATGAACCCGGATGGAGGCAAGGAACTCTTTGCCTACATGCCAAGCGAACTGTTGCTGCCAGGGAGTAGCGGTACCCATGCGCGAATCGTCGAGCTGATGGATCCGGAGTACGACCACCGCTGGTTCGTCGATGGGACACCGGCAGTCGCGGACGTCTATTGGGGCAGCGAAACCTGGAAGACCGTGGTCGTCGGCACCATGGGAGCCGGCGGGCGGACTGTGTTCGGGCTAGACGTTACGGATCCGGAGAGCTTCGACGAGAGCAAGGTCCTGTGGGAGTTCGGCTATGCGGACGCCGACTGCACCGTCGGCGTCACCGCTTGTCGCGAAATCGGTTATGGCATCAGTCAACCGACGATTGCCCGATTGAGCAATGGCACCTGGGTGGCAATATTCGGCAACGGTTATAACAGTGCGAGCCACACGGCAAAATTGTTCGTGGTCAATATCAAGACGGGGCAGCTCGTACATCTGCTTGACACCGGAGTCGGCACATCCGCCAACCCGAACGGGTTGTCCGCGCCGGTCGCTACCGATTGGCCCTCGGGCAACCTGTCAGTTACTCGCGTATATGCTGGCGATTTGCACGGCAACGTTTGGCGCTTCAACCTCAACAGCACACCCTCGTTCAGCGCGCTTTTCTCGGCGACCGATGGTGACGGTGTGGCCCAGCCGATTACCGCAAGGCCAAGCGTCGCACTGATGCCGGGAGATCCACAGCAGGTGGTGGTGCTATTCGGTACCGGAAGCTACTTCAGGTTGGGTGACGCGGACATGAGCAGCCCGCAGGTCCAGACTTTGTACGGCATATTCGACAGTACGTCGGGCGTATCCGGAACCGTTCGTGGTGATCTGCGCGAACAGACGATCTCCACCAATGCGACCGCCGTCACGATTGGCACTCGGACCTACCCTGCTGGCAGCCTCAGGTTTATCTCTAACAACCCTATCGAATCCGGAGACAAGGGCTGGCGCATCGATTTGCCCGCTTCGGGCGAGCGGGTGATCAGCGAAGCCACCTTCCCGTCCGGCGCTGTGCAGAGCCGGGTTCGTTTCACCACACTGATCCCGGATGACGACCCCTGCGGCAGCGGACGGCAAGGTTTTCTCTTGGATGTCGATTTGCTGAGCGGCGGACGGTTCGTGTTGTCGGTGTTCGACCTGAGTGGCGACGGTTTGGTCGATACCGGAGACCTGATCGATGGCGTGCCAGTGAGCGGCATCCTCGGGACGACTGGGGAACGTATCACGGTGATCCGCAAGCCCGATGCAGCGCTCGATTTCCTGTACGCGGGCGATGGGGAGAAGGTTATCGACGGTGCGAATGTTAGCGGGCCCGTTGGTCGGCAGTCATGGAGGCAACTGCGCTAGCGCGGTGTTTGGAGAAAACGAGATGAGTAGAATGCTGTTTGGTCTTGTTCTGGCGTTTTTTTGCCTGACCAACTCATGGGCGGTGGTGCCACCGACTGAAGTTGATGGTATCGTCCAGCAATGGTCGCCATCCGGTCGTGTGGTACAGGTCCAAGGCGTGCGTTACCGGCTCGCGGAGAACTTCGCCGTACTCGACCGCGATGCGCGCGAACTCGCCCCAAGTGCGGTAGTTCGCGGTGTGCGCGTGACGCTGATCGAGTTCGATGGAGAAGTCACGCAGATCATCGTCGGTCCGCAGTCACCGACGACTACCAATCCGGGCAGGGGGCGCTGATGATCACTTCATTGCGCAAGGCCCGGGGCGTCACGCTCATCGAGTTGATGATAGTGGTCGCGATCGTCGGGATACTCGCAGCGGTCGCATATCCGTCTTATCAGGACTACATCCGCCGATCCAGCAGGGCTGACGCACAGGCTGATCTGCTGGAACTGGCGCAGTGGCTGGAGCGACGTTACACCACCGCGAACAGTTATGCATTTCCCACTCCGCCCGGGTTGCCATTTACGCAAACTCCCAGAAGCGGGGGGACACCGCGCTACAACTTGACCGCAGTGATCGCGGCAGGAAATCAAGCGTTCACGCTAACCGCGACACCGACCGGTCCTCAGGCAGGTGACACATGCGGGACGATGACGATAAATCAACTTGGCGTGACAACGCCTGGCGGAGACTGCTGGTAGCACAACGGGGTTGCAGATGCCGAGGGATTCCTCTCGGCAGCCCGCCCATACTTATACGGTGAGCACCCCGAACCGGGGCTGTAGGGGGTCGGATAGCGCCTAGTCCCACGTTTCAATCAGGAATTGCCGCCGCAGCACAAGTTCAAGGTAGGCCGCATCGCAGCTGGACCGATCATGACGCATCGAAAGCGACGGGACTGCCGCGTGGCCCGCCGCCAGGCGATCGATGTCGATAAGAGCAAGCTCTGTCCGCACTCAGCAGTTTCCCTCCCGCACCACCCGCGGCCGCCCCGTCGCGCTGATCACGATCTGCCGTACTCGCCCGCCGCTGCATGCGGTAATCGTGCCCATCTGCAGCGCGCCGCCGATCGTCCTCGTCGTGCCCGACGGTACGTATGAGACGTAGTTGCGTACCGGGTTGTTGCCGGTGATCGTGATCCCGGACGGCAACGCAGCGCCTACCCGCATGATCGTCTCACCCGCATCGCGGATTCCGTTGCCGTTGCGGTCGTCGAAGGCCATCCATCCACGGTGCCAGCCGATGCCGGGTGCGCAATCGAGCTGGTTCGCACTGGTGCAGATGGTGACGCGCCGGCCGCGCTTGATCGATTCGGAACGCGTATAGGACAGGGCGACATGGACCGAGTTGATCGCGGTCGTCAGCCGGGTGTCGCGGATCAGGTCGGCAAACGACGGAAGCGCGATGCCGAGCATGACTGCCAGTACGGCGAGCGTGACGAGCAGTTCGATCAGCGTGACACCGCCTGTGCTTTTTCTGGTCATGACAATGGATCCCTTGAGAATGCGATCGCGCCCGCTCGAATCGGGCGCAGCCGAAGCGCCTCGCCGGACGATTACCGATTACCCTGTTCGCATAATCTATTGCAGTACATTGTCATCGTCAACCGGAATTCACAAAGTAAACTTGACCGACCGGTCAGTCCAAGATATATTTTTGATGTACATCAAAGGTACGCGCATGAACCGGCGGCCCGACCCCGTACTACCCAACCCCGTTACACCCATCGCAGAGTCAAGGAGACATGGAATGGCCAAGAACGAGAAGCTGGCGCTGACGCAGGAGTTTCCGCCGCAAACCGAACAACCGAACATTTACCCGCTGTCGTGGAATGCCCAGACAACCAAGATGGAAGAGGTGTGGGACGCCGCGCAACGCGAAACCTGGGACCCGAAGAAGCTGCCCTGGGATACCCTCGATCTCGACTCCTACACCTGGGAGGAGCGCGAGGCGATCGCCTACTGGTGGACGATCCTGTCGGTGTTCGACGCGTCGGCACCCCCGGTGTTCGCCGCGGCGTTCATCAAGACCTACGAGGATCACGAGGAGGATCCTGTACGGCGCTGCTTCTTCTCGGTGACCCGGGACGAGCAGAACCACGAACAGATGTGCGGCCTGGCGATCACCAAGTTCCTTGGTCATCCCGACCCCATCACCTACGAGCCGAAGACCGATCTCGGACGGCGGCTGCAGAAGAACGCGAAATGGCTCTACTACAACGGCGGGCGCTACTGGAACGGCTACAAGCAAGCAGTGCCCAAGTACTCGCTCGCGGTTCTCTTTTCGTCATTCCTCATGGGCGAGATTGCCGCCGCGACGATCTTCAAGCAGATGCATGACCAGTCGCGCGAACTCGTGTTCAAGGAAGGCTTCCGCAACATCGGCCGCGACGAAGGCCGCCACATGGCGATCTGCATGGCCCTGATGGAGCGTGACTACCCCCGCCTCGCGGTCGAGGACAAGGCGGTCGTGACCAAGCAGATCCGCGCCGGCTACCTGTTCCTGTCTGCCGTCCTGTTCGAGCCGCCGATGGAATTCTGGGATCTGCCGGAGGATTTCATCGCCAATCAGCGCGAAGGCGAGGAAGTCGCCCGCGGGGCCGGATTCGGCATCCCGACCTACGAGGACAAGAAGGAAAACTGGCGCAACGCGATGCTCAACCTCAAGGGCGTACTCGACCGCTACGACATCCCCTTCCCCGCCATCCCGGAAGTCGGCATCACCGGCCAGGAAGTGTCCGACGTCGACATGCAGGACATCATTCCGGTGTTCTGATCCTGCGGTCCGCCGTGGGCGCCGAAAGGCGCGAATGGGCGCGCGAGCGGGTCGATGCCGACTTGTTCGCGGCTGACGCCGCTCCTACGGGGCGGTTCATTCCCGTCCGGCGCGCCGTGGACGCTTCGGGACCTGCGGGAGCGCCGTAAGGCGCGAATAGGCGCTCGAACGGGTGGATGCCGGGTTGTTCGCGGCTTACGCCGCGCATACGGGGCAGCGCAGCCCCGAGGCGCAATGCGCCATAATTGGTCCGATAGATTTCGTTCAAAGGGTTACCCATGCAGAAGATACGCCTCCACCCGTCCGGGCGCGAAGTCGAATGCCTGAGCGGAGACACCGTGCTGGCCGCCCTCGAGAAGGCCGGGTATGCGCTGCCCAACAACTGTCGCGCGGGCGCCTGCGGGGAATGCAAGGTGAAGGTCCTTTCCGGACATTTCGACCAGGGCATGGTGCTCGACATGGCCTTGTCGCAGGACGAGCGCAAGCAGGGGTTCGGCCTGATGTGCATGGCCAAGCCCCTGTCCGACGAACTGGTCATCGAGTGGGGCACCGATGATGCCAAACCGAAGCTGTTCCCGCCGCGCGAGGCTCAGCGCTACGTGGTCACGGACCGGATTCAGCGCACGCCGCGCATCATCGAGATCCACTTCCGCCCGGTCGGGCAGCCGATGCGATACTGGCCCGGCCAGTATGTCACCATCGGCGACGACGCAGCCTCGGGCGCCACGCCACGCTGTTATTCCATCGCAAATGCGCCGCGCCCCGACGGCGAGATCATGCTTCAAGTCGCGCGCATCGACGACGGTCAGACCAGCGTGTGGATGCACGAACACGTGAAGATCGGCGATCTGGTGAAGCTCTCCGGTCCCTACGGCACCTTCATCGGCGACCCTTCCGTCGATTCTCCCGTGCTATGCATCGCCGCCGGTTCGGGTCTGGCACCCATTCTCTCGCTGGCCGAAGCCGCGCTGCGCCGCGGCTACCGCAAGCCGGTCACGCTGCTCTTCTCGGCGCGCACCGCGGACGATCTGTACGATTTCGGGCTGATGAAATACTGGGAGACGCGGCACCGCAACTTCACCTACAAACCCACCCTGACTCGCGAACGCAAGGAAGGGATGCTTCATGGGCGCATTCCCGAGATCCTGCCCGGTCAGTTCAAGGACCTGTCACAGCACAGCATTTTCGTTGCGGGCAGTCCCGAATTCGTTGCGGACTGCGTGGAAGCTGCAAAGGCGCTGGGCGCGCGCGACGAGCTGATTCATACCGAGGGTTACTTCGGCCAGGCCCAACCCCAGACGGCGCCGCAAAGCCACATGGTCGGCACCTGAACGATACAGGCGTCCGGTGCGGCCTGTTCGCGTCGCCCCCGGGTGTCACGCGTAGCCGGTCAGCGTCCGCCGGAGAGCGTTGCCACCCGCGCTGCCGCGTCGTCCGCCATCTCGAACGATTCCCCGAGCGACAGGGAGCGGCGATAGGCAGCCAGCGCCTCGTCGGTGTTCCCCGACTCCTCGAGCAACAATCCCAGGCGGTACCATATGGCCGCCTGTGGCGGTTCCAGGCGAACCGCCCGTTCCAGCGCCTGAACGGCCCGCTTGATATCTCCCGACGCGTGGTACGCCTGCCCCAGGGTGTCGTGGAACTGCGGCACATTCGGTGCAAGTTGCACTGCACGCCTCGCCCAGGACAAAGCCTCGGAAACGCTCCCTCCCGAACCCAGGGAAATCATCGCGAGGTTGTTATAGGCGGGCGCGAGATTCGGATTGACCGCCAGCGCGGCGCGATAGGCCGCAACGGCGTTGTCGAGTTGCGCCGTCCGATGGTACACCATGCCCAGCTTGAGTCGTGCGACCGCGTCTGCCGGGTTCACCTTGACGATCTGCTCGTAATCGCGCAACGCGTCGGCGTCGCGCCTCAATTCGGCGTAAATGTCCGCACGATCATACAGCGCAGGCATGAAATCGGGTTTGACGCGCAATGCCTCGCCGAGCGCTTCCAAAGCCTCGTCGAACCGCTTCTCGCCCGCATGAATACGTCCGATCATGTGCTTCGCGACCGGTGCGCCATCGTTGAATCGGTGCGCATTCTCGAGCGCTTCGAGTGCCGCATCCCGCCGCTTTCCAGCCAGCAACGCCATGCCCAGCGCGTAATGCGCCGGTCCGTATTGAGGTTCCAGTCCGACGGCACCACGATAGGCAGCGGCAGCATCGTCAGGTCTCTTCATCGCTCCCAGATACAGATCGCCAAGCCCCATGAAACCGAGGAAACTCTCCGGATCGAGCTCCAGTGCCTTTCGGTACGCCGTTTCCGCCTGAGCGTAGAGCCCCCGGCTCAGCTTGAACCGGCCCAGTGCAACGTGCACCGCCGCGCTCTCCGGCTCCGCCGCGAGGGCGCGGTCGAGATATCCCGATGCCCTGCTCGGAAGACTTCGCCTCAGCGCCACTTCCGCCAACCCGAGAAGCGCGCCGACATGACGCGCATCGTTCCTCTCGGCCTCGAGAAATCCCGCTTCCGCGTCGTCGAGCCGTCCTGCCGCGAGTGCCTCATAACCCCGTGCAGCCGCGCTCCCGGCCGGCGTATCGACCGCACTGAGGCCTCGGGGAATACCCGGCTCCCTTACCGGTACCGCAAATAGCTGGCCCCCTGCAAGAAGGGCCAGCAGCGTTACCACGACAAACGTCGAAACTCGCGCCTTTCTCATGACTGCGGACTCCCCTGTTCGATTCCGATCCGGTTCACGTCTGATTGCCGACTCGCCACGCTGGTTCTGATCCGATCCGGACGGCAGGGTCATCAATGTCGGAAAATTTTACATCGGACAATATCGTAGGACTTCGATAATTCGCTAATACATTGTTTATACGAGCTATTTAACACAGTGGCACGAAAAATGCTGATCGACCTATGCAACAGCAACGGGCAACACTTTCGGGGAGAATAGCATCATGCGAACTCAAAGGCTTCTACCCAAACTCGCCGGTTTGGGACTCATTCTGGGTCTGGCGTTGCCCGGCACGGCCGCGGCAACGGATCTGACCTATTTCAAGACGGTTTTCGACACGGACTTCGTGTCGGCCGGCTATGGCGGAATGCGGGGGATCGGATCCGGCGAGATCACCCTGGCCGGCGTAAGCGGCCCGGTCAGCGAGGCGTATCTCTACTGGCATGGCCCAAGCAACGCGAGCACCGATCTGGGCACGGCAAACTCGAACGTCACCTTCGAGGGGACCGACATCGTCGGCTCGTTCCTGGGCATTTCCTCGGACAACTGCTGGGGGTTTGCAAACAGTCTTGCGTACCGGGCGGACGTATCGAGCCTGGTCACCGGAGACGGCACGTATTCGCTTGCCAACTTCCTCAAAGCGGGGATCGACATCAACGGCGTGTCGCTCATCGTGTTCTTCGACGACGGTGACGACAGCAACAACCGCGACGTGGTGATGTTCGACGGGAATGACTCGAATATCAACAATCCTCATGATGCCCCGGGATGGAACATCACGCTTGCCGGCATCAACTACACCTCCGGCGACGCGAACGCCCAGTTTCACGTGTCCGATGGCCAGACCTTTCCGGACGACGCAGTGATCGCGAACGGGGAGATAATTGCCGCAGCCGGCGCCCTGTTCGAGGGTGATTCAGTGCCGAACGGACCGAGCGCAGGGGATACGAATGGCGGACTCTGGGACATCAAGGACTTCAGCTTCACGAGTCTGCTGTCACCGGGGAACAACACGATCAACATCACGTCGGGCGTCAACAGCGACTGCCTCTCGTGTGTGCTGATCGCGCTCGATCTGCCGGCGGGCGCCGCACCCCCGCCGCCGCCCAATGGCGTTCCCGAGCCCGGCATACTCGGCTTGCTCGGGATCGGACTCGCGGGACTCGGCGCGCTTCGCCGGCGCCGCGCCCGCTGAGCGCCAGCGGAGCACCAAGCACAATCGACTCGCGGTGGCTCTCCACCGCGAGTCGTTTTCGTATCCGGAATCCCCTCCTGACGGGCACGGACTCCGCCACACATCGTTCCGGTCGCACCAAGCCCGTGCGCCCGACGCGGATACTCGGCCCTGCAGCGTACCTGGTGTAGTGGTGCCCTCTTGACGGATGCCTATGTGAAACCTTGGCACGTCGGCTCTGGACAGCGGTAGACCCTATGAGCGCAGCGTTATCCGCCGAATGGGGATCATACTGCGGAAGGCGCTGCGCATTTCCGCCCTACAGGCCATCCGCATAAGTTCCAGACCGCGTGCGCCACCCCACTAGGCCCAGGTGTCGACTCGGGTTCCGAGGCCGGAGGCCGCCGGGCGGACGGGTTCTGAAACGGACTGAACGAGTTGCAGCGCACCCGCTGCCTGGAGATCGAGCGCCTTTCGCAGTACGAGCAACGACACCTGTGCCTGGGTATTGGCAAGTGTCGTTGCCGACACCGAAGCCGCCGCAGCGGATACGTTCATGGGCTCAGTCCCTGAAGTTGCCGTACTGGAGCGGAAAGTCGGTGATCTGCTTCTTCACCAGCGCGATCGCTTCCTGCAGGATGTCGCGCTTGGCGCCCGAGACCCGGACCGAATCGCCCTGGATCGAGGCCTGGACCTTGAGCTTGCTGTCCTTGAGCAGTTTCACGATCTGCTTTGACAGATCCTGCTCGACGCCGACCCGCACCTTGAGCTCCTGCTTCACCTTGTTGCCGCCGGCCTTTTGCAGGTCACCGTATTCGAGGCAGCGCACGTCGATCTTCTTGCCTGTCATCTCGGGCAGCAGGATCGCCTTCATCTGGTCGAGCTGGAAATCGCTGTCACCGACCAGGGTCAGCAGCTTCTCGGCGTGCTCGATGTGCGCGTCGGTACCCTTGAAATCGTAGCGATTGCCGATCTTGCGGTTCGCGACCTCCACCGCATTGCGCAGTGCGACCAGATCGACTTCCGACATGATGTCGAAGGAAGGCATGGATCCTCCTATCCGTAGTGACAGATGTAGTGGAAAGGCTCGCCGACGACTTCGATTTCGAAGCTCGAATCGGCCGGCACCGCGAAGGATTCGCCCGCGACGACGGATCTCCAATCGGTTTCGGCCGCCATTCGCACACGGCAGCCGCCAGCAACGCACTCCATGATCTCCGGCGCTGCCGTTCCGAAGGTGAGGCGCCCCGGCAGGACCACACCGACCGACTTCCGGGCGCCATCGGGCAGCACGAAACCATGGCTCACACACTTGCCGTCGAAATAGACGTTGGCCCGGGTCGTCAGCGTCACCCCGTCGAACATTTCCGTCACACTCATTCGAACACCCCTCTATTCAATCCCGAGCAATCGCTGAACCAGCCCCTTGGCGATGAATCCGACGAAGCCGAGTCCAAGCGCGAAGAACATCCAGATGGCGCCGTACTTTCCGGCCTTCGACTTCCAGGCCAGGTTGCCGATGATGAAGATCATGTAAAGGATGAGCGCGGTGAGCAGAACCTTCAGCGAGATCGATTCGAACTCCGCGACGGTCAGGCCGAAGATGATCGGCTCGTTGCCCATCCATGTTTCCCCTTAGCTTCGCTTCATCCTGGCATTGGCCTCGATGCGCATGCGCAACGCATTGAGGCGAATGAATCCGTGTGCGTCTTTCTGATCGTACGCTCCGGCGTCGTCTTCGAAGGTCGCGATGGCCGGGTCGAACAGCGAATCGGTCTTCGAGTCGCGGCCGGTGACGATCACGTTGCCCTTGTACAGCTTGACCCGGACCCAGCCGTTGACGCTCTGCTGCGTATGGTCGATGAGCGCCTGCAGGGCGTGGCGCTCGGGGCTCCACCAGTAGCCGTTGTAGATCAGCGAGGCATAACGCGGCATCAGGTCGTCCTTGAGGTGTGCCACTTCCCGATCCAGTGTGACCGATTCGATCGCACGGTGGGCGCGCAACAGGATCGTACCGCCCGGCGTCTCGTAGCAGCCGCGGCTCTTCATCCCGACGTAGCGGTTCTCGACCAGATCGAGCCTGCCGATACCGTGCTTGCCGCCCAGCTCGTTCAACCTGGCAAGCAGTTCGTGAGCCTTCATCCGCGTGCCGTTGATCGCCACCAGGTCGCCCTTCTCGAATTCTAGGTCGACGTATTCGGCCTCATCCGGCGCCGCCTCCGGCGACACCGTCCAGCGCCACATGTCTTCCTCGGCTTCGGCCGCAGGATCCTCGAGGTGCCGGCCCTCGAAGGAGATGTGCAGCAGGTTGGCATCCATCGAATAAGGCGAACCGCCCTGCTTGTGCTTCATCTCGATCGGAATGCCCGCGTTCTCCGCATAGGCGAGCAGCTTCTCGCGCGACAGCAGGTCCCACTCGCGCCACGGCGCAATGACCTTGATGCCCGGCATCAGCGCGTAGTAGCCGAGTTCGAAGCGGACCTGGTCGTTGCCCTTTCCGGTCGCTCCGTGGGAGACCGCATCCGCACCCGTGGCGCGCGCGATCTCGATCTGGCGCTTGGCGATCAATGGGCGTGCAATCGAGGTGCCGAGCAAGTATTCGCCCTCGTACACGGTGTTGCAGCGAAACATCGGAAACACGAAGTCGCGCACGAACTCTTCGCGCAGGTCGTCGATGAAGATGTTCTCGGGCCTGATCCCGGACTTCAGCGCCTTGTGGCGCGCGGGCTCGAGTTCCTCCCCCTGGCCCAGATCGGCGGTAAAGGTCACCACCTCGCAGGCGTAGGTATCCTGCAGCCACTTGAGGATCACCGAGGTATCCAGGCCGCCCGAATAGGCGAGCACGACTTTCTTGACTTCGCTCATCTTGGTTCCGATCAATAGAGAGGCTGCTCGTGGCAGCCACAAATGTCATCCGGCCACACCTGCTTCCGGTCGGAAGCAATTGGGGCCACCTGTCACGCGCCCTCGCCGGCCACTCTGCCCAGTACCAGGTACTCCATCAGCGCTTTCTGGGCATGCAGTCGATTTTGGCTGCGCCGAAACATGGTCACTTTGCCTCCACCTTGCCGAGTACCAGGTATTCCATCAGTGCTTTCTGTGCGTGCAAGCGGTTTTGGCTGCGCCGAAACGTGGTCACTTTGCCTCCAACTTGCCGAGTACCAGGTATTCCATCAGTGCTTTCTGTGCGTGCAAGCGGTTTTCGGCCTCGTCCCATACCACCGATTGCGGCCCGTCGATCACGTCGGCCGTCACTTCCTCGCCGCGATGGGCCGGCAGACAATGCATGAACAGCGCATCGGATCCGGCCCGCGCCATCATGTCCGAATCCACGCACCAGTCGGCGAACGCCTTCATGCGCTGTTCGTTCTCGGCCTCGAACCCCATCGAGGTCCACACGTCGGTCGTGACCAGATCCGCCCCGACACATGCTTCCATCGGGTCGGCGAACTGCTCGAAATGATCCGTGCCGTACAATCCGGCACGCTCAGGTTCGACTTCGTAGCCCGGCGGTGTCGACACATGCACGTTGAAATCGAGCAGCTCGGCGGCCTGCAGCCAGGTGTTGCACATGTTGTTCGAATCGCCGATCCAGGCGACCGTGCGACCCTGGATCGGACCGCGGTGCTCGATGAAGGTGAAGATGTCGGCCAGGATCTGGCACGGATGATACTCGTTGGTCAGACCGTTGATCACGGGCACCCGCGAATTCGCCGCGAAGCGCTCGATGATGTCCTGCTCGAAGGTGCGGATCATGACCAGGTCGCTCATACGGGACATCACCTGCGCGGCATCCTCGACCGGCTCGCCGCGACCCAGTTGCGAGTCACGCGTGTTCAGGTAGATCGCCGAGCCGCCCAGCTGGTGCATCCCCGCTTCGAAGGACAGGCGCGTACGCGTGCTGGCCTTCTCGAATATCATCACCAGCGTCCGGTCGAACAACGGATGATATGGTTCGTAGCGCTTGAACTTGTCCTTGATCCAGCGCGCCCGTTCGAACAGATGTTCGTACTCTTCGCGGGACAGATCCTTGAACTGAAGGTAGTGCTTGAGGGCCGTCATGGGCTCACCTCACGCCTCGAGGTGCTTGCGGATCAGCGGCGCGAGGATCGAAACCAGCGTTCCCGCATCCTGTTCGGTGAAGATCAGCGGCGGCAACAGGCGGATTACCCGCTCGGCCGTCACGTTGATCAGGAGACCCGCATCCAGAGCCTGCCGCACCAGATCGCCGCACGGCTTGTCGAGTTCGATTCCGATCATGAGGCCACGGCCACGAATGTCGGCAACCCCCGACACGCCGTCGAGCGCCTCACGCAAGCCCTGCCTTATGCGCTCGCCCACGGCGGTCGCATTGGCCATCAGGCCGTCCTCCTCGATCGTCGCGAGTGTTTCCAGGCCGGCCGCACACGCCAGGGGGTTGCCGCCAAAAGTCGATCCATGATTTCCCGGACCGAACAATCCAGCGGCACGTCCGGAGGTCAGGCACGCACCGATCGGCACACCTGAACCGAGCCCCTTCGCGAGCGTCATCACGTCCGGCCGGACACCCGCCGACTGGAATCCGAACCAGCGTCCGGTGCGACCGATCCCGCACTGCACCTCGTCGCAGATCATCAGCCAGTCGCGGGCATCGCAGACCTCGCGCAGTTCGCGCTGAAACGTTTCATCGGCGATGTTGATTCCGCCTTCACCCTGCACCATCTCAAGCATCACCGCGACCACATTCGCGTTGTGCTCCGCAACCTTGCGGATGGCCTCGATGTCCTTGTACGGCACGCGTACGAACCCCGATACGAGCGGCTCGAACCCTGCCTGGGTCTTGCGGTTTCCGGTAGCCGAGAGCGTCGCCATGGTGCGTCCGTGGAAGGCATTTTCCATGACGATGATGGTCGGCTGATCCACGCCCTTGCGATGCCCATAGAATCGTGCAAGCTTGATCGCGGCTTCGTTCGCTTCGCATCCGGAGTTGCAGAAGAACACTTCCTCCATCCCGGAGAGCGCTGCCAGCCGATCGGAAAGTTCCTCCTGCAGCGGTATGCGATAGAGATTCGAAGTGTGCAGCACGCAGGCCGCCTGCTGCGCGATCGCACCGACCAGGCGCGGATGATTGTGGCCCAGCGTGGACACCGCGATCCCGGCAAGAGCATCCAGATAGCGCTTGCCCGTCTCGTCGAAGAGCCAGACGCCTTCCCCGTGCGAAAACGCGACGGGCAGCCTTGCGTAGGTGTTCATGAGGTGGGACATGAAAAACCCCGATCGATAGGATCCGTAAAACGCACACGGCGGCTGCTGCCGCCGTGAGTGAGTACCAAGGGGGCAATCTTAAGCGAAAGAGTGCTGAAAGTATAGATTTTGCGTGACCATTCGGCTTGCTCACACTCATCCGCCCCCGTGCAGGAAATGCCTGCCGTGAAGGCGAATCGACCGAATCCCCGCCTCGGCAATGAAACCTTTTCTGCTAGAATGCCGTTCTTTGTGCGGCGCGCAAAATACGCCGTTGCAATTGTCGCAGGCACCGCCGTTCCCGACCGGGCGCGGTCCGTTCGGCTGACATCGCACCATTGTGGCGTGATACATGAACCAGAAAATTCAGGACTTCGTCATCATCGGGGTGACTCGCGAGGGGAAGCGCTTTCGCCCCAGTGACTGGGCAGACCGATTATGCGGCATCATGTCGGCCTTCGGCGCAGATCACCGCATGAAATACTCCCCGTATGTGCGCCCTGGTTCGCGACCGAACGGCGACAAGACCGTTCGGGTCGATGCCCGCCTCCATGACGTCGAACCGCTGGCGTACAAGTTTCTGGTGAATTTCGCGAGCGATAACGAACTGCAGGTCGAGCCGCTGGAGTGAGCGCGGGGACGGCGCCGGGCGGCAGTCGAATCAGACCCCGAAGCGCGGGCGTTTCAAAAAAAAACGGCGACCTGATGTCGCCGTTTTCGTTGCAGCCTTGACGCCTGCGAATCAGGCGGACATCCCTTTGATCGCGGCAGACAGACGGCTCTTGTGGCGCGCGGCCTTGTTCTTGTGAATGATCTTCTTGTCCGCGATGCTGTCGATGGTGCACTGGGAACTGCGGAACACTGCCTGGGCAGCCTCCTTGTCGCCACCGAGGATAGCCTTTTGCACCGCCTTGATCGCAGTACGCAGACGCGAACGCAGGCTGGCGTTGTGCGTACGCGCCTTGACCGTCTGACGGGCGCGCTTGCGGGCTTGTGCCGAATTGGCCATAGATGTTCTTCCGTTCGTTGGTTCTGTAAAACGCGTGAGTTTACCTCGCACCGAAGCGTAAAGCAAGATTGATCGTCGCTCCGCACACCGTCCGGCAGCGGTGTCGCGCTTGGCCGCAGCGGTGTTGCGGCATGCTGCAAGACGTCCGCACGTTCAGCGGCTATCATGGCGCTTTTTGCGATCCGAATGAACCTGCTGCGCGCCCTTGCCACCGTCAGCGGCATGACCCTGCTGTCACGCATTCTCGGCTTCGTCCGGGATTTCGTGATCGCGCGCACTTTCGGCGCCGGAATGGCTACGGACGCGTTCTTCGTCGCCTTCCGCCTGCCCAACCTGCTGCGGCGAATGTTCGCGGAGGGGGCGTTCTCGCAGGCGTTCGTGCCCATTCTCGCCGAATACAGGAACCGCAAGGGCGAGGCGGAGGCACACCTGCTGGTCAATCGGGTTGCCACGGCCCTCGGGTTGACCGTCGCGGCCATTTCCCTGCTGGGCATCATCGCCGCCCCTGCGCTCATCTACGTCTCGGCTCCGGGATTTGCGGCCGATGCGGACAAGTTCGCGCTCACCGTCGAGCTGACCCGCATTACCTTTCCGTACATCCTGTTCATGTCGCTGGTCGCTCTTGCCGGCGGCGTGCTCAACACCTGGAGCCGCTTCGCGATTCCGGCATTCACACCGGTTCTGCTCAACCTTTCCTTCATCGGCATGGCCCTGTTCGCCGCCCCCCTGTTCGACACCCCGGTGCTTGCACTGGCGTGGGCGGTGTTCATCGGCGGCATTCTGCAACTGGGCCTGCAACTTCGTCCGCTGGCGAAGATCGGCATGCTGCCGAGGTTCGACCTGAATCTGTCGGACCCGGGCGTACGCCGTGTGGCCACGCTGATGCTGCCGGCGATGCTGGGTGTATCGGTGGCCCAGATCTCCCTGCTGATCAACACCATCTTCGCGTCGTTTCTCCCGAGCGGCAGCGTGTCCTGGCTCTACTATGCGGACCGGCTCATGGAGTTTCCCGCCGGATTGCTCGGTGCAGCGCTCGGGACGATACTGCTGCCCAGCCTGTCGCGCCTGCATGCCGACGAAAGACCCGAGGAGTTTTCCGCCACGCTGGACTGGGGCCTGCGCCTTACCCTCATGCTCACCCTGCCGGCTGCGCTCGCGCTGGCGGTGCTCGCCGTGCCGCTGATCTCGACCCTGTTCCACCATGGCGCCTTCACCGCAGAGGACGTGCTGCAGACGCGTCTCGCTCTGATGGCATACAGCGTCGGCCTCACCGGACTGATCATGGTGAAGATACTTGCGCCGGGATTCTATGCACGTCAGGATATCCGTACGCCGGTGAAGTTTGCGGTGATCACGCTGATTGCCACACAGCTGATGAACTTGGCCTTCATCATTCCGTTCCGCCATGCCGGGCTGGCCCTGTCGATCGGGATCGCGTCGCTGCTGAACGCGGGACTGCTTTATCGTACCCTGCGCCAGCGCGGTGTGTTTCGGCCGCTGCCGGGTTGGGCTGGATTCGCCTGGCGCATCGCCGTTGCACTGGTGGTGCTCGGCACCGTGCTGTGGTTCGGCATGGGGGATGAATCCGCATGGCTGGAGCGACGGGCGCTGGATCGCGTACTACATCTGGGGCTTCTGGTCATTGCGGGTATCGCAGGCTATTTCGCGACCTTGTTGGCACTTGGTTTCCGCATCCGCGATTTCAGGCGCCAGGGGCTCGAATGAGGGCAGGATTGAATCGCGCAGCGCCGACCTGAGAGAATCACTTGTCGCCAAGAAAGGAGATGCATCGATGAAACTGACGAGCAACAGCTTCGAGGACGGCGCACCGATCCCCGGCGAATTCGCCTTCTGCATCCCGGCCCGCGAAGGTCATGTGTGCCTGGGCCGCAACCTCAACCCGCACCTCGCCTGGCGGAATGTACCACCCGGCACCCGTTCGTTCGTGCTGATCTGCCACGATCCCGACGTCCCTAGCCGCGGCGACGACGTGAACCAGGAGGGCCGCAACGTGCCGGCCAGCCTGCCTCGGGTGGACTTCTTCCACTGGGTACTGGTCGATCTGCCCGCGTCGATCGGCGAGATTGCCGCAGGCAGCTTTTCTTCCGAAGTGACGCCCGAGGGGAAGCCCGGCCCCGAAGCGGCCCACGGAAGCCGCCAGGGAATCAACGACTACACCGCCTGGTTCGCCGGGGATGACACGATGCGTGGGGACTACCATGGCTACGACGGCCCCTGCCCGCCGTGGAACGACGAATTGCTGCACCACTACGTATTCACACTGTATGCGCTCGACGTGGCGCGCTGCCCGCTGGATGGACGTTTCGACGGCACCGCGGTACGCAAGGCGATCGAAGGTCACGTGCTCGGCGAAGCCTCATTGACGGGGACATACACGCTCAACCCCGCGCTTCGCGACTGACGCCGCATTCAGAACGCGTACGGCGGCAGTTTGCGCGGCACGCGGCCGGGTTTGAAGCGTCGATAGTGCGGCAGCCCGTTGACGAACGGCGGCCGCAGCTCACCTTCGATCAACGGCTGCAGGTAGCGGCGTGCGGCATCCGTGACGTGCAGGCCATCGGCCCGGATGAAGTCTGCCGGCACCAGGCGTTCGCGGTTGGCGATGCCGGCCAGGTCTGCCGGTTCGACAACCCAGCCATAGGGATCATCCGCGACGCGCCGGATCGCCGGCATCACCCCGTCGCGGCCATCGATCGCATATTCCACTGCGGCACGACCCACCGCGCAGGCATGGGCGTGATCCGCTGCGGATACGGTGTGCCCGGCGGCGCGCTGCAGGTAATCCGGAATCGACCAGTGGTGCTTGTAGCCGAAGGCCGCATGGACCAGACGTGCGATGCACTGCCCGGCGCCCCCCAATTGCACATGACCCTTGCGATCGTGCGACTGCTCCATGACGAGCGAGCCATCGCCGCGCCGAATGCCTTCGGAGACGGTGACGGCGCAATATCCCAGGCGCTCCACCGTGGCCTTCACACGATCCAGAAAGACCGCCTCGTCGAACGGCACCTCGGGCATGAGAATGATATGCGGCGGCTGATCTTCATCGGCCGCTGCGAGCGCAGTGGCCGCCGCCAGCCAGCCGGCGTTGCGTCCCATGACCTCCATGACGAACACACGCCCGACACGGCTCGCCATAGCATCGAGGTCGAGACCCGCCTCCAGCATCGAGGTGGCGACGTACTTGGCTGCCGAGCCGAAGCCGGGACAACAGTCCGTGCCTTCGATATCGTTGTCCACCGTCTTCGGCACGCCGATGCACACGAGGCGATAGCCGCGCTGCCGTGCCGCCGTCGACAGCTTGACGACGGTATCCATCGACCCGTTGCCGCCGTTGTACAGGAAGTAGCCGATATCGTGGGCGGCGAAGACCTCGAACAGGCGATCGTACTGTCCGGGATTGCTTTCCGGTGCGTCCAGATCGAAGCGGCAGGACCCGAACACACCGCCCGGCACCTGTGCAACTGCCACCAGATCGTCGGCCGCGAAAGCGGAAGCATCGATCAGGTCCTCGCCTAGCGCCCCGAGAATGCCGTGCCGACCCGCCAGGACCTTGCCCACCGCGTCGGGACGCTTCCGGGCCGCCTGAATCACCGCGGCCGCCGTGGCGTTGATGACCGCGGTCACGCCGCCCGACTGTGCGTAGAAGAGGTTGGCCGGTTTCATGTACTCAGGGCAGCACGCCGGACGTGCCCCTCACAATGGGTCCCGCTAGCTGCCCAGCGCCGCGAAAGCGCGTGCGGTGATGTCCTCCACCGTGCCAAGTCCGGCGATCCTGCACACCTTCGGCGCGGCGGCGTCGCCCGATGCCGCCCACTGACTGTAATAGTCGATCAGCGGCTTGGTCTGGGCATGATAGATCTCAAGGCGTTTGCGTACGGTGTCCTCGCGATCATCCTCGCGCTGGATCAGGTCCTCGCCGGTAATGTCGTCCTTGCCGGCAACCTGGGGTGGATTGTATTTGACATGATAGGTTCGGCCAGATGTCAGATGCACGCGCCGGCCACTCATGCGCTCGATGATCTCCTCGTCGGGAACGTCGATCTCGAGGACGAAATCCAGACCGACCCCGGCGCCCTTCATCGCATCTGCCTGGGGAATGGTCCGCGGAAATCCGTCGAACAGATAGCCCCCCTTGCAGTCGTCTTCCCTGAGGCGATCCTTGACCAGGTCGATGATGATCTCGTCCGATACCAGCCGACCGGCATCCATCACCTTCTTCGCCTCCTGGCCCAGGCGCGTACCCGCCTTCACGGCCGCACGCAGCATGTCACCGGTGGATATCTGCGGAATACCGAATCTCTCGGTTATGAAGCTGGCCTGTGTACCCTTGCCCGCTCCCGGGGGTCCCAATAGAATCAGTCGCATATACCCACTCCCGTTGTAGTGACGCCCCTCGGGCAGCCACGTCAAGACAAAAACAAACCACGAAATCCCTCATGCCTGCCCCGATTCTCTCCACAGCTGCCGGACGCGCTCGAGATCCGCTTGCGTGTCGACACCGGGTGCGGGGGCTTCGGCTATTGTTTTGACTACGATCGGGTAACCGTGCCACAGCACCCGTAACTGTTCAAGCGCTTCCCATTGCTCGAGCAATGAAGCCTCGAGCCCGGCGTAGTGGCGCAGAAAGGCCGCCCGATACGCATAAATGCCGACGTGTCGCATGGCCGGCAAACCGGCAGGCAAGGTGTCGCGGCCATGCATGAACGCATCGCGCGCCCAAGGCATCGGTGCGCGCGAAAAGTACATGGCGCGTCCGCGCTTGTCACACACCACCTTGACCACGTTGGGATTGAAGAATTCTTCCGCACTCGCAAGCGGATGTGCCGCAGTCGCCACCATCGCTTCGTCATCGGCCGCAAGCGCAGAAGCCACCGCCGAGATCAGGTCGGGGGCGACCAAGGGCTCGTCTCCCTGGACATTGACCACGATCTCGTCGTCACTCCACCCCATCGCATCGACGACCTCGGCAAGGCGGTCCGTACCGCTGGGGTGGTCGCTGCGCGTCATCACCACCGGCGCACCGACGGTCCGCAGCGCATCGAACACGGCTGCATGATCCGTTGCCACCAGTACGGATTCGGCACCGGCGAGATTTGCCCGCTCGAGCACACGTACCACCATCGGCCGGCCACAGATATCGGCCAGAGGCTTGCCCGGCAGTCGCGTCGACTGGTACCTGGCCGGTATGACGACCCTGAACCGCGTCGTCATTTCTTGCGCAACGCGTCGACTTCCTCCGCGGAAAGGCGCCTTGCCTCGTCCTCGAGCATCACCGGAATGCCATCCCGAACCGGAAAACCGAGTCGATCCGCCTTGCACACGAGTTCGTGTGCGTCCTTGACGAAATCGAGCGGACCCTTGCAGATCGGGCATACGAGAATTTCAAGCAGCCTGGCGTCCATGGCTCAGTTTCTCCAGTATTCGTTCGAGCGCAATCGGCTCGATCTGCGCCGTAACGGGGAACTCCCAGGTGTCGGCGGGCGCGAAAGCCCTGCATTTTACCGCATCCTTGGCTGTGAGTATCTTCGGTTCGCCCGGCGCGAAGGCAAGGTCGTCGGCGCTGAAGCGATGATGGTCCGGGAATGCATGCGGCACGATATCTAGCCCCATCGCGCCCAACTGGTCAAAAAATCGTTCCGGGTGGCCAATCCCGGCCACCGCATGGACGCGCATGCCGGCGAAATCGCTTAGCGCCCGCGTCTCCGAAGGCATGCCGAGCGACACGAGACGGTCGCCTTCGAGCGTCATCGATGCGACGGGGACCGCACCCAGGTGCTCGCGCACGTGAGAGGACAAGTCGCCGTGGGCAACGATGACATCGGCGCTGCGCAGGCGCCACAATCCCTCGCGCAAGGGTCCTGCCGGCAGCAGCCATCGATTGCCCAGGGCCCGCTCGTCGACCACGACCACCTCGACATCACGCCTGAGGCGGTAGTGCTGCAGACCGTCGTCGGACACGATCACATTACATTCCGGGTGCGCCTGGAGCAGCGACAGCACCGCCGCCGGACGGTCGGCACCCACGACCACCGGACATCTCGTCAGCCGCGCCAGCAACACCGGCTCATCGCCGAAGATTGCGGGATCCGCGTCCGGTACCACGAGGGCGGCCCCCGAGGACTTCCCGCCGTATCCACGACTCACGATGCCTGGCCTGAATCCGGTCTCACGCAGGCGTTCGACCAGCCACGCGACCACGGGCGTCTTGCCGCTACCGCCCACGCAAATGTTGCCCACCACGATCACCGAAACGGGCACGGGCGCCGCCCGGACCAGACCGCTTCGATACAGTGTCCGGCGTACCCACGAAAGAATGCCGAAGAGACCCGCCAGGGGAAGAAGGAGCATGGCCGGCAGGAAACGAGTCTGCCAGAAATCCGGTGCCTTTCCCGCGGTCCAACGCATGACTCATGAGCCCGCGCCGGTCAGGACGGCGGGGCCTGAATCGCGAAAGTGATATGGGGCAGGCCCGCACGCTGCGCCGCTTGCATGACGTCGATCACGCTCTGGTGCGAGGCCTGGGCGTCGGCGTTGATGACGATGATCGGCTCCCTTCCGCCAGGCGAAACCGCGCGGCTCAAGGCCGTGGCGATCGCATTGATCTCGCGTGAGCCGACCGGCGTGCCATTGACGATCACGTCACCGGCCGGGGTCACCGCGACCGTAATCTCGTCGGGCGAAATGTCGCTCGATTCGGCCTCCGCCGTCGGCAGATTGATCTCGAGGCCGGAAACCTTGGAGAACGTCGTAGTGAGCATCAGAAAGATGATGATCACCAGCACGACGTCGATGAGCGGAATCAGATTGACTTCCGGTTCCACCTGACGATGTCCGCGCTGGAAGTTCATGCTTTGCCCCGGTCAGCGGCGCTCGCCATGAACGACCTCGACGAGTTTGATCGCCTGTTGTTCCATGTCGATCACGAAACTGTCCACCAGTGCCCGGAAGTGGCGCCAGAAGATCGTGGCGGGGATCGCGATGATCAGTCCCAGTCCCGTCGTGTTCAAAGCGATCGAGATCCCCTGCGCAAGCTGTTGCGGGTTCGCACCCGTCACGCCCTGTGACGCGAAGATGTCGATCATGCCGATGATGGTTCCGAACAGCCCCAGCAAGGGGCTGATCGCGGCGATCGTGCCCAGCGTGGTCAGGTAGCGCTCCAGTTCGTGGGCGACGGCGCGACCGGTCTCCTCGATCGCTTCCTTCATGATCTCGCGCGAACTGCTGACGTTGCGCAAACCGGCTGCGAGCACGCGGCCGAGCGGTGAATGGGCTGCCACCCTCGCAACCATCTCGGTGGTCACGCCATTTTTCGCGCGCAGATCATCCAGGACGGCCTCCAGAAGGCCGGCGGGCACGACGCGTGAACGACGCAGACTCAGGGAACGCTCGATGATCAGCGCAACGGCGATGACCGATGCCAACAGCAACGGCCAGATCGGCCATCCGGATGCCTCAATGATCGCGAGCACGCGATATGCCTCCCAAGTCCGAAAGCGGCAACTCTAGCGCCCGGACGCGCTCAGGGCAAGGCCGACGCTGAGGCCGTCGCCCCCGATCCGGCTTAAGCCGCACGTGCGGCTTGTCCGCTCCTGCTCCCCCACCAGTTGGCAGCGAGCACGATGACGATGGCGGCAAGCCCCGCCGATTCGACCACGATGTCCGGATAGAATATGGCAACGGTCGCCGGAACGATGAGCAAACGAGGCACCGCGCCCATCGGGCCGAACAGATAGCCTTCCAGGGCCGCCGCGAACGCCGCAAGTGCGCACACCGCGATCACGACGTTCCACACCACGACATGCACCGGGCCACCCATGATGAGTTCGGGATTGAACACCATGAACATCGGGATCAGATACAGGCCCTTCGCGAACTTCCATGCCTGCATGCTGGTTTCCATCGGTTTGGCGCCCGCTATCGCCGCCCCCGCGAATCCCGCGAGAGCGACCGGTGGCGTCACATTCGAATCCTGCGAGTACCAGAAGACCACCAGGTGCGCGATGAGCAGCGGTATGCCGAACTCGGACGTGAGTGCGGGACCCACCAGCACGATCAGGACGATGTAGGCCGCCGTCACGGGCAGCCCCATGCCCAGGACCAGGCTTGCGATGATCACCAACAACAGGGCCAGCACGATATTGCCCCCGGAGAAGGCCATCATCATCGACGAGAATTTGAGTCCGAGCCCGGTCAGCCCGACCACGCCGACGATGATGCCCGCCACCGCGCAGGCCATGCTCACCGGAACGGCATTGCGCGCCCCCAGCGAAAGGCCCTCGACCAGCTTCGAGAAACCGGCAGTCAACAGCATGCGAACACGCCCGACGTCCACCGCCAGTCCCTCGCGCGGCGCAAAGACGAAGAACCAGACCAGGTATCGCACGACCGCGACCGCAACGACCGAAACGACCGCGTAGAAGCCGACCCGCATCGGCGACATGTGCATCACCAGCAGATAGACCAGCACTACCAGCGGAATCAGGAAGTGCCAGCCCTCACGCATGACATCGCGCACCGACGGCAGTTCGGAGGCAGCCATGCCGCGCATGCCCTGCTTGATTGCGATGATATGCACGAACAGGTACACGGTACCGAAGTAGAGCAGCGCCGGAATGATGCTGACCTTGACGATCTCGAGGTAGGGGACGCCGGTGTACTCGGCGATCAGGAACGCCCCTGCACCCATCAGCGGCGGCATGATCTGGCCGCCGGTACTTGCCGCGGCTTCGATGCCGCCCGCCTGAGCCGGCCGGTAACCTAGCCGCTTCATCAACGGAATGGTGAATGCGCCGGTCGTGACCACGTTGGCGATTGCACTGCCGGAAATCGAACCCATCCCCGCCGATGCCAGCACCGCCGCCTTGGCCGGGCCGCCCCGCTGCCGCCCGGTCGCCGCATAGGCAAGGTCGATGAAGAACTTGCCCGCACCGGTCACCTCGAGAAAGGCGCCGAACAGCACGAAAACGAAGATGAATGTTGCGGCCACGCCCAGCGGCAGACCGAACAGACCCTCCTGCCCAAGATAGAGCTGACCCACGACACGCTCCAGGGTGTAGCCCCGATGCGCGAGAATTCCCGGCAGAAAGTCGGCCAGCCAGGGCAACTCGCCCCGTGGCCCGGCGAACGCATAAACGATTGCGAGTGTCCCGATCACGGTCAGGCCCAGGCCCACCGCGCGGCGGCTTGCTTCGAGAACGGTCACGAGGGCGACGCAACCCACCATGATGTCGGTACGGTTCCAGAACCCCGCGCGCGCGATGATGTCGTCGAGGTAGAAGGCGAGATAGAACCCGGTGAGAATGGCTCCGGCAAAGAAGGCGGTGTCGACGATGCCACCGATGACTCCGCGCTTGCGTCGGCTCCCCCCCACTGGGAAGATCAGGAAAGCCAGCATCATGATCAGCGCCAGGTGGATGCTGCGCTGATAGAACAGTCCGAGTTGCTGGATGCCCGCAGAGTAAAGCTGAAAAATGGAGAGCCCGACCGCGACGATGGTAATGAGCCACAACACCGGGCGCGGCTGATATTCGTTGACCCCGGGTGCGGCGGAAGTAGAACCAGTTGCCTGCTCGCTCATGCTTACCTCGTCAAATCCACCCGATCATTCCTGCACCAGCCGCATCACGACCAGGCGGTTGGCGGCCCGCTCGCTCAGGGAGTAGCGCATGCCATTGAACTCGATTCGATGGTCGACGGTGGACGAACCCACCCTCAGATTCAAACGGTTGCCGGGCACCGGTTCGTCGATGTCTTCGATCCAGTAGCCACCCACGCCATCGGACCGCAGCTTGCCACGCCCCTCGATGTGCCCCAGCCCGGCCGCGAAGTCTGGTTGATGGCTGCTGTCCAGTATCATCGCCGGTGGTCGGAACACGAAGCAATCCCGCACCGGAAAGCCCGCAACCGAGTGGTTCCACACCAGGCACCATCGATCCTCGGCGCGCACCGTGAAGGCCACCAGGGGCAAGCCATCGGCATCGATCACATCGACCGTCGCCGTACAGGTCGCACCCGCTGCGCCGCATACAAACGAGAGCGCGAGCGGCATCAGCCACTCGCGCCCGCCAGCAATGCTGCAATCCACGCGCCGAGATCAGCGCTTCAGGCGATCCGGAACGGTGGCACCGATCTCCTCGTAGTACCGGATCGCACCTGGATGAAGTGGCACCGGCGTCGAGGTCAGGCTGAAGTCGACCGTCGTGTCGTTGGCCGCCGGGTGAATCGCGATCAGCTCGGCCGTCTTCTCGAACAGGACCTTGGTGATCGCGTAGGCAAGTTCCTCAGGCATGTCCGCATTGACCGCAATCACGTTCGGAATGCTGATCGTCGGAACGGCGGTATCGACCTTGTCGTACATGCCTGCACGCAGGGTGTACGGGGCGAACACCGGCTCGACTTCCTGCGCCTTGGCGATTTCCGCATCGGTCAGTGGCACCAGCGCAATATCGCGTGTCACGGCCAGGTTCAGGATCGAACTCGTCGGGGGTCCGACACTCCAGAAGCCGGCGTCGATGTCGCCATCGCGCAGTGCGTCGGCCGTCTCGTTGAAGTTCAGGCGCTGCACGGTGATGTCGTCGTAGGTGATGCCATTGGCCTCGAGAAGCGCCTTGGCGTTGACCTCCGTTCCACTGCCGGGCGCACCCACCGATACACGCTTGCCCTTCAGATCCTGCAGCGAAGCGATGCCCGCGTTGGCCAGAGTCACGATCTGGACCGCATTCGGGTAGATCGAACCGAGCGCCCGCGTCTTCTCGATTGCGCGGCCTTCGAAACGCCCGGTGCCGGTATATGCCTGATATACGGTGTCGGCAAGGGCGAGCGCCAGATCCGAATCGCCGCGACCGATGAGTCCCATGTTCTCCACCGAAGCGCCGGTCACCTCGGCGACCGCGGCATGGCCGTCGACATACTTGTTGATCAACTCGGCGAGGCCGCCGCCGTAGGGGTAGTAAACACCACCGGTACCGCCGGTGGAAATGGACAACTGCTGCTGCGCACCTGCAAGCGGGATCGTCAGCGCCAGGGCCAGCCCACAAAGTAAGCTTTTCAGTCTCATCGAGGTTCTCCTCCATCCATGGTCGGGATTGTGCCTTTTGATGCTCTTCTTGAGACTTCCCCGGCCCGCCCCGAACAGCCTCGCTGCAAAGGATTGGCGGCCAGCGAATGTCTCGGGCAGCACGCCGAAGGTTAGCACACCCCGTTTGCGGCGTGCACCACGGCCGATCACCGGCGCCCATCACCGCGTTTCGTTGCGGCACTGCACAACACCCGGCTTACCCGAAATGAGCACAAGGAAAATCCACAAAAGCTGTGGATAAGTTTGTGGATTACATGCGTACATCCAGATCAATCGCCGTCGCGTCAAGCGATCTCCCGCTTCGATGCAAAATTACGCAATATTTTCCTGCATGAAATCAATATGTTAAAACTACCCCTTTGAATAGAAAGGATTTTTACAAACGCATTCGACAAAGTCCACATCTTGTGGATTGCACGCTGTTACTGAGCGCCGAAAATGCGACATTCGCGGCCCACCGATAGCAACGACATGACCGGATTGATGTCCTTGGCATAGTCGGGCTGCACATCGGTCAGGCCGACGATGGTTGAGCTGGTCATCGCATTGCTGCACTGCCTCAGGAGGATGGCTGGGTACCAACCGTCCGGGCTGCTAGACTTTGTCTCATGGACCACCCGACCCAATCCCCGGAGTACGACGCCGAGCCGTGCGGGCCGGAAAGCATTCTCAGCGTGTCGGCGCTCAACCGCCTCGCCCGAGCCACGCTTGAGAGGCACATTCCCGTGCTTCGCGTCGGCGGCGAAATATCCAATCTGACGCGTGCATCCTCGGGTCATCTGTATTTCACGCTCAAGGATGACCAGGCGCAGGTTCGCTGCACGATGTGGCGCAATCGCGCCCGATTGCTCGCCTTTCATCCGGAAAACGGTATGCAGGTCGAACTCCGGGCCCTGGTGACCCTGTACGAAATCCGCGGCGATTTCCAGCTGAGTGTCGAGTCGCTGCGGCGGGCCGGCACGGGCAACCTGTTCGAGGCTTTCGTGCGCCTGCGTGAAAAGCTCGCCGCAGAGGGACTATTCGATCCGACGCGCAAGCGCACGCTGCCCCGCTTCCCGCGGGCCGTCGGGGTGATCACATCGCCCGCGGCGGCAGCATTGCAGGACGTGTTGGCGGCCTTTCGCCGACGTGCGCCGCATCTCGAAATCATGCTCTACCCGGCGCCCGTGCAGGGAGATGGCGCCGCAGCAGCCCTGACCGCAAGCGTGCGGCTCGCCTCAGATCGCGCGGCCACGGACGGGATCGATCTGCTCCTGCTGGTGCGCGGCGGCGGCAGCCTCGAAGATCTGTGGGCATTCAACGACGAGGCCCTGGCGCGGGCGATTCGTCGCTGCCCGGTTCCCGTCGTCACCGGCATCGGGCATGAGACCGATGTTTGCATCGCCGACTTCGCGGCGGATGTGCGTGCGGCAACCCCGACCGGTGCGGCGGAGCTTGCAAGTGCGGGATTTCACGAGGCGGCCGGCCGTCTGGCCACCCTGTCACGGGATCTTGCGGGCATGCTCCAGGCGCGCCTCCACATGCTTGAGCAACGGCTCGACCGGGCCGCGCTGCGACTCAGGCATCCGGGCGAACGGCTGGCTCAGTCCGGCGAGTACGTCGATCGTCTGCGGCGGATGATGGAAGCCGCGATCAGCCGGCGGATCGAGCGATCGACGACCGACACGAGGCTACTGGCGCTACGCCTCGGCGCGGCCAGACCGGACCTGCTTGATGCGTCGGAGCGCTGTGCCAGACTCGCTCAGGGTCTCGCCCGAGCGGGCCGGCAATTCGTCGTTCAGCGCCGACAACGACTGGACGCACTGTCCCAGCATCTGGAGCATCTCGGGCCGCAGGCAGTGCTCAACCGGGGCTACAGCGTCACTCGGGATGCCCATGGAAACATTCTGCGCTCCGCCTCGGATGTGGAGGTAGGCACTTCCGTCACCATCGAGCTCGCGCAAGGCACGCTGGATGCGGCCGTAACCCGGACCGGTGCTTGAAAAAAATGTCGCTGGACGGGGTGCTCGGAAACATCCTCTTGCGATGGTCGGGATTGTCATTGGCGGCCGATCCGGACTAGTATCGTAAGATTCCGGACCCCCAATAAACCAAAAAGGAGAGACTCATGGAACATACGCTTCCCCCACTACCCTATGCGAAGGACGCCCTCGCGCCGCACATCTCGGCCGAGACCATGGAGTTTCACTACGGCAAGCATCATCAAGCCTATGTGACCAATCTCAACAACCTGGTGAAGGGTACGGAATTCGAAAGCCTCGATCTCGAAGCCATCATCAAGAAGGCCCCGGCGGGCGGCATCTACAACAATTCCGCCCAGGTCTGGAACCACACTTTCTTCTGGAACAGCATGAAGCCCAACGGCGGAGGCGAACCGACCGGCGCTCTGGCCGATGCAGTCACGAAGAAATGGGGTTCATTCGATGAGTTCAAGAAGGCCTTCGCCGCCTCCGCAGTGGGCAACTTCGGCTCGGGCTGGACGTGGCTGGTGAAGAAGGCCGACGGATCGGTCGACATCGTCAACATGGGGCCGGCGGGCACGCCGCTGACGACCGGCGACAAGGCCCTGCTCTGTATCGATGTGTGGGAGCATGCCTACTACATCGACTACCGAAATCGCCGTCCCGATTTCGTCGCGACCTTCCTCAACAGTCTCGCCAACTGGGACTTCGCTGCCGCGAATTTTGCCAACTGAGCGTCCACTCCCGGCAGCTCCTCAGCGGGAGCTGCCGAATGCACATGCAATCGGGCCCATGTCACGAGCACGACGATCCAGCCACTGTGCGGGCGGCCGCCCATGACCGGATGCCCCAATTGCCGGACTTCATGTCGGGGATCGGCCTACCCGGCCGGGACTGGTCTTGCGTGGGCGATCTTCCGCCGCGACTCGATTCAATGCAAAATGATCGATTGAAACCGACCCCAATCAAGCATCCGCGATGAACCCCCTGCTGCAGATCCGAGCCCAGGGCCAGCAGATCTGGCTCGACAACCTCTCCCGCACCTTGCTCAACGATGGTCATCTGGCCCGCCTGATCGCCGAGGATGGTGTGGCCGGCGTGACCACCAATCCGTCGATCTTTCACAAGGCGATTTCGGAAGGTCGCTACTACGAGGACGATCTTGCTGCCTTGAAGGCGCGGGATCTCGGCGCCGAAACGCGGTACGAGCAGCTCGTGATACCTGACGTTCAGCGTGCGTGCGACCTGCTCCGGCCATCCTTCGAGGAGAGCCGGGGGATCGCGGGTTACGTCAGTCTGGAAGTCTCACCTGCGCTCGCGCACGATGCCGCAGCAACGGTCGCGGCCGGTCTGAGGCTGCGGCAGGCAGTTGCACGCGACAACCTGCTGATCAAGGTGCCAGCGACCCCGGCAGGGCTGCAGGCAATCGAAGCGCTGATCGGGCAGGGCATAAGCGTCAACGTGACGCTCATGTTCTCGCTCGCCCACGTCGATGCGGTGGCCGGCGCCTACGTGCGCGGGCTGGAGCATCTCGTCAATTCCGGGGGTGATCCGACCGGCGTGATGTCCGTCGCGAGCCTGTTCCTGAGCCGCGTCGACACCCTGGTCGACAAGGCCCTCGATGGGCTGGGCGGCGAAGCCCTGCACTGGCGCGGTGGCACCGCAGTCGCGATGGCGAAGCTCGCCTACGCCCGTTACCTGACGCGCTTTCACGGAAGCGAATTCACCGCATTACATGAGGCCGGAGCGCGACCGCAATACATGCTGTGGGCAAGCACCGGCACCAAGAACCCGGCCTACCACGACCTGCTCTATGTCGAACCCCTGATCGGCCCGGAAACGGTCAATACGCTCCCCGACGCGACCCTGGTCGCACTGCGCGATCACGGTCGCGTCGAAACGAGCCTTGGTCTGGGCCTGGCAGACGCGCGCCTGCATTTCGACGCGCTCGCCGCATTGGGAATCGACATGGTTGCGGTGGGCGAGCGCCTGCAGGACGAGGGCCTGACGCAATTCGAGAACGCCTTCGCCCAGCTGCTGCAGCTAACGGCCTGACGAATCCGGACCGCGAAGCCTTGCGAACAGCCTTCTAGCAGGCTGTCGGACTTGAGGCTGATCTACTGCGTCGGTGTGAAAAACGGTCCATATTCGCCATGGCGGTCGCCAGCGCGAATGAGAACACGCCCTAGTGTGCGGCTAGCGCCTGCAGCTTTGGCGTATCGTCGCGAATCAACGCCTTGCGCGTCACGCTGCGCTGGTCGCCGGCAGCACCGAGCAGCTCCTTCATGTCGAGGATGAGGACGATCTGGCCGTTCGCCAGCGTCGTGACCCCCGCGACGCCCTTCGGACGGAAATCGTCCAGGGACTTGATCACCGCATCTTCCCGCCCGGCGAAGGTATCCACCGCAAGGATGAAGGACAATTCCGCGGCCTGCATCAGTACGCCGAATCCTGGGGTGCGGTCGAGCGGCCAGCCAAGCAAGCCCGCCAGGGGTAGCACCGGCAGGACTTCGCCGCGTATCACCATCGTCGCACGGCCACCCACTTCCTGGACTTCCTTGCCGTCGATCGGCAGGATTTCGCGCACCATCGACAGGGGCACGGCAAACGGTTGTTCGCCCAGGCGCACGAGCAGCACGGGCAGGATCGCCAGCGTAAGCGGAAGGCTGATGACGAAGGTCGTACCCTTGTTGGCCTGGGAACGGATGTCGATGCTGCCATTGAGCTTCTGGATGTTGGTACGGACGACATCCATGCCGACCCCGCGACCCGATACGTCCGACACCTGTGCGGCCATCGAGAAGCCCGGGAGAAACACCAGGTTGTAGCTCTGGCGCTCGTCCATCGAGTTGGCTTCCTCGTCAGTGATCAAGCCCTTTTCGACCGCCTTGGCACGCAGACGCTCCGCGTTCATGCCGCGGCCGTCGTCCTCGATCGTGATGACGATGTGATCGCCCTCCTGCTGCGCGCCGAGCTTGAGGACGGACTTCTGAGGCTTGCCGTGCGCGACGCGCTCCAGCGGATCCTCGACGCCATGGTCGACCGCATTGCGGATCAGATGGATGATGGGGTCGCCGAGGTCCTCGATCATCGTCTTGTCGATCTCGGTCTCCTCGCCGGCGAGCACCAGCTCGACGTCCTTGCCCAGATTCCGCGCAAGATCGCGTGCGATTCGCGGGTACTTCTGGAACAGTCGCCCGATCGGCTGCATGCGCGTCTTCATGACCGCATTCTGCAGATCGGACACGAGCAGATCGAGCTGACTGACGGCAAGGTCAAGTGCGTGAAGGGTTTCGTTGTCGTTGCGCCCGCTCAGAATGTCACTGCGAAGCGCATTGAGCCGGTTCTTGGTAAGTCCGATCTCGCCCGAGAGATTGAGGACCTGGTCGAGCCGGGCGGTATCGACCCGGATCGATGTATCGCGCTGACGCTCGCCCTCGCGCCGTCCGGCAGGGGCGGCCGCCGCACCCGGCCGATCGCTTGCACGCCGGCCCACGGCCGCCTTGATCACATCCTCCGGCGACGCCTTGGCGACCACCGCGCTGGACTGTGATACCGGCGATGCCGGCACCGCCTTGCCCGGGCCGGACGATCCGGTCACTGCCTCGTGAAGGAGTTCCCAGTCGGGCTCGTCGTCCGAAGCTTCGCCGGCCGCGGCCTCGGACACCTCGTCGCCTCCGGAACCACTTCCCTCGCTCAGCTCCCCCGCAATCGCGAGCTTCAGTCTATCGATCAGGTCCGGATCGGCCGCGGGCGGCTGGACGCCCTGCTCAAGTGATCCGAACATCTGGCGCACCGTCGCCGTCGCATCGAGAATCGTGTCCATGATTTCGGACTGAAGATCGAGTTCCGCGTTGCGCAACTTGTCGAACAGATTCTCGGTGAGATGGCACAAGGTCACCAGTTCGGTCGCGTTGAGGAAACCTGCTCCGCCCTTGATCGTGTGGAAGCCCCTGAAGATCTCGTTGAGCAACCCGCGATCGTGCGGGGCCCGCTCAAGATCGACCAGCTTGTTGTCCACACCCGACAGCAGGTCTCCCGCTTCGATCAGGAAATCCTGCAGAAGATCTTCCATTCCCGCGAAATCACTCATTACGTTCTCGCTTCAAAGATTCGTGACTGGTCGCAGCCGTGCCTTGCCTGTGCCGCATCCTGTGCCGAGCGGATTTCAGAATCCGAGACTGTCGAGCAGATCGTCGACCTGCTCCTGGGAGGTGACGACGTCCTCCCGCCCCTGAGCATTCACCACCGGTCCGTTCATGAGCGATTCGGTCATGATCGGAACCCGCTTCTCCTCCGGCGTCACTTCGAGGAGAATCTGCAGCAACCCCGACTCCAGCGTCTGCGCAAGATCCACGACCTTCTTGATCACCTGGCCGGTCAGATCCTGGAAATCCTGCGCCATCATGATTTCCATCAGCTGCTGGTTGGTCGCAATACTGCTGGTCGCGACTGAAGCGAGAAACTTCCGCGTATCACCGGCCAGCGCCTTGAACTCCTCTACCGAAAGCTGATTGGCGAAGAGCTGGTCCCACTTCTTTTCGAGCCCCACCGCGTCGGCAGCGATCTTGTCCTGAAGGGGCATCGCGATGTCGGTCGCATTCAGGACCCGGCTGGCTGCCTGCTCTGTCATTACGGCGATGTAGTTCAGACGCTGGCGCGCATCGGGAATCGCCTGCACGGCCTCGTTGATGACGTTCTCGCAGCCGAGCGCGCGCAGAGTGTCATGAACCTGACGCGTCATCTGCCCGATCCGATTGAACACGGCATCAGGGCTTCCGCTTGCCGCAGCGACAGCGGGAGCAGAGGCCGCGTCCGCTGCTGCCGCGCCGGGGGCGACGTCATCACCGCCGAACTCGGCCGCGACGGAATCGAACAGCGCCTGCAGGGCATCATCATCCCCGTCGGGCACATCGACCTTTCTGCTGACACTGACGACCTCGAGCTTCGGCTGCGGAGAATCGCCCGAGGCTATGCTGTCAAACAATGCCTGGAGATCCTCCGAATCTCCGTTCTCATCGAATTTCTGCTTCTTCGTCATCCTGTCGCTCCCGCTCGATAGCAATGTCGGTCCGCTCAGGCGACCCACTGTTTGCCGAGTTTCTCGAAGATCTTCTGAAGCTTCTCCGCCAGCGTCGCAGATGTGAAGGGCTTCACGATGTAGCCGTTTGCGCCGGCCTGGGCTGCGGCGATGATGTTCTCCTTCTTCGCCTCGGCCGTGATCATCAGCACCGGCAGATGCTTCAGTTGCGGGGTTTGCCGGATACGCTGAAGCAGCGTGAGACCATCCATGTTGGGCATGTTCCAGTCGGTGACGACAAAGTCGAAGCCGCCGGCCTCGAGCTTTTGCAACGCAGCAACGCCATCCTCGGCCTCGTCCACATTCGTGAACCCGAGCTCCTTGAGCAGATTGCGCACGATGCGGCGCATTGTCGAAAAGTCATCGACGACGAGAAATTTCATTTTGGGGTCGGACATCCTGATCTCCGTTGTTCAGCTGACAGCCGAGTCCTGCGAACTCAATGCCCTCTGGTCAGCAAGGGCCGCAATGTGTCGGCCAGCACATCAGCGTCGAATTTTGCCACGTAGGCATCCACACCAACCTGTTTTCCCATCGCGCGGTTCGCCTCCGATGAGAGCGAGGAATGCATGACCACCGGAACGCCCTCGAACCTTGGATCCGACTTGATCTTGCGGGTCAGGACGTAGCCATCCATTTCGGGCATCTCGGCGTCGACGAGAATCACGTCGACCTCTTCTCCGACATGGCGCCCGACCTGCTTGGCATGCGCTGCCATCGCATCGAGCCGGTTCCACGCTTCCAGTCCGTTGACCGCGTGCTTGTGCTTGACCGCGAGTTTGTCCAGGACCTCCGTGATCTTACGGCGCGCAACCGCGGAGTCATCCACGAAAAACACGTTCAGTTCATGCCCTCCCGAGATCGGTGGAATCGCACCGACGATCGCCTCGCCGAAGGTATTGGCAAGAACCGCCTCCACATCCAGGATCGACACGAGCTTGCCATCCGGCAATTCGGTGATCGCGGTGATGAAGCCGTTGTTGCTGCCGCTCGTGACGTTGTCCGGTGCGCGTACGCGATCCCACTCCACCCGGACGATACGATCGACTTCGGCAACCAGGAAGCCGAGGGTCCGCTTGCTGTACTCGGTCACCATCATCGATCCACCGCGCTCCTCCTCCGGTGCGCTGAGTCCCATGATCTTGGCCAGCGAAAGAACTGGAATCACATTGCCGCGCAGCGAGATCAGGCCTTCCACGCCCGTGGGCATGTTCGGCGCCTTGGTGATGAACGGTGCCGCGGAGACTTCCCGTACCTTGAACACGTTGATGCCGAATGTCTCGTTCGTCCCGAGCGTGAACAGCAGGATCTCCATCCGGTTCGATCCGGCCAGACTGGCGCGCGCATCGACCGCGTCGAACAGGGCACTTTCCGCGGAATTCATAATTGACATGACGCTTCCCTCAATCTGCTGCAGCCTTGTCGGTCGGCTTGATTAGACGTCTCAAGGTCTCGGCGAGGCGCTGCGGCTCGAACTTGGGGACGTACTCGTCTACACCGACGGAGCGCCCCAGTTGCTGATTCGACATTCCGGAAAGCGACGAATGCATGATCACCGGAATGCCATTGAAGCGGTGATCGGACTTGATGGTCTTGGTAAGGATATAACCATCCATTTCGGGCATCTCCACGTCCGTCAGGATCAGGCTCACCATGTCGCGAACCTCACGACCCGTCGACTGTGCATGAATCGCGATCTTCTCCAGTTCCTGCCACGCCGCCCGCCCGTTGATCGCACCCTGATAGGGCACCTCAAGCATGTCGAGCGTGCGTTCGATCTGCTTGCGGGCCACCGACGAATCGTCCGCGAACACCACCATGCGCTCCTCTTCGGGAATCGGTTCGATGCCCTTGAACAGGAACTCCTCGTCGTAGCGTGAGGTCTCGGACAACACCTTCTCCACGTCGAGCATCATCACCAGGCGCTTTTCGGCGAGTTCCGTCACCGCTGTCACGAGACCGCCCATCTTCGCCGTAAGCATCTCCGGCGGGACGCGCATCTGCGACCAGTCCAGGCGCAGGATCGTATCGACCGCCTCGACGAGGAACCCCTGGGTATGGCCGTTGTACTCGGTGACGATCATGATGCCGCGCGGCGTGTCGGACTGGATCCCGATGTACTTGGCGAGGTCGACCACCGGAACCAGTACCCCGCGCAGGCTCACCATGCCCTCGACACAGTCCGGCATCTCCGGAGCTGCAGTAATCTCAGGCGTGCGCATGACCTCCCGCACCTTGAACACGTTTATCCCGAAAGTCTCCTTGCGCCCGGTGCGTTGATCGACGCCCAGGGAAAACAGGAGGATCTCGAGCTTGTTGGTCCCCGCAAGGCGCGTTCGCGCCTCGACGTTCTTGAAAAGATCAGACATCTTTTTCTCCGCACGTTGCGGTCATGGAGCTCCCGCACAATCGGCCCACGCCGCCTGATGTCAAGCTCACCATATCGTCTCGCATTCGTAAAGGAACAAAGTCATTCAAACCCATCGCATCGGGGCTCGCAACAGAACCGGATAGTCAATGTATCGGCCGGGGTTTGCACTTCTTTAACGTCAAACCCGATCTCCGCCCGCCCCTCCGACATGATGCAGGGGGCGACAATGCCCGCTTCTCAACCGTGACCCGCAACAGGAAGCGATGCGGTCTTGCGCACAATATGCGCGGCGATCTCGCGCAGGGGCACAATCTCCACCGCCGCACCGATTGCCACCGCCTCCCGCGGCATGCCATAGACGACGCACGAGTCCTGATCCTGTGCGATGGTCCAGGCACCGCGTCGGCGCATCTGGAGGAGTCCGTCTGCGCCGTCCTTCCCCATGCCGGTGAGCAACACCCCGACTGCCGCGGGGCCGAGCAGTTCCGCGGCGGAGCGAAACAGCACATCGACAGACGGCCGATGACGGTTCACCGGGTCGCTTCGCGACAACACACATTGCCAACCATTGCCGGATCGGCGGATGCTCAGATGCGAATGACCCGGTGATACATACGCTACACCCCGCTTCAAGGCTTCACCGTCCTCCGCTTCCTTGACCTCGAGCGCGCACATGGCATCGAGGCGGCGGGCGAACGCGCCGGTGAACATCTCCGGCATGTGCTGCACGATCAGGACCGGCGGCATGTTTGCCGGAAGCGCCTGGAGCACGGCCTTGACCGCTTCCGTGCCGCCGGTGGACGCCCCGATGCAGACGATCGTGCCGCAAGGTGACGACACGCCGGGCATGCAGCGCGTGCGTTCAGGTGTGGTCTGCACGTTGATACACCGTCCGCCCCATGGGACGGAAGAGGTCGGATGCATGCAGAAAGCTCTCGGAATGGCCCGCAAACATCATCCCATCGGGTCTGAGCAGCGGCACGAAGCGCTTCAGGATCGCGTACTGGGTCTGCTTGTCGAAATAGATCATCACGTTCCGGCAGAAAATCGCGTCGAGTCCGGACTGCACGCCCCAGTTCGACTCGAGAAGATTGATGCGCCGGAAGGTGATCAGTTTTTTCAGCTCGGGCCGCACCGTCAGCATTTCCACGCCAGCAGACGACTCGCGCGTAAAGAACTGCTGCACCTGAGCGGCCGGCATTCTCGCAACCCGGTCGGGGCTGTAGGACGCACGTTGCGCGTGCGCCAGCACACTCGTATTGACGTCGCTCGCGATGATGTTCACCGGCGGCGTCAGCGACCTGAACGCCTCGCATGCGGTAATCGCCAACGAGTAGGGCTCCTCCCCGGTCGAGGCGGCACAACACCAGATGTTTATCGTACGCGACGTGCCGAGATTCCTGAGTCTGCCGGCCAGCGTTTCGAAATGATGCGCCTCGCGGAAGAACGAAGTCAGGTTCGTGGTCAGCGAATTGACGAAGGCCTCCCACTCGACGCTGTCACGCTCGACTCGGGCGAGGTACTGCGCAAAGCTCCGGTCGCCGCAGGCGCGAAGTCGCCGGGTCAGACGACTGTAGACCATGTCCTGCTTGGCAGGGGCGAGCGAGATCCCCGCGTGATCGTATATCAGCTTGCGGATACGCTCGAAATCGGCAGCGGAGAACTCAAACTCGCGATCACGCGGCCCGGACGAGCCCGCCATCGCCGCGATTCCCGACAGATCCGGTCGCATCGCGATGCCTGAATGCCCCGGCCTCGACGGGGGCCGATCTTCCCGTTTCATTCCTGAAACTCCTCCCACCCGTCGTCGGGGGCTACTTTCGATGTGCCGGCGCGACCGATCTTCGGCACCGGAGCGCCGACTTCATGCCGCGCTGGTCGCAGAGGCGAGATTGTCGCCGTTCTGCGCCGCGATCGCAAAGACGGTTGTGCGATCCGTTCCGAACTGCGCAAGCCGTCGGCATCGTCCGGAACTGCCGACCGGCGGTCCAGCGAGTCGGCGGCCTGCTCGAGTTCCAACAGCTTCCCGATGAGCCGTCCGGAAACTTCCACGCTCTTGTGCAACGCTGCGCCGATCTGCTGCAGTTCCGGAATGATGCGATCCCGCAAACCCGCTGCCGTTGGAGAGTCACCACCGCCCTCCTCCGAAGCTTCGACGGACCGCTCGCCGCGCCCCTTCATGAGTGCACCGATCTGCGCTTCGATCTCCCCCAGAAGCGCCGTCCCGCTTTCGGCACCGCCTGTCGCTTCGGCCAAAAGCTTGCGAATACTGGTCGCCGATTCCGACACCCCGCGTACCACGTCACGTCCTTCCGCAAGCAGTGCCGTCGTCGGCGTACCGTCCGTGTGACGCATCTGTTCGAGCGCAGCATTGAGGGCGAACAGTTTGGTCCGGAACGCAAGGAGTTCGAGGCGATCTGCGGCATCATCACCACGGCTCAGGGCGCCCCGAACGTGATCGACAATGTCCGCCAGTCGAGCGACGGCCCGCTCGCAAGCTTCGCCAGACTGTGCATGCGTCGCTCCAGCGGTGTCCTTGCGACTCTCGTCGCGCCCGAGAGCGTCTCGCGCCGAATGAGCGCGTTCGAGGGCCTGATCGAGTGCAGCCATCTGCCGTTCCGTTTGCGCGACGAGTGCCGCGGCATCAGCCTGCATGTTGCTCACCGCATTGCGGACTGCGGCAGTGGCCGCTCTGCGGCCCCGCACATCAGCGGCACTCTCTGAACCTTCCCGGTCCATGAGGTCCGATGCAAGGCGCGTCTGGAGAATCTTCAGATCCTGCTGCAAGCGCCCCGCCTCATCGTCACGCACGCACTCGACATGGGACAGGTACTCACCCGCACCCAGCGCTTCCACGATCCTTTGCGCATCACGCAGACGCCGGTTCGTATCCACGATCGTCGCAACGCAGATTCCAACACCGAGGGACAAACCCAGCAGGCCGGCGGCACCCAGCGCACCAGCCCCCCCCGGACCATCCAACGACCCGTCCGCCAGGCGGACCGTCACGTTACCGAGGACCATCCCCGACAGGGCTGCAAGCAGTGTCCCGGCCATCAGCTTGAAACGTGCCGGGATATCGCCGTAGCGGCGCAATGCACGGGCAATCGGCCCGGTCGCTGTAACGCTCCCATGGAGAATCGCCAGACCATCCGCGCGCCGTTCGCGCAAGAGCCGATATGCTTCTTCGGCCTGCTCCACCTGATGCCGCATCGCGCGCCGAAGGATCGAGACGAAACCGATACTTTGCCCACGCTCACGAATCGGAGCGATATCGACACGCGCCCAAAAGTTGTCGCCGTTGCGGCAACGAAACTTCAGGGTGCCACACCACGGTCGCTCCGCGCCCAGATCACGTCTCATGTCCTGGATTACCGCACGCGGCACGTCCGGATGCACAAGCACGTCATCGTACTCGCCGCTCAAGGCCTCGGCATCGTAACCACTGAGTCGCGCCAGCTCCGGGCTGACCTCGAGGAACCGCCCGTCGAGATCGCTCCTCCATACGAGCACAAGACCGATCGGAACGTTGACCTCGCGCCGGGTGAGTGCCTCCCGGTCACGCATCGGGCAACCCATGCGCAAATCGGTGACGCGGGGCCTTCAATGCACTTCGAATCAGGCCTTCGAGATCCAGCATCATCAACATTCCGTCGTCGTGCGATACGAGACCCGAGATGTGCGCGGCACTCCCCTCCGAGGCGGGCATCTCGGGCAGTGGGCGGATGTCGCCCACCGACAGCGTGATCAGGTCCTCGACGCTGTCGACAAGGACCGAGAAGCTCTTCCGGTCACATTCGGCAAGAATCTGGGTCGTGAAGGGCGTGATCTCGCCGCTCCCCGAACCAAGACACAAGCGCAGATCGATCACCGGAACAAGTGTGCCGTCGACCTCCCCGACACCCCTGAAGAACTCGGGACAGCCGGCGATCCGGGTCGCGCCGCAATAGACCGCGAGTTGTCTGACCTTGCACGCGTCAACGGCATACCGCTGCGTGCCAAGCAGAAAACTCAAGAAGACGCCGCGTGTCCGGGAAGCGGTCTCGCTCCCGGGGTCGGTGGCCGTGCCGGGCTCTGCCACGGGCACGTCGGGCGCACCGTCCGACACGGCGGGAAAATCCGCCGAACGGGCCGGAACGTCTGCGCTCTCGCGCCGGTCGATACAAAGGCTGCCCGGTTCGGCGACCCGATCGAGAATCGCCCGCAGAGCCGCCTCCCCGGCCGAAGTCAGAACATCGACCTGCCATTCATCCTCGGCACGATCCTCGCAAGGACTGCGGGTGGCAAGCACCTGCCCGATCCTGTCGAGCTCTTCGAGCACGAAATCCATCATCAACTCACTGCCGACGATCATGTGCGAGATCCTGAACCGCAACGCGAACACGCAATCCGGGCCACCTTGCGCCCGTGCTTTCCCGCTTGGCTGCAGGGAGTGAAGGCGCGACAGGACCGCATTCGTCGCATCCTCGCCGGGCGACAGGCCCTTGCGAAAGGCCGACACATGCATGCGCAGCGTGTCCAGCGCCTCGCGAAACACGGTACCGAAGTCCGAATCCAACTTCGATTGCCCGTCGCGCACGCGATCGAGGGCCGCCTCGAGCGCACTCGCGATGTGCCCGATCGGAGCGAAGCCGAAGGTTTCCGCCCCGCCCTTGATCGAATGCATGCAGCGATACAGCCCTTCGATGTCACGCTCATCCTGTGGAAAGCGCTTGCCGTTTCCGAGCAGTCGCCACGCGCGATCGAGCATCTCGTCGCACTCGTCGAAGAACATCTGGTGGAACTGGGCCATGTCGATCGCCATGGCCGTCCTACGCGCCTGATACCCGCCCGGGAAACGCGTCATCGCTCGTCACGCCAGCCCCGATCGCTTGCAGCTCGACTTTGTTCAGGCTAGGGACGGATGAAGACGACACGGAGGCTCCCGGCGAGACGTGGATGATGGGC